>JAZHDH010000062.1:0-83781 GCA_036584335.1 Pseudodesulfovibrio sp. | reverse complement strand
GGCGCGCGACTCGTCCGCACCCGCTTTTCTCCATCTTTCCTGTTGACACCTTTCCGGGGCACGGCTATTTATTGAAAACGATTTTCAATTTCAACAAAGGAAGGGAAACCATGTGCGCGGCGCTTATCGGCGGAATGGACAGGCTGAAAAGGGATTACATGAACGAGGCTCTGAGCCAGGGCGTGACGCTCAAGCACTTCACGGGCAAGGAGCGCAAGATTTCCGGAGCCCTCGGGTCGGTGGATTTCGTGGTGCTGTTCACCAACAAGGTGTCGCACAAGGCGCGCAAGGACGTCATCGCCGCCGCCCGCGGAATGAACGTGCCGGTCATCCAGCAGCATTCCTGCGGCGTCAGCACCCTGCGCAAGTGCATCAGCGAGGCGAAGGGCTAGACCCGGATCAGGCGGGCGACGGCCAGCCCCGGACCAGATCCAGCACCTTCTCGGTCAGGCCGTTGAACTCCGGCTTGGTCACCTGGGCGTCGGCCATGACCGCCTTGCCCTTGTGCAGCACGGCCTTGGAGATGAGCGAGGAGAACAGGGTCACGGGCAGCACCCTGAGTACCGGGTCCTCCTTGATGGACCGGGTCAGGGTGTAGCCGTCCATCTGAGGCATCTCCACGTCCGAAACCACGACGTTGAGGTAGTCCAGGGGGCTTTTGCCCTCCTGCTGGGACCGGGCCTTGATCTCCAGCAGCCGGTGCCAGGCCTCGGAGCCGTCGCTGGCCATGGTCACCTCGAAATTGGCGTTGGTGAAATTCTTGCGCAGCAGTTCCCGCACCGAGGTGGAGTCGTCCGCGATGAGCGCATGGTAGCGCTCGTCCGAAACGACGTTCGAGAGGTTGGCCTGGGTGCTGCCCGACTCGTCGAGTTCGGCCAGCACCTGCTCCAGGTCGAGCATGAGCACGAACCGGTCCCGGATCTTGACCGTACCGGTGATGCAGTTGGTGGCCATGCTCGCCACGTACTTGCTCGGCGGCTCCACTTCCTTCCAGTTGACCCGGTGGATCTGGGTCACCCCGCTGACCAGAAATCCGGTGATCATTCCGTTGAATTCGGTGACGATGATCGGCTCGTTGACGCTTTTGGCGCGCGGCAGCTTGAGCCAGACGCTGAGGTCCACCACCGGCAGGATGAGGTCGCGCAGGGGGATCGTGCCCAGGAAGCTCGGGTGCGACGCGGCCTCGGAGCCGGTCAGCCCCTCCGGGGCCTCGACCACCTCCAGGACCTTGGCCACGTTGACCCCGTAATACTGGGTCTCCACCGCGCCATCGCCCTGCTCCCTGATGAAGAACTCGATGATCTCCAGTTCGTTGGTACCGGTTTCCAGCAAGATATCCTGTTGGCTCATAGCCCCTCCTTGCGCGGATCGCACGACTTTCCTGTGCCTACCATCGCTGCGGATGCAGAGAAATGATTTTCTTCCCCTTCGCCAGGAAAAACCGCCGCCCCGTGCAGTCGGGACGGCGGTTTTCCTAACACGCATGGAAGTCGTCGCAATCTAGGAGGACGCCGCCCCGGCGCACTCGGCCTGGGCCAGGCTGAGGGTGTCCCACTGCACGGGCTCCTCGTGCTTGACCGGGCGGTTGACGGTGGCGCCGATGACCTCGTCCCAGTGCACCGGCGACACGCCGACGCGCGGGCTGCGGGTGGTCAGATCGGCCTCGGCCAGCACGTGGCCGGCGGGCAGGTCGCGGGAGAAAACGATGCACTTGCGCAGCTTCTTGGCCGCAGCCTGCTCCTCGGGAAATACCTTCTTGCCCTTGACGCCCATGGCCCGCTCGACCTCGCGGATCATGGTCACCATCCGGGCCAGTTCATCGGGCTCCAGGGAGGCCTGGTGGTCCGTGCCCTTGAGCGTCTTGTCCAGGGTGAAGTGGCGCTCGACGACGCACGCGCCCAGGGCGGCAGCGCCCACGCTCGGGCCGATGCCCTTCTCGTGGCCCGAGTAGCCCACCGGCAGCCGGTAGCGGTCGCGCAGGGCGTCCATGACCGGCAGCCCGATCTGGTCTTCGGGGCAGGGATAGGTGGAATTGCAGTGCAGCAGCACCACCTGGTCGTGGTTGGCGCGGATTTCGCCCACGGCCACGTCGATGTCCTCGAGGGAGGACATGCCCGTGGACAGGATGATCGGGATATGCGCCAGGGCGTACTTGCGCACCAGAGGCACGTTGACCAGGTCGGCGGAGCAGATCTTGAGCAGCTCCACGTCCAGGCCCAGGATCTGGCGCAGGCTGGGCTCGTCCCAGGCCGAGGCGAAGAAGACCAGCCCCAGGGACTCGCTGTGCTCCTTGAGCCGGGCCATCTGGTCGATGGACAGTTCGAGCGCGTTGCGGTGCTCGCCGTAGGTGGGGCCGAAACTGTTGCGGCCGGTATACGGGGCCGCCCGCCCCTCGCGGGTCAGCAGCGCCTCCATGTCCCTCTTCTGGAACTTGACCGCCTGGACGCCCGCCTTGGCCGCCTCGTCGATCATCTGCCGGGCCACATCGAATTCGCCCTGGTGATTGTTGCCTATCTCGGCCACGATGAAGCAGGGGTGCCTGCGGCCGATGGCGACGCCGGAGCGCAGCGTGATGCAATCTTTGTGCGTCATGTCAGAATCTCACGATTTGGAACCCGCGCTTTTCGGAGTACGGCTTGAGCTGCTCGTAGATCTCGGTCTGCTTGCCGAACGAGGTGATGACCACCGCGTCGCAATCGACGTGATCGAGGACATGCGGCGCGGAAACCACATGCCCGTTGAAAATCTGCCCCTGTTTCCTCTTGTCGTTGTCCAGCAGACCCATCACCTTGAAATCCGTGTACCTGAGAGCCGAAAGCACGACCTCGCACGTCTCCGCCGCCCCGAAGAGCGCGAGCCGCCGCTTTCCCTGGTCCCGGAGGCCCGACAGCTTGTCCAGGACGAAATCCTTGATCGTGGTGTAGAGGCGGACGGTCTCCGAGGAATAGTCGGAGAACATCTCCCGCCGGGACTGCTGCCCCCGGTCCGTGAGCGCGTAGCGGTAGCTCTTGCCGTTGACCGGCAGGAACTCCACCAGGCCGGTGGACTGGAGGTGCTTCAGATACTGATTGACCATGGCCCCCGACAGGTTGAGCTGTCTCCCCAGTTCGAACTGGGACAGGCTCGAATCCCTGGACAGGGCATCCAAGATGGCAAGAACGCGCGTGGACTTGCTCGGCTTGAGATACAGCCCGTCGGTAATCAGCATTTTCGTGTTTCCGTTGGCAACGTGTTCTTGCATCGAACCCCTCGTCCGTTCGCTCGGTCAATGATTCATTCGCGACCCAAAGGGGTTTTCCAGCGCTGATCCTACCACTCTATTCGTGCACTGGCACCCTGTCAACCGGCCTACTGGCAACGATTCTGAGGCATTAGCCCCGGTTTCCCCCGTTGTACCCGAACGGCACCGATCGTTGACATACTGAATAATCGGCACATACGGCAAAATACTTTAGCGGCATGGTCGGCAAACCCTGCCGCCGCCGAAAGTGCGCCCCCGACAAAATGCAATATGTCTGCCAAACGCCGGGCGCGCCCGCACCCGCCCTGCCTTCTACCAACGCAACACGCCGTCTGAAAACACTTTTTCCATGCCGCCACAACCAGGACCCCGAAGGCAACCCGGCAACGCCCGCGCAGTCCGGCCCGCCCCCACGTCAAAACTCCGGCGTGCGGCCTCCTGTTTCAAACACGGCATATTGACCCGGACCCCCGCCTCATATACCTTCCCACGAGTCTTCGCCGGACGAAGACAATACCGCATTGAGGATGCTGCATGGAGACCATCGACCGTCCCTGGCTGAAGGCCTACGATCCGGAAGTTCCCGCCACTTTGGATTACGAGAAGATCCCCCTGTTCAAGTTCCTGGACAGGGCGGCCCACAAATACCCCAAACGAACGGCCATCGTCTTCAAGAACTGGTCGATCACCTACGACAGGCTCAAGGCGCGAACCGAAATCATCGCGGCCAACCTGCGCAGGGCCGGGGTCCGCCGGGGCGACCGCGTGGCCCTGATGCTGCCCAACCTGCCCCAGACCATCATGGCGTTCTGGGGCGTGCTCCGGGCCGGGGCCGTGGGCGTCATGACCAACCCGCTGTACATGGAGACCGAGATCGTCCACCAGTTCAACGACGCGGGCGTGCGCTGCTGCATCACCCTCGATCTGCTCTGGCCCAAGCTCGAAAAGCTGCGCGACGCCATACCGGTGGAAAAATTCTTCGTCACCTCCATCGCCGACGGCCTCAAGTTCCCCCTGAACCTGCTCTACAGGCTCCAGGCCAAAAAGGACCGCAATTCGCCCCGGGCGCCCTTCGACGGCCAGGCCGTGCTGCCCTTCAAGGACCTGCTCCGGGGCAAGGAGGCCTACACCGACCAGCGCGTGGACCCAGAGGACATGGCCCTGCTCCAGTACACCGGCGGCACCACCGGCGTGGCCAAGGGGTGCATGCTCACCCATTTCAACCTCGGGGCCAACCTGCAACAGTGCCAGTCCATGATCCACACCCTGGGCCAGCAGAAGGAGACCTTTCTCGGCATCCTGCCCTATTTTCATATATACGGGATGACCACCTGCCTGACCTGGCCCACCAGCATGGGCGCCACCCTGGCCCCCTTCCCGCGCTACGTGCCGCTCGACGTGCTCAAGGGCATCCAGAAGCTGAAGCCCACGGTCTTCCCCGGCGCGCCCTCGCTCTACATCTCGCTCCTCCAGCAAAAGGACGTGGACAAGTTCGACCTCCAGTCCATCAACTGTTGCGTGTCCGGCTCCGCGCCCATGCCCGTGGAGCACATGAAGCAGTTCGCCGACCGCACCGGCACCGAAATAGCCGAAGGCTACGGCCTGACCGAGGCGTCGCCCGTCACCCACTTCAACCCCATCCTCGGCGTGCGCAAGAACGGCTCCATCGGCCTTCCCTTTCCGGACACCGACGCCAAGATCGTGGACATGGTCGTGGGCGGCGACCCCCTGCCCCCGGGCAAGCGGGGCGAGCTGGTCATCCGCGGCCCGCAGGTGATGAAGGGCTACTACAACCGTCCCGACTCCACGGCCGACGTGCTGCGCAACGGCTGGCTCTACACCGGCGACATCGCCACCATGGACGAGGACGGCTACTTCTACATCGTGGACCGCAAGAAGGACCTGATCATCTCCGGCGGCTACAACATCTATCCGCGCGAGATCGACGAGGTGCTGCACACCCATCCCCAGATCGAGGAGGCGGTCAGCGTGGGCATCCCCCACAAGACGCGCGGCGAGATCGTCAAGGCCTACGTGGTGGTCAGGAAGGGCGAGCAGCTCTCGCGCAACGACGTCATCGCCTACTGTCGCGAAAAGCTGGCCAGCTACAAGGTTCCGCGCCAGGTGGAGTTCCGCGACGAACTGCCCAAGACCATGGTCGGCAAGGTCCTGCGCCGCGCCCTGCGCGACGAGGAAACCGCCAAGAATGCCGGGCGGGAAACGCCGGCAAGCGAAGGACCCGATGGAAAAGAATAAGTACACCTGCAAGTTTCGCGGCGACGTCTGCCGGGAAGACCGCGAACGGCGCAGCGGCTACCGGGCCGCGACCCTGTGGTTCACCGGGCTCTCGGGCGCGGGCAAGTCCACCATCGCCCACGCCGTGGAGAAGCGCCTCTTCGATCTCGGGGCCAACGTCTACACCTTTGACGGCGACAACGTCCGCCACGGCCTGTGCGGCGACCTCTCCTTTTCGCCGGGAGACCGGGCCGAAAACCTGCGCCGCATCACCGAGATGACCAAGCTGTTCATGGACGCGGGCATCATCTGCCTGTGCGCCTTCATCACGCCCGACCGCGCCGTGCGCGAGAAGCTGCGCTCCCTGCACGCGCCGGGCGACTTCCACCTGATCCACGTGGACTGCCCGGTGGAGGTCTGCGAATCCCGGGACGTGAAGGGCTATTACAAACTCGCCCGCGCGGGCAAGATCAAGAACTACACCGGGGTCAGTTCGCCCTACGACCGCCCCGAAACCCCCGACCTGCGCCTGGATTCGGCCAACGAATCGCTGACCGAGTGCGTCAACCGGGTCCTGGCCTTCCTGGCGGAAAAAATCGCCCTGCCCGGGCGATAGCCCCGCTCATCCCTCTTTCGCGGCAGGAGCGGCCATGTCCGGTTCGCCGTTTCCGGCCCCTGGCCGGGATCGGGCACCCGCGCCTTGTCGGCGATTGACATTTATGAAAATTTTACTTCGCCGGATTTTCTTTTCGAGCGAAATTCCCCCCGCCATTCATCGACTTCATCGAACTTTATTCTTGTGGATCAACCCATTTGCAAAAATGTAATGCTTGAAACCCCTTTTACTTGCGCGGCCTTTCGTGTATTGGCTAAGATTGTTTATGCGGCAGATCGCTGTAATTCCCATGAGAGGAGGAAATTGATGAAAACTTTTCTGAAACGTGCTGGCATTTTCTGCCTGATGCTCGTCGGCTGCGCCTTCCTGCTGGCCGGTTGCGGCGAGGACAAACCCTCGACCATCAAGATCGGCTTCAACCTGCCCCTGACCGGCGACATCCCGGAAGTGGGCGAAGGCTCCAAGAACGCGGCCGAGATGTACCTCAAGGACATCAATGATGCCGGCGGCCTGGATGTCGGCGGCCAGAAGTACAAACTGGAATTCGTCTACATGGACAACGAGTCCAAGGCCGAATCCGCCACCAACGTGGCCCTGAAGCTCATCGACCAGGAAAAGGTCGTGGCCATCATCGGCCCGAACTCGTCCAAGCAGGCCGTGCCCGCAGGCGGCACCTGCAACGACAACCGCGTACCCATGATCTCCCCGTGGTCCACCAACCCCAACACCACCCTGGACCGTCCGTGGGTCTTCCGCGCCGCGTTCCTGGATCCGTTCCAGGGTCCGGTCGTGGCCGACTTCGCCGCCAAGAAGTTCGGCGCCAAGACCGCCGCCGTGCTCTTCGACGTGTCCAACGACTATTCCAAGGGTTTGGCCGAAATCTTCAAGTCCTCCTGGGAAGCCAAGAACCTCGGCCCGGTCGTGGCCTTCGAGTCCCACGGCACCAAGGACCAGGACTTCTCCGCCCAGTTGACCACCATCATCGCCGCCAACCCGGACTTCATCTTCGTCCCGGACAACTACAACCAGGTCGCCCTGATCGTTCAGCAGGCGCGCGACCTCGGCTACAAGGGACCCTTCATGGGCTCCGACGCCTGGGGCACCCCGGACCTGGTCAAGCTCTGCGGCGAGCAGTGCTACGGCAACTACTTCTCCACCCACTACGCCGCCGCCGGCGCCCAGGGCGCCACCAAGGTCTTCATCGACCGCTACGAGAAGGCCTACGGCACCGTCCCGGCCGACTACGCCGCCCTGACCTGGGATTCCATCGGCCTGCTGATGGAAGGCATCAAGAACGCGGGCAAGGTCGTGTCCGACCCGGTCGAGATGCGCAAGCTGATCCGCGACGGCCTGGCCTCCATCAAGTCCTTCGACGGCATCACCGGCTCCTCCAAGTTCGACGAGCAGGGCGACCCGATCAAGTGCGCCGTGGTCGTCAAGATCTCGGACCAGGGCGAATTCGTCTTTGAAGAGTCCGTTTGCCCGTAACCACCTGTTAAGCCAAACGTAACGGGGCGGGGACCGAAAGGCCCCCGCCCTTTTGCGAAGACGCGGGCGCCGCCCGCGCCATCTAACCCGAAGCCTTTCTCAGGAAGAACTATCGTGGACTTCATCATCCAGAATATCTTGAACGCCCTGCAATGGGGAAGTTTCTACGCGCTCATCGCCCTGGGCTACACCCTGGTCTACGGCGTGCTGCGGCTGATCAACTTCGCCCATGGCGACATCTTCATGGTCGGGGCCTACATCGCCTTCTTCGTGGCCGGGCTGCTGCTCGGGCCGATCCTCGGCCTCTCGCCCCTGGTCACCTTCCTCTTCGCCGTGCCCCTGACCATGGCCCTGACCGCCTGCGTGGGCGTCACCCTGGAGCGCATCGCCTACCGCCCGCTGCGGCGCAAGGGCGCGCACCGCCTTTACGTGGTCATCACCGCGCTCATGTGCGGGCTGGTCCTCGAATACGGCAACCTGGCCGTGCTCGGCGCCAGTCGGCTCAAATTTCCCGAGCTTGTGGAAAAGACCATCTGGCACTTCGGCGGCGTGACCATGACCAACCTCAAGGTCATCGTCATCGTGGCCGCCATCTCGGTCTTCGCCTTCCTGAACTTCATCGTCACCAGGACCAAGATCGGCATGGCCATGCGCGGCATCTCCTACGACAAGTTCGCCATCCCGCTCATGGGCATCCCCATCGACCAGATCATCGTCTTCACCTTCATCCTCGGCTCGGGCTTCGCCGGGCTGGCCGGGCTGCTCTTCGCCATGTCCTACCCGATCCTCGAACCCTTCATGGGCATGATCATCGGCTGGAAGGCGTTCATCGCGGCCGTGGTCGGCGGCATCGGCGACATCCGCGGCGCGTTCTACGGCGGCTTTCTGCTCGGCTTCATCGAGGTCGGCGTGGTCACGGTCTTCCCGTCCACCTACCGCGACCTCTTCGCCTTCACCATCCTGCTGATCATCCTGTGGATGAAGCCCACCGGACTGTTCGGCATGCCGCAGTCCACCAAGATCTAGTCGGGAGAACGATCCATGAAGAAATATTCTCTCAACGTGATCATGGCGGCCCTGGCCCTGGTCCTGCTTGTCCTGGCCCAGTACCGGATCATCGACAACTACATCCAGGCCGTGCTCATGTACGTGGGCATCAACATCATGATGTCCACCTCGCTCAACCTGGTCAACGGCAACATGGGCGAATTCACCTGCGGGCACGCCGCCTTCATGTGCACCGGGGCCTACATCACGTCCATCCTGTCCGTCTTCTTCTTCGGCAAGAACTTCGGCGGACCGCTGCTGCCCGGGTCCCTGGCCTTCCTGGCCTTTCCGCTGATGATCCTGGCAGGCGGCGCGGTGGCCTCCCTGGTCTCCATCCTGGTGGCCGTCCCGGCCTTCAAGACCCGCGACGACTACCTGGCGATCATCACCCTGGCCGTCAACTACATGGTCATCTCGGCCATCGAGAACATGGACTTCATCGGCGGCTCGCGCGGGTTCCAGGGCATGAAGGACACGGTCTGGGCCATGAAGGACCTGGCCGACATCCCGTGGATGCTCTTTTGGGTCATCGCGTTCACCGCGTTCACCATCTGGGTCATCCGCCGCTTCATCACCTCCACCTACGGCAAGGGCGTCAACGCCGTGTGCCAGGACGAGGTGGCGGCCGAAATCATGTCGGTGAACACCAACAAGATCAAACTGGTCAACTTCATGATCTCCGCCGGCCTGGCGGGCTGCGCGGGCGGCCTGTTCGCCCACATCGTCGGCTACGTCAACCCGCAATCCTTCAATATCCTCAAGTCCACCGAGGCCATGGTCATGGTCTATCTCGGCGGCATGGGCTCGCTCTCGGGCGCGGTCATCTCGGCCGTGGTCTTCACCGGACTGATGGAGGTGCTGCGCTCCCAGGCGCTCATGGACGTCCTGCTGGCCCCGGCCACGCTGATCTTCCCGGACTGGGAACCGTCGGCGGGCGTCATCAAGTGGGTGCTGATCCCCCTGCTCCTGATCCTGATCATGCAGTTCAGGCCCGAGGGCATCATGGGCAACAAGGAGTTGTCGGACGTGTTCCCGAAACTCAAGCAATACTACACGTTCAAATAGGGGGCCGTCATGTCGCTTCTCAAAATTGACGGCCTCACACAGCGTTTCGGCGGCCTGCAGGCCGTGTCCGAGTTCAACGTGGAGATGAAGGGCGGCGAGCTGATGGGGCTGATCGGCCCCAACGGCGCGGGCAAGACCACCATCTTCAACCTCATCTCCGGCTTCTACCAGCCCACCGAGGGCGCCATCACCTTCGACGGCACGCCCACCGCCGGGCTCAAGCCGCACCAGGTGACCTCGCTGGGCGTGGCCCGGACCTTCCAGAACATCCGGCTGTGGCACGACATGACCGTGCTCGACAACATCCGCATCGCCCAGCACTACCGCATGGGCTACTCGGTCTGGGATTCCATCCTGCGCGGCCGCAAGTTCCGCAAGCGCGAAGCGCGCATCCTCGAGATCGCCCAGGAGCTGCTCGACGCCATGTCGCTGACCGACGTGGCCATGGAACTGCCCAAGAACCTGCCCTACGGGTTGCAGCGGCGCGTGGAGATAGCCCGGGCCATGTCCATCCGGCCCAAGCTGCTCCTGCTCGACGAGCCTGCGGCGGGCCTGAACTCCGCCGACGTGGAGGACCTGATCAAGCTGGTCCGCTGGATTCACGAGAACTTCGAAATCACCATCCTGATGATCGAGCACCAGATGAAGGTCGTGACCTCGCTGTGCCAGTGGATCAAGGTCATCGACTTCGGCTCGACCATCGCCGAGGGCACGGCAGAAGACATCCAGTCCAACCCGGCCGTCATCAAGGCCTATCTCGGAGACGACAACATATGACCACTCCCCTTCTCGAAGTCACCGACCTGTACGTCAAGTACGGCAATATCGAGGCCCTGCACGGCATCAGCTTCACCGTGGGCGAGGGCGAGATCGTCACGCTCATCGGCGCCAACGGCGCGGGCAAGTCGACCACCCTCATGTCCGTGGCCCAGCTGCCCCCCCCCGAGGCCCCCAAGATCGTCAAGGGCGACATCCGCTTTCGCGGCCAGTCCATCCTGGGCATGAGCCCGGACAAGATCGTCTCGGACCTGCACATGGCCCTGGTGCCCGAAGGCCGCCACATCTTCGGCAACCTGACCGTGGAGGAAAACCTCAAGCTGGCGACCTACGCCCGCAAGGACGGCCAGGCGAACATCGACCGCGACTACCAGCGCGTCTACAAGCTCTTCCCCCGCCTGGACGAGCGCAAGAAGCAGCGCAGCGAGTCGCTCTCCGGCGGCGAGCAGCAGATGCTGGCCGTGGGCCGCGCGCTCATGTCCGGCTGCCGGTTCATCATGCTCGACGAGCCGTCCATGGGCCTGGCCCCGCTGCTGATGTACGACATGTTCCGCACGCTCAAGGAGCTGAACGCCGAGGGCATGACCATCCTGCTCATCGAGCAGAACGCCAAACTGGCGCTCTCCTTCGCCCACCGGGGCTACGTCATCGACACCGGCGAGATCGTGGCCGAAGGCCCGTGCGACCGGCTGATGGAAAACCCCGAGGTCAAGAAGGCCTACCTGGGCGGGTAGACGCAACCCGGCGACTCCAAAGGGCCGTCCGTTCCGGACGGCCTTTTCGTGCCCAGCGACTGATGACAAAGCCTGGCAAGTATGATTCACTATGGGCCAAACTCCATGATGGATACGCTGTGCCCCAATCGCCGCCCCCTCGCCAAATCGCCCTGATCGGGACGCTAATACTGGCGCTCTCGGCAGCCCTGAGACTGCTGCTGTGGTGGCAGCTCGGCGGCGAACCCCAATGGCTCCCGGATTCCTCCTCCTACATAGAGCCCGCCCGAAGCCTACTGAAACACGGCCTGTTCCTCAACGCTGGCGGAGGTCCCGACACCGTGCGCACGCCGGGTTATCCGCTCTTCATCGCCCTGAACACATTCCTGGGCTGGGGCCTCATCGGCGTTGTCCTCCTCCAGCACCTGTTGGCACTGGGAATGGCCCTGCTCGTCGCAGGCTGGTCCGCGCCCCGGTTCGGCAACGGCGTTGCCCTGGCAACGGGCGCCCTGGCCAGCCTCAATTTCCTGCTCTGCCTCTATCCCAACTTCCTGCTCAGCGAAATCCTGTTCGCCTCCCTGACAACGGGCGCGATACTTGCCTTGGGCTGCGCTTTCGAAGCCCCATCCTCAGCCCTACGTCCCGTCATTGTGGCTGCGATTCTCAGCAGTGGCGCAGCCCTGGTCCGACCCATCGGGGTCTATTTTTTTCTCCCGGCCTGCCTCGCCCTGCTCCTGTGTCTGCCCGGCAGGCGCGTGGCCCCCACCCTTGCCTTCCTTGTCGTCTTCGCCCTGGCTCCGTCTGCATGGATGGCACGCAACCACACCCTTACCGGTCAATTCACCCTTTCGGACATCGCCGGCGTCAACCTGCTCTGCTATCAGGCCGCAGGCACGCTGGCCATCAAGGATGGCGGAGAATATGCAGTTGCGCACGAGCGCATCAGGAACCGCCTGCTGGCTGATGCCCAACGGCAGTTCGCCGAACAACCTTGGCCCGAACCGCACCGCTCACTGAACAGCATCTATATGGAAACAGCCATGGGCATTCTCCGGGACAACCCCGGCCCCTTTGTCCGCCATCTCCTGCGCAACATCACGGCCACCTTGCTGGGCAACGGCAGCGCACACTTGGCACGCCTGGTCGGCATCGACCCCGGCACAGCGCGCATGACTGCCGCAGCCTCGGCGCTCCCCGCCCTGCTTCTGGCTCTCTACGGGCTATTCCTCATGACAGCCCGGAATCCCAGGTTTGCGTTGCTCGCCTTCCTTACCGTGGCATACTTCATCGGCATCACAGCTTTGGGCGGCGTGGGCGGTAGCCGGTTCCGCATTCCGTTGGAGCCGCTACTCTGCCTCCTCCAGGCCCTCGCTCTGACGAATCTGGGCAAGCGCTTCCTCTTGCGGCGAGAACCTCTCCGCTAAACGCCGCCGCCCCGCCACGGGTCCCAAAATCCAGGCCTGGCACGGTTCGTGCTTCCCTGCATGGTGGGAAAATATTGCTGACAACCACCAACGGCAGGAAACGACCATGTCCATATCCTCCATCAGCTCCGGATACGCGGCCACCTACAAGCTGCTCCAGGCGGCCAGTGAAGAAAAGGCGCTCTTCGAGCAGGCCAGGGAAACCAGCCAGTCCACCAGCACGGCCACCAGCACGACCACCAGCCTGGGCAGCGACATCCTCTCGCTCCTGTCCAAGGTCCCCAAGGGGGACGACGGCAAGCTCTCGTTCCAGGACGTGGAGGACTACCGCGAGGAACTCGGCGAGACCTGGGACGAGAAGGTCATGGCCGACCTCAAGAAGCTGGGCGTGGACGTGACCAAGGAACTGTCCATGTCCTATGACGCGGACACCGGCAAGGTGACCGTGGCCTCCGGGACCAAGGACAAGGAGATCATCGATAAATATTTCGAGGACAATCCGGACGTGGTCGGCGAATTCTACGACATCGTCCAGCTCGGCAAGCTGACGTCCACGGCCGATTCGAAACTGACCCAGACGCAATACGCCCAGAATCTCAAGCTCCAATCCATGGCCTGGTGGTGCCAGGAAAACGTCAGCCTCCAGTCCTGGTTCAACGGCGGCGGCCTGCTGGGGCTGCAGGGCCAGACCTCATACACCGGCCTGAATCTGCTGGTCTAGGCTCCCTCGCATCTGCAATCGCAAGGGCTGCCACGGCAGCCCTTTTCTCGTGCCGCGAACACGCCCCTTCCGGCGGCGACGAGCAACAATGCGGCTCCGGGCCTCATTATCATATACCAGGGCAGGGCGGCGCCATACCTTGGGGCATCACACACCCTACAACCATGAGGAGCAAGGCATGCAACTGAGCGCCCGCAATCTGATTCCCGGCACCGTCAAGGAAGTGACCGTCGGCATGGTCAACGCCGAGGTCGTCGTCGAGATCGCCCCCGGCGTCGAGGTGGTTTCCGTCATCACCAAGAATTCCGTGGAACGCATGAACATCAAGGCCGGCGACAAGGTCAACGCCATGGTCAAGGCCTCCAGCGTGATGATCGCCAAATAGCCATTTCGCCTCCTGAAAAACGAAAACGGACGCCCTGACGGACGTCCGTTTCTTGCTTTCCTGTTCTGCCGGGCCTAGTCGATCACGGTCGCCCTGGTGATGACCACAGGGGTCAGCGGCACGTCGTCATGGAAGCCGTGGCGGCCGGTCTCTACGCCCTTGATGGCCTCGATCACATCGGCGCCTTCCACCACCTTGCCGAACACGGCGTAGCCCCAGCCCTGCGGGGTTTCGCTGCTGAAGTCGAGAAACGGATTGTCCTTGACGTTGATGAAGAACTGGGAGGAGGCGGAGTGCGGGTCCATGGTCCGGGCCATGGACAGGGTGTAGCACTTGTTCTTGAGCCCGTTGCCCGCCTCGTTCTTGATCGGGGCGCGGGTGGCCTTCTCCTTCATCTTCTCGTCCATGCCGCCGCCCTGGATCATGAATCCGTCGATGACGCGGTGGAAGATCAGACCGTCGTAAAAACCGTCTTCCACATACTGCTGGAAGTTGGCCGCAGTCTTGGGGGCCTTGTCGAAATCGAGCTCGATGACGAAGTCGCCCATGCTGGTTTCCATTTTGATCATAGTTATCTCCTTTTGGCCGGACGGGCCGACCGGGGTGTCGTTCAGGGGTCCCGGTGTAGCAGAGGATGCGCCGGGTGGCAAACCTCCGGCTACTGCGCGGCCGGGTCCGGCAGGGGCACGGCCACGGTGTCCACTTCGCCACGCACCGACGGGGTCGCGTTGCCAGGGCCGGGAGCGGCCAGGGGCGGGACCTGGGCCGATCCCCGCTGCACGGAAGCATTGGCGCTGTCGTTGACGACAGCGGGCCGCTCCTCCCGCTCCAGGACGGCCAGCGGGTTCTCCGCAGGCACGGCCGGGGCGGGGGTAATGGACAAGGGCGACCCGAGCTTCATGACGTTCTTCTCCACCACCAGCCCCACCAGGGGCTCGACAATGGCCGTCTGCTGGGCCTTGAAAGGGTTCTCCGGCTGGAAATGCACGGGGGCGGGCCGGTCCACGAAGGCCGTGACCATATAGGCCAGGGCCAGACCGGCAACCACGGGCTTGCCGAGCCGGAGCAGGGTCGCAAAACGCCCTTCAGCCATTCCTACCCCTTGAGCGCCTTGACGATGGTTTCCTGGTCCGCCTCGGCAAGATACGGGTGCATGGGCAGGCTGAAGATGCGCTCGCCCACGCTTTCGCACACCGGGAAGGAACCCCGGGCGTACTCCAGGTCGGCAAAGGCCTTTTGCAGGTGCAGCGGCTTGGGGTAATAAATGGCCGTGGGGATGGAGGCCGCCTTAAGGCGATCCATCAGCTCGGTCCGATGCGCCGCGTCGCGGGCCAGGATCGAATACTGCGCCCAGACCGAGGTGTTGCCCTCGGCGACCACGGGCGGGGTCACGCCCTCCACGTCGGCAAGCAGCTTGCCGTAGCGGTCCGCCACCTGCTGGCGCTTCTCCGTCTCGTCCGGGAATATCTCGAACTTGGCGAGCAGCACTGCGGCCTGGATGGAGTCCAACCGACCGTTGATGCCCAGGCGGACGTTCTCGTACTTGTCGTCGCCCATGCCGTGCACCCGGATGGAGAGCAGGAGTTTCTTCACCTCGTCGTTGTGGGTGAAGGCCATGCCGGCGTCGCCATAGCAGCCGAGCGGCTTGGCCGGGAAGAACGAGGTGCAGGCGATGTCGCCCAGGGAGCAGACCGGCTTGCCCTTGTAGGTGGCCCCGAAGGACTGGGCCGCGTCCACGATGAGGAAGAGCCCGTTGTTGTGGGCCAGGGGCTCGATGCGGTCGTAGTCGGCGGGCTGGCCGAAGAGGTCCACGGCGATGACACCCTTGGGGGTCAGGTCCGGACGGCGGTCCTTGACCCCGGCGATGCGGCGCCGCAAATCGTCCGGGTCGATGTTGAAGGTGATCGGATCGATGTCGACGAAGACCGGGGTGGCCCCGAGCAGGGCTATGGCCTCGGCCGTGGCCATGAAGGTGAAGGGCGTGGTGAACACGGCGTCGCCCGGCCCCACCCCCAGGGCCATGAGCGCCATGATCAGGGCATCCGTGCCCGAGGCGCAGCCCACGGCGTGGCGCACGCCGCTGTAGCTGGACAACCGGCTCTCGAGTTCGGTGATCTCCGGACCCATGATGTAGGCGCCGTGATCAAGCACTCCGTTGATTCCCCGTTTCACCGCGTCCTCGACGCGGGCGTACTGGGTCTTCAGATCAATGAATGGTATCGGCATGGTATTTCTCGCTTTAGTTGACGTTCTGCACAACTTCGTAAATACGCGCAAACGGCAGCTTGTCCACCACCAGTTTGAAGTATCTGGCAATCTCGGGATCGGCCGGGTCGTCCACCAGAAGCCGCACCATCATGCTCCGGTAGGCGGTCCGGTCCATGAGCACGCTCTCGCCGGTAACCTTGTTGACCACCAGGTGCTGCTGGCTGGGCATCAGCTGCGGCGACATGGAATTCATGAAATAGTGTTGGGCATGCGCTCCGTCCTGGTCGAGCATGACGATGTCCTTGACCAGTCCGCCGCCGCCCTTGCGGTTCATGACCGCCCCCCGCTGGGGATTGATGCCCAGCTGGCCCGGCTGGAACACGCCGACGGACGCCTGCTTGGTGGTTCCGGTCTGTAGGTCCCAGTTGCCGAAATAGGTGACCCATTGGGCGATGAGCAGGTCCTTCCAGGATACCACCAGATACTGGGGGCGGGTCGGCGGGTAGTTGCGCTTGGAGAGTTGCTCGCCCAAGGTCTTGTCAATCTCGCTCCGGGGCACGGAATCCCACGCCTGGTAGGGTGCCAAAAACGTGTTGTTTCCGGCGGGGTACTGAGCGCAAAACGCCACCATGTGGTTTGCCGTCTCCGGTGAATCGGAGCTCAACACGAACCCCACAGGATACACGTCCCGCCCGGCGTGTCGGCCACCGTCAACCACGGTGGTGCGCTCGGCAAAATACTGGGTGGCGTATCCCCAGTCCCACCATGTCCAAACGTCCGCGTTCCCGCGCTCCTGTTTGCCCAGTTCCATGAGCGCTTCGGCATGCTGCCGGGAAATGACCGGGGTCAACGGCAAAGAGGAATAACTCACATAGCAGTAAGCCAGAACGGCGGCGCCCATCACCACCTGGACCGCGCCCGCCAGGATATCGCGCTTGGCAGCACCCGCAGCCGACCACCGGCACAGCCAGTAAATGGCGACGCCGAGAAATACCACCAGCGCCCCTCCACCGAACATGGTGAAACGGACACCGAGGCGGATGCTGAGCAGGTGCAACAGCACCAGCGGCAGCATGAATACCGCAACGGGACGCAGGACCACAACAACCACGGTAGCGGCCAGAGAAAGATAGCCGACCGAAGCAGAGAAGCTTCCACGGCTCAGGATTTCACCGAGCGGAACCTTCCGCGCCTCGATGATGCTCTGGACGATGGAAGGATAGGTCGGCCCCATCGGTTCCTGGACCCCCTCCTCCACGGGGAGGCCCGGCGAAAAGTAGCCTATCAGCTTGCCCCAACTCCAGGAAAGCGGGATGCTGACCATCATCAAAGCGAGGAAGCAGGAGACGACCATCACAACGCCGAACACACGGCGGTTTTCCAGAACGTTCCGGTCACGACGGGAGGCGAGCCCATAGGCCCCGGCGAGGCCGGCAGCCAAGGCAATGCTGCACGCGGTTTCCAGGGTGGGCAGGGTCACGGCCTGCACGCCTTTCGCAAGGACATTGACCGGCCATAGGTGAAGCATGCCGTAGGAGGAACCGGGGAACGCCGCCAGCCAGAACACGGTCAGACCATACAAGGCCTTGATCCGTTGGCCTGGACGGCAGCCCACGACAAGGACTACGACCGCCATGAGTGAACAAAGCAGGTTGAATTGAACAATATCCTGGTGGGGCGAGCCCAACACGCGCGCACAAATCCCAAAGCCGAAGGGAAGCCAAAGGGATGCGGAACCCGCGCCATGGACCTCCTCCCTGACGGGAAGCCATCCGCGCCGCAGATGCCTCGCACTCCAATACGCGAGCATCCACGTCACCAGCAACGGCACCGTGAGGGTAAACATGTCCGTATCGTAATATCCGAGGCGGGAACGGTAGAAGAATCCAGGAGTCAGCGCCCCGGCCAGCCCCGCGAAAATGCCCGCATTGCGCCCGCCAAGCAGCCATCCCCAGAGAAAGCAGACCACCCCGGCCATGGCCCCGACATAGGCGGGCATCCAAAAGCCCACGGCTCCAAGACCAACGCCGAAAAACGAACTGAGATTTGCGGCGATGTGCGCCAGAGGGTATGCGCCATACCCTCCCCCCACCCCCTTGGCCTTGGCCAGCCAGAAATAGGCGTCGTGGGTGGCCATGATCCGCTCGCCGTTCACCCACAGCTCGGGGTGGTCCCAGCGGCCTGCGAAACTCAGGCGCAGGGCCAGGACGGCCGCATAGACGCACAGGCTGTACAGCAGCACCCATCGCCAGTCGGATTTGAACGATCCCGTATCGCCGATGCCGTCGAGGGCGCGGCCGTACAATTTCTTCAATGCTTCCATTCGGATGACTCTTTGTTGTCCACCCGGCGGGGTGGCGTTCTATCGGGCGGCGGCGGCGACGAACCGCTGTGCCCACTCGGGTGCCGCCAGCGCGTGGATGTGGTTATACCCCGCAAACGTGTTTTCATAAAGCAGTCCGTCGCGCCCCCCCCCGATGCCGTTGCCCCGGTTCATGACCATGGCGTAGACAAGGTCCGGACTGTCGCCGGAAACGCAGACCGAGTAGTGAAATTCGTGGCCGAGCACCGACGCGCCCAAGGGATGGAACGGCGTTTCCAGAACCGCCGTGGCCTCGGTGTAGCCCAATCCCTGCGGGCGGGGGCAAAACGTCGTGCCCACGGGGAACACCCCGGCCATCGCATGGCGGACGCCGTCCATCTCCAGATAGTCGCACAGGACCATGAATCCGCCGCACTCGGCATAGATGGGCATGCCGCCCTCCGCCAGCCGCTTGAGGCGGTCCAGCATCGCCCTGTTCGCGGCGATGCGCCCGGCAAAGACCTCGGGGAAACCACCGCCCAGATAGAGCCCGTCGATATCGGGCCAGGGGCCGTCGTCAAGGATGGACAGGCGGACCAGCTCGGCCCCGGCGTGTTCCAGGGCCTCCAGGTTCTCGGGATAGTAGAACCACAGGGCCGCGTCGTGGACGTAGCCGATGCGCGCCCTCTTCGGCGCGGGATAGCCGGGAAAAAGCGGACCCGGGTCCGGGCCGAAGTCCGGCGCGCTCTCGAAAACACGGGCGATGGCCGCCATGTCCAGCCATTCGTCGGCCAGGTCGGCCAGGGAGTCGAGCGCCGCGCGCACGCCGTCCGCAGCGCCGCCGAACTCCTGGTCCGACACCAGGCCCATGTGCCGCTCGGGGATGGGGTCGCGCCCGATCTTGGGCAGCATGCCCAGCACCGGCACGCCGGTATGCGCCAGGATGGATTTCTCCAGCACCGAGCGGTGGCGCTCCCCGGCCGTGCGGTTGAGGATCACCCCGGCCAGGTTCAGCCCCGGCTCGAATGCCGCGCACCCCTGGACGATGGCGGCCACGGTGCGGGTCATTTTGGTGCAGTCGACGACAAGGATGACCGGCGCGGCGACCTGGCGGGCCAACTCGGCCGTGGAGCAGGCGCCCCGCTCGTCCATGCCGTCGAAGAGCCCGCGGTTGCCCTCGATCAGGCTCAGGTCGGCGCCCTGCGACTTGTGCAGCAGGAGCGAACGGATCACCCGCTCGCTGTGGAAATAGGGGTCGAGATTGGAGCAGGCGCGGCCCGCCGCCAGACCGAGCCACTTGGCATCGATGTAATCCGGCCCCTTCTTGAACGGGGCGACGACGCGGCCGGCCCGAGCAAAGGCGCGGGCCAGCGCCAGGGAGACTATGGTCTTGCCTGTTCCGCCGGAAAGCCCGGCCAGGATGCCGCGTGGGATGGTGGTATGCATGGGGGGTGCGAGAGCGCCTGTCTGCCATCAAGAAAAGCCTTGCCCACCTCGGGAGATGGACAAGGCCTTGAAAACCGATTTCGGCAAGAGCCTAGCTTTCGCCCTCGGTCGCGGCCTGCTTGCCGGCACCGGCAAGGCCGTACATGGTGGTGGAACCGGAGGACCAGAAGACCATCTTCTCTTCTTGGACCAGTTCGGTCAGAAGCTTTTTCACTTCCCGGCTTTTGGCATCCGGGAAGATCTTGGTGAAGTCGTTGAAGTAGAACTTGGACTTGCTGCCCGACTTCTCTTCGCAGAACTTGAGGATTTCGGCTTTTCCGGCTTCCTTATCATCGATAGGCATAGCGGACTCCTTACTATTTTGAAAAAGTCGGGGTACGGCGAGAAGCCGTACCCCGGACATTTTGTTATCCTACCACTTGAACTGCGTGGTCTGGCGCCAAGTGTAGTATGCGGGGTCACGGAAGTCATCGATCAGGTGAGCGGTGAATTCCAGACCGCATTTCTCGAAGAAGCGCTCCCAACCGATGCGGTTGGCCCAGTCGCCCAGACGCTCGTACTTGTTGGCGTCGGCGGCGTAGGTGTCGAGGATCTTCTTGATGACCTTGGTCATTGTCGGCCAACGGGGCGGCTCGTTCGGAATGAACGGGACAACGACCTTGGAGAAGGAGGGCTTGGTGATGCGGTTGGAGATCTTGCCGCCAACCATCAGGGCGATACCGTCGCCGTCCTTGTCAGCCAGGGGCAGGGACGGACACATGGTGTAGCAGTTGCCGCAGAACATGCAGCGGTCTTCCTTGATGGCGACCGTCTTGAAGCTCTTGCCATCGATCTCGACCTTGGACGGGCGAACGGCGCCGGTCGGGCAGGCAGCCACGGCCAGGGGGATTTCGCACAGGTTGTCCAGGTACTCGTGGTCGATGATGGGGGGCTTGCGATGGATGCCGAGGATGGCGATGTCGGAGCAGTGCACCGCGCCGCACATGTTCAGGCAGCAGGCCATGGAGATGCGCACCGGAGCGGGCAGCTTCATGTTCTGGAAGTCGTCGAACACGACGTCCATGGTGGCCTTGACGGTACCGGAAGCGTCCGTGGCCGGGGTGTGGCAGTGGATCCAACCCTGGGTATGGACGATGTTGGTGACGCCGGCGCCGGTGCCGCCCACGGGGAACCGATGGGAGCCGCCCTCGAACTTCTGGTCGTTGAGGAACTTCTTCAGCGCCTTGGCATCGTCCAGGGTCTCGAGGATGAACTCGATGTTGTTACGGGTGGTGAACCGCAGGAATCCACCGGCGTACTTGTCGGCGATTTCGCACAGCTCACGGATGTGGGTGACGGACATCAGACGGGCGCCGCCGCAACGGACGGTGTAGGCCTTGTCGCCGGAAAGGGCGGTGTGGCACAGCAGGCCCGGCTCCAGGATCTCATGGTAGTCCCATTTGCCGAAGTTCTTCTTGATGACCGGGGGAAGGTACTCGCCGAAGTGACGGGGACCGATGTCGGAAATCCGACCTTCCATCGGTTTTGAGGGATTGTATCCGGAAGAAATGAAAGCCATGTCGTTTTCCTCCAATCTTTAGCGCTGGTGGCGTTTACGGAATTCGTGAATGTCGCGTTCCCAACCGCCGGTAACATCTTCCGCCTTCCAGAAGATGTAGGGGTTGTGGCGGGGCTCCTGAACCATCCGGGCGTCGATGGGCACGCCGGCGGCTTCCACCAGAGCGGCAAAACCGAGACGCTTCATGGTCTCACCGATGCGCTCACGGTTCTTGCCCTCTTCCATCCACCAATCCCAAACACTTTCGATGACGTCCTTGATGGACTGGTAGTCGTCGTCCTTGTTCACTTCCATGAAGGGAACGAGCAGGGAGCCCATCTGGGGACCGTCGAGAATGGGAGCCTTGGCGCCGCAGAGGATGGAGCAGCCGCGCTCGTCGCCGACCTTCAGGGCCTGCGGCATGGTGTTGATGCAGTGCATGCAACGGACGCATTCCTTGTGGTCCATGATCAGCTTGCCGCCTTCGTAGCTCAGGCACTTGGACGGACACAGGTCGATGACTTCCTTCTGGATGTCGAACTTGCCCCAGTCGCGGCCCGCGTGGGCGCCCGCGTTGGGAGCGATCTCGCCACCGACGTAGGCGGCGACCTTCTCCTGGTTGATCTTGATGGGATCTTTCCAGGTACCGATGAAGGAGAGGTCGGAACGGGCGATGGCGGCCACGCAGCCGTTCGGGCAGCCGTCGAACTTGAACTTGAACTTGTAGGGGAACGCCGGGCGGTGCAGCTCGTCCTGGTATTCCTGGGTCAGGTTGTAGCACAGCTCCTGGGTGTCGTAGCACGCGTACTCGCAGCGGGACATGCCCATGCAGGTGGCGGGGGTACGCAGGTTGGAGCCGGAGCCGCCGAGGTCGATTTCCAGACCGTGGGTCAGTTCCCAGAAGATCTCTTCGAGCTGCGGGGTGCTGGTGCCGAGAAAGACGATGTCGCCGGTGGCGCCGTGCATGTTGGTCAGGCCGGAACCGCGCAGGTCCCAGATGTCCATCAGGCCGCGAAGCAGCTCGGTGCTGTACCATTTGCCGTTGGGCTGGGCCACGCGCATGGTGTGGAAGTGAGCAACGCCGGGGAACTTCTCGGGCTGGTCACAGTACCGGCCGATGACGCCACCGCCGTAGCCGAAAACGCCGACGATGCCGCCGTGCTTCCAGTGGGTTTCGCCGTCCTCGTAAGACATTTCCAGAACGCCGAGCAGGTCCTCGGGGCAGTCGGCTGCCACCTGGTAGTCAAGACCCTTTTCGTTCTTGGCTCGGCTTGCAGCCTCCTGTTTGATGTCGGATACGAAGCTGGGCCACGGGCCGCTTTCCAGCTGATCCAACATAGGAGTTTTGTGTTTCGCCATTCCCTTAACCTCCATTGTTTGATTAAGATGTTGCCATCAACCATAATAATCCGGGCCAGCAACAGATTCTGACATCATCCGGAGCCCCGGACACCTTTGCTTCCGCCTAGTCGCGGTCCCCTTCGGGCGGGGATTTCGCGCCACTTTTCACAAGGCATGCAGGGGTGCCAATGTAATGGACACTCCGGATTTATGTCAACCGGTAATTGCCCAAAAAGCATTGCCAATCCTGCAAATGAGGACACGATCCGCCTCGTGCCGAAGAAGCCGCCGCCATCCCGGGGTTGCCTTTGCGGCCCGGGCGGAGTATCGGTCCTTGGCGGCAGGCTGAGAATCGCCTTAACACTTACCCCAATCAGGATTGAGGAGCAACACAAACTTGCAGAGAACTAGCCACGACGAACCCCGGTGCGAGCGGTGCGGCGCATGCTGCATCCAGGGCGGCCCGGCCCTGCACGCGCAGGACAAGCCCCTGATTGAGGATGGTGCCATCCCCCTGGCCGCCATCGTCACCCTGCGCCCCGGCGAGCGGGTATTCGATCAGCCCGCCCAGCGGTTGCTCACGCTGGAGACCGAGATCCTCAAGATCAAGGGACGGGACAACACCTGGACCTGCCTCTTCTATGACGCCGAAGGCCACACCTGCACCATCTATGAACGCCGCCCGGCCGAGTGCGATGCGCTGTTCTGCCGGGACATCGCCCCCCTGGCCGCGATGTATGAAAAGGACCGGCTGACCCGGGCCGACATCCTTCCGGCGGGGCACCCCCTGCTCGAACTCATCGCGGAGCACGACGCCCAGTGCGCCCCCGCAGCCGTGGAGGCTGCGGCCAAACGCGCGCGCGAAGGCGACGCCGAATCGGGCCGCGCGCTGCGCGAGATGGCGCGCTACGACCGCGAGTTGCGGAAGCTGGTATCGGAGAAGGGCGGCATGGACCCGGCCATGAACGAATTTCTGTTCGGCAGGCCGCTTTCGGTCCTGCTTGCGACCATGAACATCAAGACATACGACATGGGCGATTCGATCCGTTTCGACTTCGCCAGCGGAGAGGCGCGATGAAGGACGAGCGCGGAATCTACTACACCCCTTCCCTGCAGCACCCCGACGTGCGGATGTACGTGCGAGACAACAACGGCGTCATCGAGTTCCGGCTCTTCAATCCCATGGAGCCCATCGTCTGGGAGAAGCACCAGTGGGTGCCCTTCGAGGCGATCCGCCAGGCCGCCGAGATGTACAAGGAACGCGGCACGGGAAGAAACCCTCTGGCGCTGTACGATCTGGAGATCGCGAAGAAGCTGCTGAGCGACGCCTAGGGCTGTCCGGGGCAGCGCTCCCGACCAGGGCCAGGAAAGGGACAGATGCTTTTCAACTCCTACGCCTACATTCTCCTCTTCCTCCCCTGCGTGGCCGGAGTCTACTTCTGGCTCAATCGCAGGCGCCTGACCACGGCGGGCAGGACGTGGCTGCTGGCCGCGTCCCTGTTTTTCTACGGCTACTGGAACCCGGCCTACCTTCCCCTGCTGCTGGCCTCCATCGGCGTCAATTTCCTGCTGGGCACCATCCTGGGGCAACGCCCGTCCTCGGCCGCCGGGCCGTCGCCCCGGGCCGTGCTGGCCGCAGGCATCCTCTTCAACCTCGGCCTGCTCGGCTACTTCAAGTACGCCAATTTCCTGGTCGAGAACATCAACGCCGCATCCGGGCTCGGTCTGGCCTCCCCGGACATCCTCCTGCCCATCGGCATCAGCTTCTTCACCTTCCAGCAGATCGCGTTCCTGGTGGACAGCTACCGCCGCGAGGTCCGGGAATACGACCTGCTCAACTACGGGCTCTTCGTCAGCTTCTTCCCCCAGCTCATCGCCGGTCCCATCGTCCATCACCGGACGATGATGCCCCAATTCTCGGCCCTGCGAAGCAAGCTGCCGAACGCCCGCAACATCTACGAAGGCCTCGCCCTCTTCTCCGTGGGCCTGGCCAAGAAGGCGTTCATCGCCGATACCTTCGCCGTCTGGGCCAACGCGGGCTTCGCCGCCGACACGCCGCATCTGGCCGACGCCTGGATCGCGAGCCTGAGCTACACCTTCCAGCTCTATTTCGACTTTTCCGGATACATGGACATGGCCCTGGGGGCGGCGCTGATCCTGAACATCCGACTGCCCATCAATTTTGACTCGCCCTACAAGTCCCTGTCCATCCAGGATTTCTGGCGGCGTTGGCACATCACCCTCGGTCGCTTCCTGTTCGATTACCTCTACGTCCCGCTGGGCGGGAACCGGCGGGGCACGGCGCGGTCCCTGGCCAACCTGCTCGTGGTCTTCCTCGTGGGCGGACTGTGGCACGGCGCGGCCTGGACCTTCGTGGCCTGGGGCGCGCTGCACGGGCTGGGCATGGTCGTCCATGCGCTCTGGAAGAAGGCGGGGCTCTCGCTGCCGCGCCCGGCGGCCTGGGCGACGACCTTCCTTTTCGTCAACGCGGCCTGGGTGCTGTTCCGGGCGGATTCCTTCGAGCGAGCCCTGGGCGTCCTGCGCGGGATGATCGGGCTCAACGGCGTGGTCCTGCACGAAAAGATGCGGACCCTGCTCGGCGGATTGGACGTCCAGGGCATTTCCTGCGGGGCGTGGAAGGTGGGCGAGAGCAACGGAACCCTGTTCTTCGGCGTCTACCTGCTGCTCTTCGGCGTCATCGGCTGCCTGTGGCTGAAACCGGCCCACCGGGTCCTGGCCGAGGGCGCTCCGTCCCTCTGGAAGGACGGCTGGGCGGCGGCCTCCTTCGCCGCAGGCTTCCTCTCGCTGACGAAGATAACCCAATTCCTCTATTTCCAGTTCTAGGCGGCGGACGATGCGAATCTATTCCAGACACATCCGCAACATCGCGCTTCTGGCCACGCTGATGCTGGGCGGCGTGGCAGCGGTCAATGCCGTATTCGACCCGTACCAAGTCTTTCACGACCAGTTCCAATCTCCGGTCCGATACTCAACCAACCACCGCTTCCAGGCTCCCGGCCTGATCCGTATACTCTTGAAACCAGGCACGGGGTACGACTCCGTGATCATCGGCACCTCGATGACACAGAACTTCCGCCCCTCGGAAGTTTCGTCCTTATTGGGATGGGGGAAAACCGTTCCATTGTCTGTGAGTGGCGGCTCGGCCGAGGAAATCCGCCTCGTGCTCGGCAAAGCCCTGGACACCGGAGACGTGAAACACGCTCTGGTCGGAATCTTCAACAGCTACTCCGAGCAGGCTCCTGCCCTGGACGTCGGCGTTTTCCCTCTCTATCTGTACGGGGGGTGCCCGGCCAAATATTTTTTCAATTTCAGTACGCTGCGCGCGGTGTTCGAGGCCTATCTTGGGAGAGGGAGCAACTGGGTGTCCGACTTGGACACCTACAACCTCTGGACCCAGGACCGCCGATCTTACAACAGCGAGGCCAACATGGCCCGATTCCGCCTGAAGCTGGAGAAGACCGGGGAACGCAGGGACCCCGGAGTTGGGCGTTTACAGGGGTTTCCCGCCTTCGACGAGCAACTCCTGCGGCTCATCAAGGCTCATCCGGACACGCAGTTCCTGTGCTTCTTCCCGCCGTACTCTCTCTATTATTTCGCAGCCATGTCCAAGGCCGACTTCGAACACATCATGGATTTCTACGAACACGTCATAGAAGCCATTTCCCAAACGCCCAATGCCCGCATTTTCGGTTTCGACACCTGCTTCGACTTCACCGGCAACCTGGCCAACTATTCGGACGAGACCCATTACAGAGCGGCCATGAACAGCGCCATGCTGGGATACATGGCCGCCGGGCGGCACCGGCTGACGCCCGGGAACTGGCCTGAATATCGCCGACAGTTGACGCAGGCGGCCGGGGATTACCGGCTGAAAAGCGATTTCGACGCGGCCGGGGCCTGGGCTCCGGGACTGTAGTCCCGGTCTTGTTGCCCCTGCGCAAATGGGATAGGAAGGCGCAGGACGGCCGATCCCAATGAAACGATTCATCCATATCCTCGCCTGGAACCTCCTGCTGCTGGCGGCGGGGCTGGTTTGCCTGGAGCTGGCCTTCGGCGGCTGGATCAGGGAGGACCCCTTCCGCAAGCTGCACGTGCCCACGCACATCGACCGGGAATACGCGCTCAAGGGGCTCTACCCAGGTCCAGATACGATCCTGTACACCCGCGACCGGTACGGCCTGCGGGGCGCCTATCCCTCGCCGGACAGGATCGACATCCTGACCGTGGGCGGCAGCACCACCGACCAGGCCTACATCGCCGACGGCGAGACCTGGCAGGACGATCTCGCCAAGGCGCTCGGCGACAAGGGATACCCCGCCTGCGTGGTCAACGCGGGCATCGACGGCCACTCCACCCACGGCCATCTCAAGAATTTCGAGTGGTGGTTTCCGCGCATTCCCGGCTTCGCCCCGCGCTGCATCCTCTACTACACCGGCATCAACGACATTTTCGCCGAGACCCCGCCCTACGAGGCCGACCGCGGCTGGCGCGGGCTCGTGGTCGAAAAGAGCATTTCCTACCGCATCTACCGCATCCTGCGGGGCGCGCTGCTGGCGCGCAAATACGACATCGGCCACGGCCGCGTCGATTTCGCCGCGCAGCGCTGGACCGACCAACCCCTGGCGTCTCCCGCCGTGTACGACGAGGTCTTCCGCGACCGGCTGGCCGCCTACTCGGGCCGCGTCCGCGCCCTGATCGAAAAAACCCGCGCCCTCGGCGCGCTGCCCGTGTTCGTCACGCAGCAGACGCGGATGTTCCGCCGCGACGGCGGCCGCGTCACCGGCATCGAAGACGCCTTCGAGTTCCACGGCCACCTCTTCAACGGCGTGGACCGCTACCACATCCTGGAGATGTACAACAACGTCGTGCGCCGGGTCTGCCGGGAGACCGGGACGCTGTGCGTCGATCTGGCCGACGACCTGGCCCTGACGGACGGGGATTTCTACGATTTCATGCACAACACTCCGGCCGGGACGCTGAAAATCGGCGATTTTCTGGCCGAAGAGCTGGCGAAAAACCCCGACTTCCGCGAGCAGGTGCTGCGGTAGGAGCGGCTACTTCCTGTCCCGAATCTTGCGGGCGGGCACTCCGGCGACCACGGTATACGGGTCCACGTCCCGGGTGACCACCGCGCCCGCGCCGACGATGCCGCCCCGCCCCACGGAGACCCCTTGGGTCACCACCGCGTTGGCCCCGATCCAGACGTCATCCCCGATCGAGATGGATTTGAACGAGACGCCCTGGGCGTTGATGGGCATGTCGGTCCGGTCATGGTTGTGCGTGGCCGTCTCGATGACCACGTTCGGGCCGATGGTGACGTTGTCGCCCAGCGAGCATTCGCCGCCCGGCCCGGACGTGATTCGGACGTTCTTGTTCATGAAGCACCCCTTGCCGATGGTCAGGGGCGCGTCGGGGCATTGCAGG
Organism: Pseudodesulfovibrio sp.; assembly: GCA_036584335.1. Classification (GTDB taxonomy): domain Bacteria; phylum Desulfobacterota; class Desulfovibrionia; order Desulfovibrionales; family Desulfovibrionaceae; genus Pseudodesulfovibrio. The sequence goes on along the minus strand of JAZHDH010000062.1, from coordinate 55,790 downwards.
GTGCAGCCGGACTCGATCCAGGCCCCCTCGCCCAGGGAGAGATTCCCGATGCCGATCAAGTCCACGCGCTCATCCATACGAAAACGGCCCGAAGACCGCATGTACCTGGGGTAGACCAGGCTCCGCAGCCAGATGCCGAAAGGTCCGGGCGCATTCTTGACAAGAGCGAACGCCATCCATTTCGACATGGACAAAAAACGACTGAAAACACTGGTCTTTTGCATATCCTCTCCCCCTGTTTCAGGCGGAATTCACGCCACGGTCCGCCGCATGAGCGCTTCCCATTGATCCAGCACTCCATCCAGGGAAAACCGCTCACTCACTTCCCGGGCTCGCTCCGCGAAACGGGCACGCAGGGCGTCGTCCCCCATCAGCTCGGCCAGCCGGTCGGCCAGCGCGGCCACGTCGCCCACGGGCACGAGAAAGCCGTCCACGCCGTGGCGGATGATGTCCGCCGGACCGCTCGGGCAGTCGAAAGCCACGGCGGGCACACCGCAGGCCATGGCCTCGCCGAGTACATTGGGAAATCCCTCCGCCAGCGAAGGCAGCACGAAAATATCGCCCCGGGCCAGCTCCGGCACCAGCTCCGGCGTGCTGCCGGGCAGACGCACCCGGCCCTCCAGGCCGCACTCGGCGATCCGGGATTCGAGGCGCTGGCGCATCTCCCCCTCGCCATATATGACCACGTCCCACAAGGGGAAGCGCGCCGCAAGTCCGATGAAGGCCTCCAGCAGCAGGTCGAACCCCTTGCGGGGAATCAGGTGCCCGGCCGCGACCACGGTCCTGCACTCCCCCCGGTCCGTCTCCCTCCGCGCCCCCGGCAGCACCGGGTTGGGGATGGTCACCGCCTCCATCGCGAACCTCCCGGCGCACCACTCGGTCCCGGACCGGGCCTGAAGCACCAGGGCGGCAAGCCACGGATACACCCATTTCCTCAACTGACGCCATCCCCTGCCGATGTCGTAAGTCGCCGGGTGGACGCGCTCCGCCCCGATGACCGGCACGATCCCCTTGCAGGCGATGGCCGTCAGGGTGGTCAGCTGGCCCTGGAAGCTGATCACCACGTCCGGCCGGATGCGCCGCACGGCCCGCCGGATGGCGAACACGGTCCGGGCCATGCGCAGGACCGCGCCAAGCTTGTTGGCCGAGGGATGATTCATGTCCAGCAGGTGCACCCGCACGCACGGGTCCGGCGGAAAGGCGGCAGGCGCGCCCTCCGGGTCCATGGTCGCCAGGTGCACCTCGTGCCCCCGGTGCGCCAGCCCGGCCGTCAGGACCGACGCGGCCCGCTCGATGCCGCCCCGGTGGGCCATGGAGGTGTTGAACAGCACGATGCGCATCCTACTTCACCACCTCGCGGAAAAGGTCGTCCCAGCGGGCCATGATGATCTCGGGCGAGAAACGCCGGATGCCCTCGGCGGCGGCCCGGCCCATGGCCTCGCGCCGCCCGGGATCGCCCATGAGCCGGTCCAGCCCGTCGGCCAGGGCGGCGACGTCGCCGGTCGGCGCCAGCAGCCCGTCCACGCCGTGGCGAATGATCTCGGCGGGGCCGCTCGGGCAGTCGAAGGACACGGCGGGCAGTCCGCAGGCCATGGCCTCGCAGAGCGCGGCGGGAAAGGCCTCGGAGCGCGACGACAAGGCAAAGATGTCCGCGTCCAGCATGGGGCCGGTCACATCCGCGACCCAGCCGTGCAGCACCACGCGGTCCTCCAGTCCCAGCTCGCCGATGCGCCGCTCTATGTCCGCGCGTTCCGGGCCTTCGCCGCAGATTTCGAGCCGCCACTCCGGGTGGCTGTCCGCCACGCGGGCGAACGCCTCCAGCAGCAGATGGAACCGCTTCTCCTCGGCCAGCCTGCCAACGCCCAGGACGACGCGGCCCGAGCGCGTCGGGTTCCCCCCGCAAGTCCCGGCCACCGGCACGGGATTCTGGATGACCAGCAGCCGCCGAGGCCCGACGTTGGCCTCGAACCACCGCCGGATTTCCTCGCCCAGGACCACCACGGCCGCGGCCCGGGGATAGAGCAGCCTGCGCAGGGACCGCCAGCCCCGGCCCAGGGGGAACTGCACGGGATGGCAGTGCTCGAAGGCGATGACCGGAACGCCGGCGCCCGCAGCCGCCAGCAGGGCCAGAACGCTGGTGGTGTCCATGAACCCGATGACCACGTCCGGTCTTGATCGGCGCAATTCCCGGCGCAGGGCCATGAGCCGCCGGAGGTTGACCAGCAGCTTGCCCGCGCCGACCGTCTTTCCGGCCAGCCCGAGATTGCGCACCGCCACCCCGGAGTCCAGGGGGTAAGCGGGGACGGCCTTCGCATCGGCCAGGGTGACGATGGACACCGCGTCGCCCCTGCGCAACCAGTGGTTGGCCATGATGCAGGCTATCCGCTCCGCTCCGCCCTGTCCCAGCGAGGATATGCAAAGGGTGATGCGCATGTCGGCCCCGCTAGAATTGGAAGTAGAAGAACGGCTGGAACCCGGTCGGGTAGAAAACGACCACCAGCCAGATCAGGCAAAAGAGGAGCGCGGGCGAAAACCAGCGCGCCCGCTCCGGCACGAAGATCCGCTTCCAGCGCCCGGTCGCCTCCAGCCAGTAGACCGGGATCATGGCCGCCCAGACGAAGAGTACGAAGGGGTTGAGCCAGGTCAGCCCGGGCTCGGGCACGAACATCTGCCGGAACATCAGCCCGGCCTGATGCAGGTTCTGCGAGCGCAGGAACACGGTCACCCCCGCCACGAAGGCCAGGGTCGCGGCCCACGACGCGAACTTGGCGATCCGCGACGCGCCGCCGCCCAGCCCCAGGTGCCGCCAGGCCGAGTTGGCCACGGTGCCCAGGCCGTGCATGCCGCCCCAGATCACGCAGTTCCAGGTCGCGCCGTGCCACAGGCCGCACAGAACCATGGCCAGGAACGAGTTGACGTAGCCCCGGATGCGGCCCTTGCGGCTGCCGCCCAGGGGGAAATAGATGTAGTCGCGCACCCAGGTCGACAGCGAGAGGTGCCAGCGCGACCAGAACTCGTTGATGCTCCTCGCGAAGAACGGAAAGTTGAAGTTGGTGCCCAGGTCGTATCCCAGGACGCAGGCCGCGCCGATGGCCATGTCCGAATACCCGGAAAAGTCGAAATAGACCTGGGTGTGGAAGGCAGCGGCCGCCATCCAGGTGGTCGCGGCGTCGTAGGCCCCCGCGTTGGCGAAGACGTGGTCCGAGAATATGGCCAGCCGGTCCGCTATGAAGACCTTCTTGAACATGCCGTAGATGAAGATCTGGAAGCCCATGTAGAAATTGGCCCGGGTCAGCGGCTTGTACCCGGTGAGCTGGGGCAGGAAATGCGCGGCGCGGACGATGGGACCGGCCACCAGCTGCGGGAAGAAGGCCACGAACAGGGCGAAGTCCACCGGGTTTTCCTGCGGCTCAAGCTCCCTGCGGTAGACGTCGATGGTGTAGCTGAGCGTCTGGAAGGTGTAGAACGAGATGCCCACGGGCAGCAGGATGTCGAGGGTGACCGCGTTCCAGCCCAGGCCCTCGATGATCGGGCGCAGGGAGTCGATGAAGAAATTGTAGTACTTGAAGAAGCCGAGCAGCCCGAGGTTGACCGCCAGCGAGACCCCCAGCAGCCCCTTGCGCCGGGCCGGGTCGTCGGTGCGGCCCAGGGCCTTGCCGATGAAGAAGTCCACGGCCGTGGAGACCATGATCAGCCCGAGGAAACGCCAGTCCCAGTAGGCGTAGAAATAGTAGCTGGCCGCCAGCAGCAGGGCCTTGCGCGGCCCGTTGCTGCGCAGCACGCCCAGGCCCAGCAGCAGGCAGCAGAAGAAGATGAGGAATTCCGGCGAGTAAAAAATCACTTCGCCCCCCCCGAGAACGCCCGATAGAGCCCGTCGGCGATGATCGCCTGCCCTGCGGCGTTCAGGTGCCCGCTGCCCTGCGGGGTGTTGAAGAAGCCCATGGCCAGCCGCCCCTCGCGCTCATACAGGCCGAGGAACGCCGGGGCCAGGTCCACGAAGCCGACGCCCGACCGGGCGCACAGCTCGGCGAACAGCGCCTTGTGCGCCTGCTCCTCCGGGGCCTCGAAGAGGATGCTCCCCCCGCGCAGGGCGGGGCGCAGCGGGGTGTAGAAAAATATGATCCGCGCCCCGGTCAGTTTCTTGAATTCGCCCAGCAGGAAGGTCCACGCCTCGCGCAGTTCGCCGGATGTCGGTCCGGGCGTTGCCCGCTCCACCACCGGCCGGTCCTGGCTCAGGTTGCCCACGCAGAAACGCAGCCGGTAGTCGGCCGCGGAGCGGTAGACGGCATGCAGGAAGTCCAGGCGGCGGCGGCTGATCGCCTCCCCGTAGCGAAGCGCCGCCTCGGAAGGCTCGCACTCGGACGCCTCGAACCTCCAGGGATCGGGCAGGAACCGGCTGTGGCAGTCGAGCTGCTGGCTCGGCATCACGGCGCGCATCCCGGCCAGCAGGATGACGTGGGCGCGCACGTTTTCGGTCAGCTTCTCGTAGCGGGGCAGATAGAAATAGTAGTCGGCCACGGCCAGGCCGCTGTCGGCCACGGCCACGCCCCGAGGCATGCCTTCGAGAGCCCGGGCGTTGTAGACGTTGACGGCCCGGGACTGCGCGCCCACCTGGATGCCCTCGGCGTAGGAGTCGCCCCACAGGAGAAACTTCGGAACGGGGGAAAAGAAGATGCGGTCCCCTTCCGGGGTCAGGCCGTGCCGGGCCACGCGCAGATCGGCCCAGCCTTCGCTGCGGTGCCGGATGACCGCCCCCGGCGTGTTGACGTAGCGGCCCACGGCCTCGTCCCAGGTCTTGGGCGTGATGCCGTTCAGGAACACGGCGGAGACGCCCCAGATGAAGAGGCAGGAAAACAGGAACCCGAGTCCCCAGCAGAGCGGCGTTTTCAGACGCGCTCGCATGCGCTTCCCTCCTTCAGGGCGTTCTCGGTCCTGACGACCATTTGTTCCAGGGAATACGACTGCACGATCCGGGTCCGAGTGTCCGACGCCTGCCCGCCGCGCACCAGGGCCGCCATGCGCAGCAACCCTTCGGCCAGACGCGCGGGGTCCCTGCGCGGGACCACTATTCCCGCCTCGCCCACGATGGCGGCGGCGTCGCCCGCATCCGTGACCACACAAGGCACGCCGCAGCTCATGGCCTCGCCCACCACGTTGGGGAACCCCTCGGTGATCGAGGAGAGGCAGCAGATATCCAGCGCGTTGTAGACCGGCTCCATGTAGTCGAGCTCCCCGGCCCATGTCAAACGGAAGGCCAGGTCCAGCTCGGCGGCCAACGCACGGATTTCGTTCGCATACGCTCCCTCGCCGCCGCCCACGCAGACGAACCCCAGGCCGGGGTCCCTGTCCGACGCCAGCCGCGCGGCACGCAGAAAGGTCGCGTGGTCCTTCATCGGGTCCAGCCGGGCCGCGAGGCCGACGAGGACGTCGCACCCCGAGGGCAGCCACTCGCGGCGTAGCGCGGTCCCGGACTCCCGGTCCGGCGCGAAGCGGTCGGTGTCGATGCCGTTGGGGATGACCAAAAACCGGCTTGCGGGCATGCCGCTGGCCACGGCGTGGGCCTTCCCGGCCCCGGAATTGGCGATGATCAGATCGGCGAAGCGGGCGAGCCGGGCCTCGGCCCGGCCGTTGAGGGCCGCCACCCAGCCGAGGCCGGAGTAGTCCACGTCCGAGGACCGGACCGCCCAGACCACCCGTGCGCCCCGCCAGAGCAGCTTCAGGACGGCGGCAAGAACGTTGGCCGTGCCCATAAACGAGTACATCGCGTCAGGAGCGAAAGTGCGGACCTCACGGACCAGCGTGCTGCAAAAACGCAGGACATCCCAGCGTCCCCGCTTGCCGAGTTGGACGAGTTGAGGGCCGTCCACGTCCCGCTCAAGGGAACCGCCCGAGTAGAACAGGCCGATGCGCACGTCGTGGCCGCGCCGCGCCAGCCCGTTGGCCGTGGCCACCAACTGGCGCTCGGCCCCGCCCCGCTCCAGCGACCGCGACAGGAAGAATATCCTCATGCCCCGCCCCCCGGAGCCAGCAGCGGCAGCAGTTCGTGGCCGTTCAGTTCGTCGGCCGCGGCGTAGCCCGCCTCCGTCTTTTGCAGCGAAAGCACGGCCTCGCCCCCGGCGTATTTCTCATTGTTGTGCGAAATGACGAGATAGCCACCGGGAACCAGGCTGCGCATCAGGTTGCCCACTGCGGCCAGTATCTCGGCGTCGGAAAAATAGCAGGCGTTCAGGATGTTGGAGCATCGGATCAGCTCCACGGGAGCGTCCAGGACGTCGCGGAACATGTCGAACCGCTCGATGGCGCGGACGCCGAACCGGGAAGCCACGGCGGGGTTCAAGGTCCCGATGCGCCGCCAGCCGTCGGTGTTCATGGCTCGCCCCGCGGGCAACGCCAGGTTGAAGCAGAGCCATTTGATCCCCAGGAGCCGGGCCTCGGCATCCAGGAACAGCGAGCCTCCCGGGATGGACCGGGCATAAAAGCAATTGTGGCGGTCGGTCAGGATGAATCGGGAGAAACGGCCCACCTCCAGCAGCCCGGCGGAGGCGCTGCCATCCGATGCCCCAACCTCCAGGAACCCGGGAGCGTCGAACTCCCCGGCGCGGTGCAACGCCACCTCGTCGGCCAGACCGGTGCGGGCGTCGCCCGTGGTCTTGCAGGTGCCCCGCACGCCGAGAAACGACATGCCCAGCGAAAAGAGTCTTCCGGCCTCATCCACGTCCCGGGAGGAGCGCAGGGCGTCCTCCAGGATGGCCGGGCTGAAGCGCAGACGGCCATAGCGCATGGCCGGAATCAACCAGCCCGAGGCCAGCCCCCGCTCGATCAGCCGGACCCGGTCGATGCACGGGCCGCTCCCGGCCAGGACCTGCCACAGGAGTGACCGGCTCATCGTTCCTGCCCCCCGAGCCAGAGCTGGAACATCAGGATGTCCCAGAGGTGAAAACTCCAATACTTCTCCCCGGACAGGTACCGACGCCACATCGCATCGACCATGGCCTGATTCAGGAACCCCTGCCGCCGGAGGATGTCCGGGGCGATCAGCGACTCGGCCCAGTCGCGCAGTTCGTTGCCCAGCCAGTCCTGGATGGGCACGCCGAACCCGGCCTTGGGGCGGTCCACCAGCCGGTCGGGCACGTAGCGGCGAAGCACCCGGCGCAGCACTTCCTTGCCCCGCCCGCCCCGAACCTTCATCTCCGTGGGCAGGGCGGCGGCGAATTCGACCACGCGGTGGTCGAGGATGGGCACCCGCGCCTCCAGGGCCACGGCCATGCTCGCCCGATCCACCTTGGTCAGGATGTCGTCGGGCAGGTACCCGAGTACGTCCCACAAGGTCATCTGGCGAAACCGGTCCTCCCCCACGCAGTTGGCCGGGTCCATCAGTTCGGTCAGGGGTTCCGACGCCCCGGGCACGAACTCCAGGGGGTGCTTGATGTGGGAGCAGATGCTGCGATAGAATTCGCAAAAACCCTTCATGGAAAGGGCGTCCACCCGCCACCGCAGCCGCGGCCCCCAGGAACCGAACTGCTCGAAAAAAGACGCGGGGAGGTGCAGCAGCGTCCTGGACGCCAGGGCGCGGATCGGATACGGCACCCGGGTCACCAGGGACCACTTGTCCATCTGGAAATACCGGGGGTAGCCCGCGAACAGTTCGTCGCCGCCGTCGCCGGACAGGCTGACCGTGACCTGCTCCCGGGCCAACCGGCTGACGCAGTAGGTCGGAATCTGCGAGGCGTCGGCGAACGGCTCGTCCCAGTACTTCGGGATCAGCGGAACGACGTCCAGGAGATCCTTCGGCCGCAGGATCAGCTCGGTGTGGTCCGTGCCCAGGTGAGCGGCCACGGCCCGGGCGTGGTTCGCCTCGTTGAAGGCGTCCTCCTCGAACCCGATGGCGAAGGTCTTGACCGGCCGCGAGGACCGGGCCTGCATCAGCGCGACCACGGTGGAGGAATCGATGCCGCCGGACAGGAACGCGCCCAGCGGCACGTCCGAAAGCATGCGCTTCTCCACGGCATCGCCCAGCAGCGCGTCCAGTTCGTCGGCGGCCTCGTCCAGGGCGCCCCGGTACGGCGCGGCCATGCCCCGCAGCCAGGCCTCGCGCGCGGACCAGTAGGTGCGGATTTCGGGTTCGGCCGCGCCCGGCCGGTACACGGCGATGCTCCCCGGGGCCAGCTTGCGGATGCCCTTGTAGATACAATGAGTGCCGGGGACGCAGCTGTGGCGGAAATACAGGGCCAGGGCGTCGCGGCTGACGGGGTTGTCGAATCCGGGATACGCGCGCAGCGCCTTCAGCTCGGAGCCGAACAGGACCGCGCCCCGGCTGACGCCGTGGTACAGCGGCTTGATGCCGACCCGATCCCGAACCAGGTACAGGGTCCGTTCGTCCCTGTCCCACAGCCCGAAAGCGAACATGCCGATGAACCGGCACACCGCCGCATCCAGTCCCCATCGCGCCACGGCGGCCAGGATGGTCTCGGTGTCCGAGGTGGACTTGAACGGATAGTCCGCCAGCTCACGGCGCAGGTCGAGGTGGTTGTAGACCTCGCCGTTGTAGGTGATGACCCACCGTCCGCAGGCCGAGCGCATGGGCTGCCGCCCCAGCGGCGAAAGATCGAGGATGGACAGCCGCCGGTGGCCGAACCCGACGCCCGCGTCCGGGTCGGTCCAGACGTCGCCGTCGTCCGGCCCGCGGTGCCGCAGGGTGTCGATCATGCGCCCGACAACGACCGGATCGCACTGCCCGCCGGGGGCTAGTATGCCGCAGATGCCGCACATGATCAGCCCCTTACAGGTTCAATTCCTCAAGCAGGTTCGCCACGGCTTCCGTCTCCATCTGGAGGCGCGACTCGCGGGTCAAGGTCGCCACATGGGGCGTGAGGACCACATTTTCCAGATCGCACAGCGGCCCGGCATAGGGCTCCTGGGGAAAGACGTCCAGGGCGGCCCCGGAGAGCTTGCCCGCATCGATGGCCGCAGCCAACGCCACGTCGTCGATCAGCGAGCCGCGGGAGGTGTTGACGACCCAGGCCCCGTCCTTCATGGCCGCGATCTTCGCGGCGTCGAGCAGGAACGGATTGTCGGCCAGGATCGACATATGCAGGCAGAGAATGTCCGCCCGGCCCAGGACCTCGGTCTCGGAAAGCATGGCCACCCCGGCCCGTTCGGCCCAGGCCGTATCGGGGGAGACGTCGTACCCGATGACCCTGGCGTCGAGTCGGGTCAGCATGTCGGCCACGGCGCGGCCGATCATGCCCATGCCCAGGATGCCCACGGTCTTGCCCATCAGCAGGTTCCCGCCGACCTTCTCCCACCGGCGGGCGCGCAGCCTGCCCGTGTGCAGCGAAAGCCGCCGCATGAGGTCGAAGATCATGCCCACGGTAAGTTCCACGACCGGGCGGACCACGACCGCCGGGGTGTTGCGGACCACGATGCCCCGCTCCCGGGCCGCGTCCAGGTCGATGCTGTCCACGCCCACGCCGCAGCGGCTGATGCAGCGCAGGTTGGGCATGGCGTCCATCACCTCGGCGTCGTAGGGTTCCACCCCGGCAATGACGCCGGTGCACCGTGCGCCCCACTCCATCAGCTCTTCCCGCTTGGCCCGCCTGCCGGTGGTGTTGAACACGCATTCCAGGCCGCTGTCGCGCAGCAGGTCCAGGGGCTCGCTTCCGTATTCGGAAAAGGTTGAAAGAGCTTGCAATATCAAATGGTTCATGACTGGGATATCCTCTTGAAAAGTTCACTCTGCACCGGGTCCTTTTCCAAAGCGGCCTCCACCAGCGCCACGTCCTTGGGCCGGTCCACCCCCTGGGTGGTGGCGTCGTAGACCACCGCCTTCACCGGGTGGCGGTGGCCGACGATGCGCAGGAAATCGACCGACTCGGCTATCTCCAATGCGGTGGGCGGCAGCGCCGAGTAGGTGTGCAGAAACGATTTGCGGAAGGCGGACACGCCCGTCTGGCGGTACATGGGGCATCCCTGCCGGACGCGCAGGAACGGCAGCGGCGCCCGGGAGTAGCACATGACGAACCCGGCCTCGTCCAGCACCGTCTTGACGATATCCTCATCCAGGAGGTCCTTCTCGTCCCGGATGACCGAGATCAGGTTGGAGCAGGGAATGGACGGATCGGCGATCAGGGGCGCGACCAGGTCCTCGAGGATGTGCGGCTCGAACAGCGGCTCGTCCCCCTGCACCACCACCGCGATATCCAGATCGATCCCGTGGGCGGCTTCCTCCACGCGGTCCGTGCACCGCTCGTGGTCGGCGCGGGTCATGACCGGCTTGCCGCCGTGGGCGGCGACCACATCGTAAATCTCCTGGTCGCAGGTGGCGACGTAGACCTCGTCAACGGCCTCGGAAAGCTCGACACGTCTGCGAACGTGTTCGATCATCGGCAAGCCCAAAATCTTGGCCAGCGGCTTGCCGGGAAAACGGGACGCGCCCATGCGGGCCGGAATGATCGCTACCACTTTGTCTTTCTTCATTGTTGCGCCACTACTGCGGCATCACGCCGCAATCGATGTTGATGCACTGCCCGGTGATGGCGGACGCGCGTTGAGAGGCCAGGAACAGACACAATTCGCCGATCTCCCGACCTTCGGGCAGTCGGCCGAGGGCGGAGTTGCCCCGGATGAAATCCTCGAAATACGACTCGACCGGTCGGCCGCCCGTGGGCGACCGCGCGTCCAGCAGCGCGTCGAGCACGCCTTCGGTCTTGACGTAGACCGGGCAGACGGCGTTGACGCGGATGCCGCGCGGCCCCAGTTCCTTGGCCAGGGCCTGGGTGATCCCGTTGACCCCGAACTTCGAGGCGCAATACACGGAGTTGTTGGCGCTGCCCCGTTTCCCGGCCAGGCTGGAAACATTGACGACGACGCCGCCGCCGACAAATCCCTCGGCCGCAGCCTTGCAGCCCCAGTAGACGCCCTTCAGGTTGGTGTCGATCATCGCGTCCCAGAAATCTTCGTCCACGCCCTGAAGCGGCTGCCACCTGGAAAAGCCCGCGTTGTTCACGTAGGCGCTGAACACGCCCATGTCACCGGCGGCGGCTACGAGCTTCCGGTGATCGTCCAGGCTCCGGACATCGGCCTGTACGAACCGGGCATTCGCCCCGAGTTCTCCGGCCAGTCCGGAATCGGACCTGGACCCGACCACCACGCCGTATCCGGCCTCGTGGAACACCCGGGCGATGTCCGCGCCCATGCCCTTGCCGCCTCCGGTGATGACGGCCACTTTCAGATCATTATTCACCTTTGCCTCCTTTCGGGAGGTTGTCGTTTGCGCCGTCCAGCCGCTTCACGATCCTGGCCGGGTTGCCCGCCACCAGCGTGTTCTCCGGCACGTCCCGGGTCACCACGCCGCCCGCGCCGACCACGGCCCCGTTCCCGATGGTCACTCCCTTGAGTATCATCGCCCCGGCGCCGATCCACACGTCGCTGCCCACGACCACCGGACGGTCCCTGTCCTCGGGGCATTGTTTCCAGCGGGCCTCGGGCGGCCACAGGGCGTGAAAGTCGCTGTCCACCAGGATGACGTTCGGCGCGATCATGACGTTGTCGCCGATGGCAGCCTGCCGAACGAGGCGAGCCGGGTATGGCAATACACGCTCATATTCGATCGTGACGCGCTGCTGATGATCCGGCAGTCGTTCCCCAGGGTGATCTCGCCGTCCCAGTAGAGGCGGACCTGCGTCCAGCCCCACACCGTCAGGTTGCTCCCATGGGTGAACCGCCTGAACAACAGCCGATGGAGGGCCGTACTCAGACGGCCCGCCTGCCGGGGAATCGCGTAGTCGCTCCATTGGCAGAACCGGCTGCCCAGCCAATCCCTGAATCCGGACACAGTCCCTCCTAGATGGTCATGCAGGAGAACCCGCCGTCAATGGCGATTTCCGCCCCTGTGACAAAGGCCGAGGCGTCGGACGCCAGCCAGATGACGGCACCGGACAACTCGTCCGGCGTGCCGTAGCGGGCCATGGGCGTGTGTCCGAGGATCGATTTCTCGCGGGCGGCGTCGATGAAATGCTTCTGGCTCCACTCGGTGGGGAAGAATCCCGGACGCAGGGCATTGACCCGCACGTTGCTCGGCCCCCATTCGCGGCCCAGGTTCTTGGTCAGGTTCAGGATGCCCGCCTTGGCCACGGAATAGGTGAAGGCCTTGGACAGCGGCGGCCCGGCCGAGGCCGAGGAAAGATTGATGATCGAGCCCTTGCCCCGGCCGACCATGTATTCGCCGAACACCTGGCAGGCCAGCATGGTGCCGGTGACGTGCGAATCCAGGATCGCCCGCCACTCCTCCAGGGGAATCTCCAGGAACGGCGTGGGCGCGTTGTGGCCGCCGCCGTTGATCAGGATGTCCACGTCCCCGAAGGCGTCGAGCGCCAGCCGCAGCACCCTGCGGTGATCCTCGGGCAGCTCCACCCGGGCCTCGGCAGCCACCGCCCTGCCTCCCTTGGCCACGATCTCGTCGCTGACGGCCTCGGCCTTGTTCAGGCGCATGTCCGCCACCACCACGCAGGCCCCGGCCAGGGCCAGGACGCGCGACATCTCGCTGCACAGATGGCCGCCGCCGCCGTAGACCACAGCGGTCTTGCCCTCCAGGGAAAACATCGATTCAAGATACGACATGACAACTTCCTTGTTATTTGCGCCCGCGATACCGGATCACCTTGGCCGGAACGCCGACCGCGACCCCGTATTCGGGAATATCCTTCACGACAACGGCACCGGCGCCGACCACGGCCCCGCGGCCGATGGTCACGCCCTTGCCGACAAAGACCCGCGCCCCCAGCCAGACGTCGTCGCCGATGATGATGTCGCCATGGGTGTGACCCTGGTGCCGGATGGGGGTGTCCGGATCGTCGAAGCAGTGGTCCCCTGAGCGCAGGATCACGCCGGGACCGAAAATCGTGTAACTGCCGACGGTGATGTCCCCGCCGTTGCCGGCGCTGATAAATACCCCATGGTTGGTCGCCGCGTGGTCGCCCAGCCGGATCCGCCCGAAAGGCAGGCCCTGGTTGGCCACCAGAACGCCCCCCCGGCCAATGGAGACGTTTTCCCCGAGTTCAACGTCGCCGGAGAGCTGGCAGCCTTCCCCGATGCGGACTCCTTCCCCGACGTACATCAGTTTTTTCCGAAGCAACCACCGGCGCAACGCCCGACCCGTTCTGCCCGGCCACCACATAAGAATCGCCTCGAATACATAGGCCAACTCGTCGCGAATCTCCCGTATCGTCAGCATGCCGTCACCGCCTTTTCATGAGGACTCTCAGCCACACGCCATCCTTTGCCGCGACATCCCATTGATAATGCAGCGAGAACAACCGCCGCAGAAGCCAAAGGGGCAGCAACTTGCCCAGGCGCCTCAGCAGAGCCGATGCCCGATACACCCAACGGCCCGCCTTTGGGTTCAGCGGCGAACGGGAGCGGGGAGTGCCAACCACGCGAATATCCAGAGGGGTAAAACCGCTTTCAAGTATTGCCGCCTCCATGCTCTCTGGAGAATAAAACAGCAGATGAGGAAACAAATCCTCTTTAAAAAGATCGTCCCGGTAGGGCACTTCGATAAAACAGACCCCATCCCGGGCCAGATGGCCACGCATCGTCGCCATGAAACGACAGGGATCGACAACATGTTCCAGTACATGGCTGCAGACGACCAAATCAAACGCCCCTTCAGCCTGATCAATCGACTCCAGTGTCTCGATCGTGGCGGATTTGCCGAACGCAGCCCAGGCTTCGGCAAGGGCGTTACGCATGCCCGCGTCCGGTTCCACCGCCACATAATGGTCAAGCCGATCATCCGCTTCCAACCCGATGCAGCCGATCCCGGCTCCCACATCCAGCACCCGCAACCTTTCGCAGGGCAAATCGGCAAAGCAATCAACGTACCTCCATCGGGAACGGGCCTGCTCCAGCATCGAAATGTCGCCGCGTCTGGAAATAACCTTTTGCCCCCCCCAGAACGCCGACGACCCATAGTATGCATCGAGCCGCTCCTCGCTCGGAGCCGGCACGGCCAGCCCGAGGCCGCAGGCCTCGCAGAAGACGATGCTCGAAAGACCGAGTTCATTATCGCCCGCGCCGGGGTAGGGCTTCCCACCCTCTTCCGGCACCTGAGCCCCGCACACAGGGCAAAGAATCATGACACCCCTCCTTGCAACAGGCCCAGCGCGGCCCCGGCCTCATGCATGTCCTTGAAGGCCCGCCCCTTGAGCGGCCTGCCGGAATCCCGGCCAATGAACTGGACTCCCGCCGCTTCGGCCGCCGCCTGGTCTTCCGGGGTGTCGCCGACGTAAACCGCCGCCAGGGGGTCGATCCCCTCCGCTGCGAGAATGTCGCGGATGGCGTCGGTCTTGGTCCACTCGCTGGCGTAGACCGCCTTGAAGCAACCCAGGATTCCCCGATGCTCCAAAATGGACAGCAGTTCCTCCCGCGGGGACATGGAGACAAGGTAAAACGGATGCTCCGCACCCAGGGCAAGCAGATCCCCGGCCCCCGCCACCCAGGGACAGGCCACGATCCGCTCGAACACCAGCGCCGAGAACCGGCGGCTCAGCCGGTCCCTGTCCTCGTCCGTATACTCCAGGCCGAGGATGTTCCGGTGGATGTGCTCGAACTTCTCATACCGGATCGTGTGGTTGTTGGCCCGATGGTAGTCCATGATTTCATCCAGCCGTCCGGGGTATTCGACGAACAGCGCGGCGAAGGCGTCGTCCTTGATCCCCACCGACTCGACCAGGGTCCCGTCGAAATCGAATATTACGGTCTTGATACCCAGCGCCATGTCCCTAGCGCACCGCCTTGCCGAGTTCGGCCATCTCCGCGCTCCACTTCCACAGCAGGAAGATGTCCGAGGCCAGGACCACGAAGGTGTAGCCATCCTCGAAATGCCGGTTCACCGACTCCACAGTGGGAGCCACGGACTGCGTGCCACACGCCTTGCCGAGCCTGCGGCAAGCCTCGGCCACCCGCTTCCCGGCCTCGCGTACTTTGGGGTGGTCAATCTGGCCGGAAACCCCCAGGGAACCGGAAAGGTCGTAGGGACCGACCATGGCCCCGTCCACGCCCTCCACCGAGAGGATCGCGTCGATGTTGTCCACGCCCTGAACCGACTCGATCTGGACGATCAGCGTGGAGATATCGTTCCACCGGGTGGTGTACGCCTCGAAGTCGAAGCCGTACCCCTGAGCCCGGGCGATGCCGTAGCCGCGCCGCCCCAGGGGCGGATACTTCATCCAGGTCACCAGTTGCGCCGCCTGCTCCGCCGTTTCCACGGTCGGGGCGATGATCCCGTCCGCCCCGGAGTCGAGCAGCCGCTTGATGGTCTGCTGGTCGTGCGTGGGAATGCGCGGCAGGCAGAGGCACCCGCCCGCGTGGCAGGCGGCGATGATCCGCTGCGACTGCTCCTGGTCGATGGTGGAGTGCTCCAGGTCGATGCCCAGGAAATCGATGCCCATGCGCGAGAATATTTCGGCGATGGAGGGGTGCGCGAGGGATGTCCACCCGGCGAGAATCCGCCCCTGGTTCGCCAGCTTGTGCTTCAGCGCCGCGCGCCGCTCGTTCAATGCGTCCATTATCTTCCCTCTCCTACCTGCTTCGGGACGTCAAACCGGCCAACCGGTGAAGGTGGTCCCCGTCGAACCAGTTGATGTACGGCACCCGGCGACCGAACAGTACCGGCCCCCTGGCCGCCCGGCAGCTCTCCAAAAAGAACGTGTGCCACGGGCAGGGGCCGTCGATCAGCACGATGTCCGCTGCGTCCCACGGGTACGCGTGGAACCGGATCACCGATCCGCAGGGCAGCACCTTCTCCTTCCTGTTGCAGCAGTAGAACAGCCCCCCCGAGCGGAGTGTCCCGCGCATGAAACGGAAGTACTCCTCGATGACCGGCATGGTCATCTCCTGCATCGAGGCCACGTTGATGAACAGGTCAAAACGCATGGCCTCCATCTCCCGGACGGACTCCGCCGGGCAGAAGACAAACGCGCCCTCGCCCACTTCTGCGGGGTTCAGCCCCCCTTCGTCTACCAGGTGCAGCTCCGCCTCGGGAAACGCCTTGCCCAGCAGGGAGACCTGAAATGTCAGGGTCTTTCCCAGATCGATCAGGAAGACGGCCGCCCGGGGCTCGAAGTGGCGGATCAGCCCCGCCAGGTAACCCCAGCCGTCGCCGATGATCGCCACCCGCGAGAGTTCACGCTCGCGAAGCACCGACACATAGGTGCACAGCGACCGGAAGCAGTTGTAGGTGAACGGGTGCCCCATGCGCCGGGCAACGGCCACGGCGGCGGGAAGCCGCCGCAGCAACGCCAGCCTGTCGGGCAGCTTCAGCAGGTACAACGCTATGGTCATCCATCCCAGGAGCAGGCTTTTCGCCGTGGGGTTCGGGTCATAGCCGAACCCCTGCCCCTCGAGCCGGAAATCGCCGTCGGCCTGCGTCAGCCGTGCGCGGGCATGCTGCTCCTTCCAGTGCGACGAGGTCTGTCCGACACTCGGATCGCACTCGGAAAAATAGCGGTCAGCGAGATGGGCAAGCAGTTCGCTACGACGCCCCAGCATCAGCCTCTCCTTCCCCGGGCGCAGACATGCCGCCTAGCACTCGGCCTTCTTCGCATCGTCCAGGAACATCTTCACGGTTTCCTTGGAATAGGGATGCACGATCATCTTCTTGAGCACGCCGGGGGTGGCGGTCACGATGTGCGCGCCCGCGCGGATCCACTCGATGACGTTCACGGGCTCCCGCACGGAGCCGATGATGATCCGCGCGTCCAGGTCCTGCAACTCGAGGACTTCGCGCAGCTTGGTGATCTCCTCGCACGCGGAGTAGCCCATGTCGTTCACGCGGCCGCCGAAGAGCGAAACGTAGGTCGCCCCGGCCAGCGCCGCCAGCAGGCACTGCTGGGCGCTCATCATGGCGGTGGCGTTCACCCGCACGTCATGCTCGTTTTCCAGCCGGTTGATGGCTTCCAGGTTCTCGATCTCGCCATCGGGGCCGTGGATGGTGATCTTCACGTTGATATTCTCGGCCCAGGAGGCAAACTCGCGGCCTTGCGCGACCATCTCCTCCAGATCATTGGAGGTCACTTCCACCGACAAGGGCAGCGGATGGATCAGTTCGGCGATTTCGATGGTCCGCTTCCTGACCCCCCCCATGCCGCCGGTGACGCCGCAGCGCAGCATGATGGTCGGATTGGTGGTGACGCCGCGGATGATGCCCATGCGGTGGTAGAGCTTGATTTCGTCCAGATTGCCGGTATCGAGAAAGACAGCCATTGCAGTATCTCCTGGTTGTTGGCTCCGCAGCGCTATTTCGCGCTCACGGACTCCCATTTGTTCTTCATGGTCATGATGCGGGGATCGGACACGATGAGGTGCCAGATCAGTCCCTGAAACGATTCGGCGTGCGGGGTCACGGTGTCGGGATTGACCACGGGCACCACCACGCAGGCGTCGGCCACCTGGGCGGTGTAGCCGCCGTTGCGGCTGACCACGCCCATGACCTTCGCGCCGCGAGCCTTGGCCAGCTTGAGGCCGCGCACGATGTTGGCGCTGATGTTCCGCTCGGCATCGCCGCCGCCCACGGAAAAGACGAACACCCCGTCCCCCTCGCGGACTCGGCTTGTCTGCAAAAAGCCCTCGAAAACCGTTTCCCACCCCTCGTCGTTGGTCCGGGCCGTCAACTCGGGGACGTTGTCCGTCGGCGCGTAGGCCTCGATGCCGCCGATCTTGCGGAAATCGTTCACCGCGTGCGAGCAGTTGCCTGCCGAACCGCCCACGCCGAGAAAAAACAGCCGTCCCTGTTTCTCGCGAATGTCCAGGAGCAAGGCGATCATGGCCTCGATCTGGGATTGGTCGATCTTGTCGAGGATATCCTTGGCCTCATTGATGTACATGCTGATGTAACTCATCACACTTCCTTATTTTTTCTGCAAAAGGATGCGCCCATAGGAACTGAGCAGATTGGCCTGGAGAAATTTCTGGAACTCCCTGCGGCTCAACTGGTCACGCTCTTCCATGAGCCGCCGTACGAACCGGGACACCTTGATGTCCGGGCTGTGGGCGAGAGCGCTGCCCACCACTTCCACATCCAGCACGCCGGGGGTGGAGAATTCCAGGCAATCGAAACCATGCCGCTCGAACACGCTCCGCCACCCTTTGACGGTCAAGACGTTCAGGCGGTCGGGCGGGATGAGGCTCTCCGAGCGGTCCCACAGTGTCAGGATGTCGAATCCCGAGGCCAGCGCGCCGGTGATGAAGCACAACCCGCCTGGCGAAAGCAGATGCAATGCCCGCTCCATGAGCACGTCCACGCTCTCGGCCCGGTCGGCGACCTCGAACAGGGTCAGCGCGTCCACGCGGCCGGCCAACCCGGCCTCGCCCGCCGCGTCGTCCACCACTTCGATGCCGGACGGGATCGCATCCCTTCCGCAGAGGGGATGCAGCAGCACCTGCCGCCCCACGGCCTTGAGCTTGCCCAGGTCCTTGACGAGAACCGGGCCGTCGGCATTGAGCACCACGACATTGGCCGCGCCGGGCCGGTACTCCCGGATCGAATCCTCGATCCAATAAATGCGGGGCGTGACGATCTTGTCCCTGCGCTTTGCGGCGCTGACCCGGGCCAGTTCCTCGCGCCAGTATTTCCTGGCCGCCGAGTCCCGGTAAAACCGGTCCAGGGCGTCCGCACCCGGCCTTGCTTGCACATAGAGGGTGCCGCAGGAGATGCACTCCGCATAGGAAAGCCCCAGCTTTTCGAATCGGTCGCCGACCTTCCTCTCCCCGCAGGCGGGACAGGCGCACGGCCGCAGCTCCGATTCGGGAAAGAACGCCGGGATGTCGCGGCCGACCAACTCGATGTAGCGCAAAATCTCGTCGTGGGGCCGGATGTCCGCTTCGTTGCAGTCGTCGAAGTTGACGATACTTCTCATTTTCGCACCTCCAGGGTCTGGACGTTGCTGTCGCGGTACGCCTTGTCGATGATCTCCATGACCCTGAACGCGTCCTCGGAGTTGCTCACGGTCACGGGGGCATCGGCGTCAACGGCCTTGAGAATCTCCTCCACCTCGATGTTCCAGGACATATCCCTGTCGAAATAGGTCACTTCCTCGGTGGGATTGCCCACGGCTTCGGCCTCCCCCTCGAACTGCCGCCTGCCGACCGTCAGTTTCTCGCGGCCGTAGCTGCCGGTCTTGGAGAGCAGCCCTTCGATGACCAGATAGCCCTCCTCCATGAGGATGTTCATGTGGAAGGTATGCTTCCACTGGGTGGCCGAGGAATGCAGCATGGCGATCTGTCCGGCGTCGTTCTGCAGGATGACTGCGGCGTTGTCCTCCACGGAGTAGTTCCAGTAGGCGTTGTTGGCAAAGCACTTGACCAGGGGGAAATCGCCGCAGAAATACCGGAACAGGTCGAGCATGTGGATGCCCTGATCCAGAAGAATGCCTCCGCCGGACACGGCCTTGTCGTTGCGCCAGGAGGTGTTCTCGTTGTAGCTGCGGCCACCGGATTTGCCATACACGCCTCGCATGGAGAGAATCCGGCCCATGCGCCCGGAATCGATGATCGCCTTGGCCTTGGTCACGCCCGGATGGAAGCGGTGGTTGAATCCGAACATCAGCTTCACGCCGCCCTTTTCCGCGTCGAGGATGGCCTGGATGTCCGCCAGGTCCCTCCCCGGGGGCTTTTCGCAAAAGACATGCTTGCCGCGCTCCATGGCCTTGACGCAAATCTCTGGCGCATACCGGTTCGGCGTGCAGACAAAGACGATGTCCGGCTCCAGGGCCAGCGCTTGCTCGTAATCGGAATACACGGGGCAGCCCGAGACCTTTGCGGCCACGGAAGCGCTCGGTTCGACCACCGCCAGGCACTCGATCCCGTCCAGCCCGTCCACCACGCGCTTGCGGATAACCCCCATGTATCCGTATCCGACAACTATGCAGGTATACTTCTTTTTCATGAAAACCTCTTCGCCTCGATTTCTCGATCCAACCTGTATTGCGAGCAACCGATATCCGAAAAACCGGCGCAAGCCTATGCCAAAATCACCCTTGGCGGGCATCCGGGCCAGTGCGGGAGGGAAGGAACAGAGCCAGCCCGTCCTCCGTCACCGGCAAAAAATAGCGCTCCACATAGGCCCTGCCATCCCTGGACAACCGGTCCCATACGGCGGGATCAAGCTCCCGGATCTCCCGCAGCACGTCGGCCAGCGGGGTCTCCCTGCCGACGGTCCATTTGAACGCGTCAAACCGAAACAGCGGGTCATAGCTCAGCAGGTCGCCCCGGTCGTAATGGATCAGGGGCACCCCGATCATCAACCCCTCCAGGGCCACGGTGCTCCCCCAGTAAAGCAGGGCGTCGCACTGCGTGATGTCCTCGGCCACCTCGGCACAGCCGGATGCCGCCACGTTGGGGTACGACTCCAGCGAGCAGCCGATCGCATCCAGATAGGAACGCAGCGGGGTCAAGGGATGGGTCCGGATGCGAAAACGAACGTCCGGGCAACGCGCGGCCTGGCCCAGCGCGTATCGGACCAGGTCCACGGCCTCGGCCATCCCCTCGGGCGCGACCAGCACGGTGAAAGGGCCGACGTCGGCCGTGCGCCGGGCGGCGGGTCCGAGTCCCCGCAGGTACTCGTAGCGCAAGGCGCACGCCGCCTTCACCCGCTCAGGGGGAAACGCGCCGTAGCTACGGATGATCTCGGCCGGGATGTTTCCGGTCGTCAGGACCAGGTCGGGAAGCGGGCCGTTCGCGGCCTCGAACCCGCCAGGAAAAACGCCGGCTCCGGCCGGGCAGACCACCGAATGCTGGTAGCCGGTCACGCGCACGCCCGGCTGTCCCTCCTTGAGCCCCAGGGCCAGCATCCGCTCCCAGCCGTTGCCCTCGAAGGTCATCACCGCGCCCTCGACCCGGAAACGCCCGGCGATGGTGCGCGCCACGGCGCGGTGCAGGTACTGGTGCAGCGACATGCCGCCCGCCCTGCCCCGGAAGGCACGGACCAGGCCCGGGCCGATGTCGCGGCCGTCGAGCAGGACCGGACCGGCCAGCCTCAACCGGCCGAAGATACGCCCGGCGAGCAGCCGGATGCAGCCGCAGACGACGTCCGCCGCGCTCAGGAAATATTCCAGCGGAGCCACTTCTCCCCGGCTGACGGCGGCAAGCCGCTCATCATCCTCGTCGAAATTGGTGACGATGGTCAAGACCCGCACGCCCTCCGGCAGATGACCGGAGAGATACTCGGCGAGCCGCCCGAAGAACGGGTCCCGGAACCGATCCCCGGCGGCCGAAGCCCGATAGGCGAACGACTTGATCAGGTAAATCCGCCCGTCCGGGGCGATCTTTTCCGCGAAGAGCCGCCTGGCCGCGCGGACCCTGCGCAGCATCCTCCACGCGGTCGCAACGGTGTCCTTGCACCAGACGCCGAGGCGCAGCCACCTGCGCCACAGCGGGATGCCGCCCTCGCGGCACTCCCGGAGCAAATCGTCCAGGGGGACAAGGAAACGGTTGCGCGTGGAAAGGTTCGAGCACCACCACAGCGGGCTGCGACCATTGGCGGCAGACAGGGCATCGACCTGGTCGATGTACCAGCGCAGCCGGTCGTCCTGCCCCATGGGCCTTTCCACGGTCATGACACTCATTGCGCACCCCCCGTCGCATCCTTCACGATGACGCTGTCGCGTCCCCACGCCTCGGCGTACTCCCGGCGGACCAGGCCCAGCGCCGCGTCCCGGCCGTGGCCAGCATCGAAGGCCGCCAGCAGGATGTCGATCACGGAGGACAGCTTACGAGCGCCCTCGCCGTCATTGCTGGCGACGAGGGTCGGCAGCCAGGGTGACCAATCGCCGAAACCGGGCTGTTCCTCCGACGCACGGCGGTAGGCGGCAACGGCATCGAGGGCCGCTTCCATATCCGGGAATACGACCCTTCCGTCCAGGTCGACGCCGCCGAAACGAGGCTTGCGCCCCATCGGGTCGATGAGAATCGACGGCACTCCCGTTAGCGCCGCCTCGAAGGCGGCGGTGCCTCCGGACGTGTCGCCTATGCACAAATCGGCGACGGCGGCGTGGACGGCAGGATAGGCGTCCCGGCAGGGGGCCGCCGTGCTGTGCAGCCGCAATCGCCCGGTGGCCATGGCCGCCTCCAGCAGTCTCTGAATGGGATGCAACGCCGCAAATATGGCCTCGCCGTTCTTGGGCTTGCAAACCAGTCCCAGGGTATCGTCGGCCAGCAGCGCCTCGAACAGCCGGGCGTACATGGCGAGCCCCTCTCGGGGATGCATGTAGAAATACCACTGGTCCACCATGTTCTCGTCGAAATAGCAGAGGATGAACCGGGCCCCGTTCCGCTCCAGCCCGGCCCGCACCGCCCGGGTATCGGCTGCGGCGTTGCGCACCGCCTCCGCCACGGGATGCGTATAGCCGTTGGCCAGGAAGGTGACGGGCACGGAACGGTCCGGGCAGATGTCCGAGTACAACGCGGAGTGCACCAGTTCCAGGTCCGCATGGCAGGTCGAGGACACCTGCAGATCATATCCGGAAATCGAATCCTGGCAGCTCACGGCCACCCCGTCCAGGTCCCGGATGGCGAGCCGCGCCCCGTGATCGTGGAAGAAATACGACAGGATTACCCTGGTCGAGTGCTGCCGGAAAAAGTCCGTCCACAGGGCGTAACTCTCGATCAGCAGCAACATCCGCTTAGCGTGCTCCACACGCCCCCTTCCCCGGCCCAGGCAGGCGATCCAGTCACGGGCCAGGGCCTTGGCCAGGCCGAGGCACAGCCTGTGGCTCTCTCGCGAGGGAACCCACGTGTCGGCCATGTCGGCCCTTCCGAAGAAACGGACGCCCCGCTCCCGCCAATACCCCAGGACGCCCGGCTCGGCGCAATCGACATCGTAGCCCGTGACTACCACCCGCCCGGCTTTCGGGTCATCCTTGGCCAGCCAGAACAACTCGTTCTTGTCCCTGTTTTGTACGCACACCTTGCTCCGGGTGTAGACTTGGACCAGGGTCGCCCGCTGCGGCGCGGGGGCGGCAGGAGGCCCGGACCGAGCGCCCAGGACGTGGCGCGCCAAGAAGAGCAGCAGCTGGCGCGCCAGCAGCAAAGTGCCGGCCACCGGTCCTTCCATGAGGGTCCTGACGCCGAGGTACCCCCTGTGGCGCAGGCCGTACTCGTCCGCTACCGCATCCAGCACCCCGAAGAGGCGGCAACGTTCGGAGAGGACCAGGCATTGTCCAGCCCCCCCGTTGTGTTGAGCGAACCAGGCGCAGAGCACGATCCGGCGCATGGACAGAAGGACCTCGGCTTCCAGTTTGGCATGGAAGTATTTTAGTGCGATTTCCGGGCCGGAGAACCGTCGGACGAACCGCGTCAGGAGCGGGTCGGCCGCGCACAGCCGGGCATGCAGCTCGGCCACCTGCCGGTCCAGCTCAAACCGGACCTTCAGGAAATGAATGCCGTCCTCATCCCGCATGTCGCCGTAGCAGCGGGGAATCTTTGCGAAAGGGGGCAGGCCGACGCCCAAGCGCGCGAGTACCGCGCAGAGCAGGGCCGCCAGCCGGGACACGCCGTTGAAGTGGTGGACGACAAGCCGCTCGCCGCGATGCCGCAGGATGTGCAGCAACGAAAAGACGGTGATCTTTTCGGCCAGAATCAGCATCCGTCCTCTCCCATCTTCTCGTCCCCCGCCACATGCGCCCATTCCAGCGGCGTGCCGCACCGGATGTCGCAGGCGGCCGAACGTCCCAGGACCTCGTCATAGTGCCGCGTGTGCAGGCCGTGGCCGGGACGGATGGAGCGCACGTTCTCGGGGGTGAAACGCTCCCCGGCGCGAATGTCCCGGACCACGAAGAGCGAACGGCGGGAGATCAGGCAGGCCTGCTGCTTCGATGTGACGGCGAACGTCACCACGCCCATGGCCGCCTCCACCTTGCGGATGCCGTCCACCATGGCCCTGAATTCGTCGGGCTCCAGCGAAAAATAGCTGTCCGGCCCCTCTTCGGACCGATCCAGGCACAGGTGCTTCTCCACCACCGAAGCGCCCACGGCCGCTGCGGCAATGGGCACCTCCACCCCCAGGGAGTGGTCCGAAAGCCCCACGTCCACCCCGAAGGCCTCGCGCATGTAGATCATGGTGTTGAGGTTGATCTCCTCGGGCGGCGCGGGATACGCGCTGGTGCACTTGAGCAGCGCCAGGTCGGTCCCCCCGGCCTTGCGGAAGGCGTCCACGGCCTCCCGGATTTCGGCCTCGCTGCCCATGCCCGTGGACAGGATCAGCGGCTTGCCCGTGGCCGCCACCTTCCGGATCAACGGGATGTCCACCAGCTCGAAGGAGGCGATCTTGTAGCAGGGCACGCCCATTTCCTCGAGGAAGTCGACCGCCGTGAAGTCGAAGGGAGTGGAGAAGAAGTCCAGGCCCAGGCCGTTGGCGACCTCCTTGAGCCGAGGCTGCCACTCCCACGGCGTGTACGCCCGGCGGAAGACCTGGTGCATGGTGAACCCGACCCAGTTGGGGTCCCTGACCTGAAAGCACTCCTTGTCGCTGTCCAGGGTGATGGTGTCGGCGGTGTAGGTCTGAATCTTGACCGCGTCGGCCCCGGCGGCCTTGGCCGCATGGATGATCGCCACCGCCTTGTCGTAGTCCTGCTGATGGTTGCCGGACATCTCGGCGATGACATAGGTATGGCGGCCCGGTCCGATCTCGCGGTTGCCTATTCGCATTGCTTCTTCTCCATCATTGTCCGCGCGAAATCATGCAGCGTGGTAACGCCCAGATTCCCCCGGCGGATCAATTCGAGGGAGCCCGGCCCCTCGTTGAAAAGCAGGTCGAGCACGGAGGCATAGGGCACGAAGGGATTGAACTGCTGCACATGGGGCACCGGCTGGTACCGCTGCAGATAGATATGAATGCCCGCCTCCTCGAAAAGGACGTAGTCCTCCAGCAGGTATTCCCATGAGCCCACCGGCGACAGGTAATCGGTGCAGCCCACCTCGCGCAGGAGGCTCACCAGCCGCCCGGAACGCCTGGCGTTGATTTCGAAACGGGACGCCCGCGCGATGGTGCATTCCACACCCAGCTGCTCCTTGATCCAGAGGATCACGCTCATGTTCAGCTCGCACAGCAGCCCCGTCTCTGCAGCTTGCCGCATGACGGCCGCCAGGGAATCGATGTACCGGTCGAAGAACCGGGCCCGCCCGTAGTTCTGGCGCAGCTGCTTCACGTGCTTGCCCACGAAGGCCGTCCCGTTGAGCCGCGTCTCGGAGATCAACTGCCGGGAGCACCCCTTGGTCAGCACCGGCACGGTGATCCACTCCAGCCCGTGCTGTCCCCGGATCCGGTTGCGCTGCTGCCAGCTCTGCTTCGAGAACTCCACGTCGTCCAGGAAGAAGAAGGAGTCGCACTGATCCATCAGATCGAAGAAGCCGGCCCAGGGCATGTATGTGGGCTGCATGATGACGCTACGCACGATCACCCTCCCGCAAGACATTCAGCACCAGATCACACAAAGGATCGATCCTGTCCCGGTATTGCGATGTGACCCAGAGATTCACCACGCGGGCCGCCAACTCCTCAGCGCGAGGCCGAGGATAGCCCACGCCGGACAAGAACCAATAGGCGGGCGGGTACCAGGAGGAGGCGTCATAGCCCCCGGCACGCACGGCGTCGAGCAGGGCGTTGCGCCTGCCAGCCGGCACAAGGAAAGTACAGCGCCAAGGCACACCCACCCCCGGAGCTCCGAGGAACGCTATGTCTTCCGACACACCCAACCGTTCCCGATAGCGGGCGGCCAGTTCGTGTCGGCGGACGCATTCCGCGTCCAATCCGTCCAGCCCGGTCTCAATGGCGGGAACATCGACCGTCCGCGCATTGTACTGATGCAGGCTGCGGAACAGCCTTGGAAACGGCTCGTAAAGCGAAAAAAAGGCACGGTCCCGCCGGGCTTCGGCCCAGATGGCGTAGTAGAGCCGATAATATTGCCCTGCCAGGACGTCGTACCCCTCGATCCGGCCGGGCAACCCGGTGGCAATCCGATCCATGCGCCCGATCCAGTCGTCGTCGTCGGTAAGCACGGCTCCGCCTCCGCCACAGTCGAGAATCTTGGTATGGCCGAAAGAAAGCAGAGCAAGATCACCACCGGCACCGAACAGGCGTCCCTGACCGTCCCGACCTCCTACGGCCGGGGCCGCGTCCTCGATCAACCGCGCTCCGAACCGGGCGCAACAGACGGCCAATTCGTCCAGGGAAGCAGGATTGCCGTACATATGCGCGGCGACCACCGCACCGATGGAGGAATCGTTCTCCAGCAGCTGGGAGACCGAAGCCGGATCAATGGCGCCGTCCTCCATCCGCACATCCGCAAACACCGGATCAAGCCCGGCATAGATGGCCGCATATACCGGGGCAAGGCAGATGGTGGCGGGAAAGACCACCCGTCTCCGCCCATCCTCCAGTCCAGAGAGGGCCAGAAAAAGACCACAGGAGCCCGTTCCGGTCAGACGGCAGTGGCGTCGCCCGTGCATGAGGGCCAATCGGGATTCCAGCGCCCGAACGGCGGCGGTTTCGGCCATCGGCTTCTCCTATTCCTCTTCCAGGTCCCGCCGGGCGGCGGCGCGGACGACCTCATCCAGCCACTTGTGCATGCTCATCCCCTTCCGTGCGCGGGCCTTGTGGGCCAGGGCCTTGGCCTCGGGAGTCACCCCTTCCAGCTGGCCCTCGTAGCGGGTGCGGTGCGTGCCGCCGCGCGCGCCGGGAATCTCGAAATCGAAGTCGGCCACGGGCTCGCCCTCGCCGACCACGTAGTCGATGACGTAGAACACGTCCCCCAGCAGCCACTCCACGGTGACGTTGCGGCAGGAGACGGGCAGTTGGTCCAGCGGGACGTCGTACTCGTAGCTCGGGTTGGAATTCATCAGGATTTTCGCGTACTCGGTGTTCCGCAGCCACACCGGCACGCCTTCGTCACCGACAACCACCTTGCCGCCGGGCCTGACCACGCGGTTCATCTCCACGAAGAACCCGGCGATGTCGGAGAAGGTGTTCACCCCGCCGAAATGGTAGGCCGCGTCGAAGAAATCGTCCGGAAAGGGAAGATGGCAGCCGTTGCCCACGTGGAACTCCGCGCAGAGCCCGCCGCTGGCGGCCTTGGCCACGTTCATCTCCAGGACCGGCAGCGAGATGTCCTGCAGGAACAGCTTGCCCCGGCCCTGCAGCCGTTCGGCAATGACCACGGAGTCGCGGCCCGTCCCGGCGCCGACCTCAAGGGCCACCGACCCGGGTCCGATGGCCATCTTGTCGATCATCCGCCTGCGGACATCCGCCTCATCGACCCCGAAACTGTCGAAGGTCAGATGCAGGTAGCTCTCGTATTCGCGGGCGTTGTTGTCATACCAGGCCTTGGCGGTCTCGTCGCTCGGCGCGAGCTCGAAGGGGTAGCGGAAGTCAGGGATCCCCCTGCGGACAGGATAGGCGTTCCCGTTGGGGGCGACGAAGCGGCCCTCCAGGACCTCTTCCCCATCCAGGGACACGATCTCCAGGTCGAGCGGCTCCTTGGAGGCAGGACACACGTAACTTACGGCTTCATTGCGCTTCATCTCTATTCACCGTCCATTTCCATCACGGCCAGGCCGACGCCGTCGTGACCGTAGTTGTTGCCGTTGTACAGCATGTAATAGTTGCCGCCGTGCAGGAACACGCCGGGGTACTCGATCATCTCCGAATCCCAGCCCTCGGCCGAGGGTTCGAGGCCTTCAAGCACGCGGTCCATCCGCTTGAAGGCGACGCCGGTGGCGCTCTCCGCGTATCCCATCCGGTAGGCGCCGCCCCGCCGCTTCACCGAGTACCACATGCGGTAGCGCTCGCCGTCCCGGACCACGCAAGGCCGGGCCAGGGAGACCTCGTCCCCGGACTCGAAGTCGATGGAGACCTCGCCGCGGCGGTCCCAGTGGACGCCGTCGGCGGAGGTGGCGGTCTTGATGTTGTAGATGGGAAGATCCGGGTGGATCCACCCCTCGCCCGAGACGTACCACAGACGCCACAGGTCTCCTTCCCTGAGCACGCACGGAGCGGTGAGGATGGAGAACGGCTCCTCGTCGGTGTCCGGGAGGATGGTCGCCCGGGAGTGGCGGCGGAAGGTCTCGCCGCCGTCCTCGCTGACCGCCAGCCCGATGTGCAGGCTCATCCGGGTGGTGGAGCGGGGCTTCCAGCCGATGTAGTAGAGATGAATCCTGTCGCCCATCCGGACCACGCTCGAAGGCGTGACGCCGTTGTCGTCGAAGCAGCCGAGCTCTCCGTGGCGCAGGACCGGCTCCTCCCTGATGACGGCGGAGTGCAGCGGATCGTTCAGGTCGCAATCGAAGCAGCCGATCTGGGACCGGTTCTGCTCGTCGCGCCCGGAGACGAAGACGCGCAGCGTGTCCCCGGATATCCAGCCCACCGTCGGGACCATGGAATGGGTCCGCATCCAGGAAAACTCCGGATTAGGACGAACTATCCTGCCTAATTTCTTCCACTTTTGCATAAATACCTATTTCAGGGCCACGTCGCCGCTCGACATGGGAAACAGGGCGGTCGGCTTCTCGACGAAGACCTGCCCCGGTTTGGTGTTGCGCATGACCAGCGAACCCGCGCCCAAGATGTTCCTCTCGGCCACGGATATTCCGTCGCCCACGGTGGCGTTCACGCCGAAATAGCAGTGCTCGCCAACCGAGCACCGCCCGGAGACCACCACCTGGGAGGTGAAGAAGCAGTGGCTGCCGATGGAGGAATGGTGCCCGATGTGGTTGTTGCTCCACAGGATCACGTTGTCCCCCACGGAGGCGTAATGCTGAATGATGTTGTTCTCGAGGATAAAGCAGTTCTCGCCAACCGCGGCGTTGGAGAAGACCTGTGCCCGGCTGCTGACGTAGGAGATGAAACCGTAGCCCTTCTCCTTCATCGCCAGGTACTTGGACCGGCGGCAATCGCCGTTCTCCCGCTGGCTCATGGGGACGAACATCCGGCACTCGGCCGGAGGAAAGGCGGCCGCGACCGCGTCCGGCGTGACCACGGGCAGCCCCCGGAACCGGTCCGCGTCCTTGAACTCGACATCGACCACGAACCCGGCGATGGTGTGATCGGTGTCCTCGGTCAGGTAGAGGTATGCCAGATCGGCGAACATGCCGATCCCCCAGATGACGACCTTTGCCATGAGCTAGTCCTCCTCGAAATGGTCCATGCCGATGACGGCCATGAGGCTTTCCACCGTGCCCACCCGCGCGAAGTCCTCCGCCGTCAGCTTGCGCCCGAAGGAGCCGTCGGCCATGGCCATGATGCCCAGGACCGCGAGGGAGTCGTAACTTTCCAGCCGGGTCAGGACCGTGTCGAACCCGATGGTCTCGGTGGTATCGATGGCCTGCTCGAGCAGGCTGTAGAATTCGCTGTACTTCATGGATTCTCCTGTTTGCCCAGTTTCACCACGGTCCCGGCCCACGACAGCCCCACGCCGAAACCGGCGAGCAGGACCCGGCAGGGGCCTTCAATCCTTTCCGTCAGCCTCTTGAGCACGATGGGGATGGAGGAGGAGACCGTATTGCCTGTCGCGTCCATGTCCAGCACGAACTTGTCCTGCGGAATCTGCATCTTCATCCGCAGGTGCTGGAGCATGAACTGGTTGGCCTGGTGGAAGACGACGTGGTCGAGGTCGCCTTCGGCGAGGCCGTTGCCTTCGAGCACCTGCGCATAGAGCTCCGGCACGCGTTCGAGGGTGAAATTGAATATTCCGGGTCCGTCCATGATCAGGTCGTTGGCGGTGCGGGCGTTGCCGTTGTCGTCGCCGACCAGCGGTGCGGCGGGGTCGGCCGGGTTGCGGAAGCCGCCGTTGGGGATGGCCAGGCTCATCGCCCGGGTCCCGTCCGTGCCGAAGGCGAAACGGCCGATGCCCTCGTCCGGGGTTTCGCCGATGACGCAGGCGGAGGCGCCATCGCCGAAGATCATCCGGTTGCCCTTGTCCAGGGCGTTGATGCGGCGGGTGTAGGTGTCCGCAGTCACCAGCAGGACCCGCCGGGCCAGGCCCGCCGCGATCAGTCCCTTGGCCTGGGCCAGGCCGAAGACGAACCCCGAGCAGCCCAGGTTGTAGTCGTAGGCGCCGACGGACGTCCCCAGCCCGAGCCGTCCTTGCAGCAGGCAGGCGTTGGGCGGAATGAAGTGGTCCGGGGTCTCGGTGCAGAAGAGGATGAAATCCACGTCCGCGCCGGTCCGTCCGAGCACTCTGGCGGCCGCGCGTTCACCGAGGTCGAGGGCGGTCTCGCCCTCCCGGGCCGTGTGCCGCCGGGAGATGCCCACCTTCCTGCCCGCCTTGGCCACGTCCCAGTCGGGAAACTCCCGGGCAAGCTGGTCGTTGGTCAGCACCGTCTCGGGCAGGTGATAGTCGATGCCGAGGATTGAGCAACCCATAATCCTACGCTCCGATCAACGCTTCCATGGCGTCGATAACTCTGTTGGTTCCGTGGGGGTCCACCAGGCGCTGCCCGGCGCGGGCCATGGCCAGGCGGCCTTTCCGGTCGGCGACCATATCCCGCAGGGCAGCCGCCAGCCGGCCGGGGGCCAGGTCCGAAAACACGCCCAGATCCAGCGAGGTCCCGGTCTCGGCGAACGGACGATTCACTTCGGCGAACTCCCGGCAGGTCGAAAGCAGGATGGCGGGGGTGCCGCACAGCGCCAGTTCGTACTTCGTCAGGCCCGAGGCGCTGACGGCCAGGTCGGCCCACAACATTTCGTCCACCAGCGAGGACGGCGAAAGGACGAGTTCGCAGCCCTCGAAGTCCATGACCCGGGTCTCCAGGGCCTTCCGCAGTCCGGTGTCGAACCCGCCGCCGACCACCAGCCGGACCCGCAGGTCCCCGGCGGCTTCGCGGCAGGCCTCCAGCGCGGCCAGGGAAAGCCCCTGCGGGTCGGCCCCGCCCGCCGTGACCAGTATGCGGCGGGCGCGCTCCGGGACATCCCGGCGCTCGGGCGCCCGGGCGTACCCGGGATCGAAGATCATGTACTGCGGCCCGCAAAGGCGACGAGCCCGAACCGCCCTGATCCGCTCCACGTCCGCTCCCACGTAAGGGGCTACCACCATCCCCGCATGAACGTCCACGCTTTCGGCGAGGGCGTTGTCGCGCAGGCCGTCGATGAGCACGACCCCCTTGAAGGCGTCGGCAAGCTGGCGGGTATGCTCGGAAAACCCCTCAATGCGGGCGAAACTGTCCGTGTGGGAGAGGTCCATGACCAGGCAGCCCCGGTCGCGGACGGCGGACAGGAGCCCGAGCTCGTCCTTCCAGCCCGCGTCCTGTGGAATGCGGATCACTTCATACTGATCGAGCCGCGCCAGAGCGGAGGCGTCCGCCCTGCGCACGGCGAATCGCACCGCATGCCCGCGCGCCTCCAGTCCGGAGGCGAGGCTCAGGCAGCGGGACAGATGCCCCATGCCGACGGCATGGTCCGCATCCGTGCGCAGTATGAACCCGCTCCGCGTCATCAGAACTTGCGCCCCGCCACGATGAAGGTGGTGATCCGCTCCCGGAAGATGTCGAGGTCGATCCTGCCGACCACCACGTCGTCGAACACCTGGGAGTAGTAGTGGTCCACGTACTGCTCGTTTTCCAGACACAGGAAGGTGTTGCCGCAGCGGATGTCGTCCTCGCGGGTCAGCCGGTAGACAAACGGCCCTTCGAGCCTTGCCCCCCGGAAGATGGAGTGTCCGGGGGCCACGGTCTCCAGCAGGAGCCAGCCGCCGGGCTTGAGCACCCGCCTGAACTCCCGCAGGGCGGCCATGTAGTCGTCCATGTTCAGCTCATAGTGCACCGTGGCCCAGGAGACGAGCATATCGAAGGTGTTGTCCTCAAAGGGAATATCCCGGTTGTGTCCCGCGCGGGCGTCCAGGTCGACGCCGACCTCGCCGAACTTGACCTTGGCCGCGTCGCAGATGCTCTGCCCGATCTCGACGCCCGCGATGTCGAAGCCCAGGGAGGCCAGGAAGGCAAGGTTGTTGCCCGATCCGAAGCCGATCTCCAACGCCTTCTTGCCCTTGAAGTCCTTGTCCAGGTCGGGGAGATACCAGCTCCCCTTCAGCAGCCGGATCAGCGTCTCCGAAGGGTAGCTGTTGTGCTGCGAGGTTGCGTCCTTGTAGAAATTCTTCCAGATGGTGACGTTGTCAGACATGGTTTTCTTTCCTTGGCTTGAAGTGGGGCGGATCAGCCGATGACGCCCTTGTCCAAAAGATAGGCCGCGTACTCCAGGTCTTCCCTGTTGTCGATATCCAGGCAGCGCGGCCAGTCCATCACGTATGCCGCCGGATGATCGCCGCAAAAACTCCGTTGCTTCCTGAACACGTCCACGGACACGATGGTCACGGCGCCGTTCAGTTCGTAGGGTGCCGGGCGCTCGTGCGCCGGGGCGCGGAACATCTCCGGAAAGATCGGGGTGATCGCGCCGCCCTCGCCCAGGCTGTGGGCGCTGTAGATGTCGGCGCTGAAGAGCGACGCGGATATTCCGGCCGTGACCCCTTCCCGGCGATACAGGGCCAGGGTCCGGCGGATGTCCTCGGGCGAGCGGAAGGGCGATGTGGGCAGCAGCAGGATCAGCGTGTCGAACCGCTTCCCCGCCTTCTCGTATTCGTCGAGCACATGCTCGCAGACCTCGTAGGCCTGGTAGGGGTCGTGGCTGAGGTAGTCCGGACGCATGAACGGCACCAGGACCCCGGCCCGGCGGGCGATGGCCGCCACCTCCTCGCTCTCCGTGGAGACCATGACCTCGCCGCAGCACCCGGCGTCCAGGGCGCTTTGGATGGTCCACTCCAGCAGGGGGCGGCCCCCGAGGGGGAGGATGTTCTTCCTCGGCAGACGGGTCGAACCGAGCTTTGCCGGAATGATCGTCAAAATGTTCATGAAGCCAGCTCCTTCCACCGGACGGGATTCAGGATCCGTTCGTCAATGTCGCCGAACTCCGTGCGCACCGATTCCACCACGTCTTCGGGCAGCCGGGCCGCCCAGCCCTCCAGGGCTTCGTCCACCTGACCCCGGGTCTCGGCCCCGAAGAGGACGGTCGCGTCGGGGTAGGCCCGCCGGACAAAGCCGAGGCACAGGGAGAGCGGCGTGGTCCCGAGCCGCCCGGCCAGGGCGTGCATCCGGCCGAGGATCGGCCCCATGGGGGCCAGCCGCCGGGCGGCCTCGTCGGGCGCTGCCAGGAGCAGCCCCTGCAGGAACACGCTGCGCAGGCAGATGGCCTTGCCCAGCTCGGCAGCCAGGGCGAAGACCCCGGCCCGCTCGAAGCGCCGGTCCAGGATGTTGCCGGGCAACTGCACCAGGTCGACCCAGCCGGTCTCCAGGGCGCGCAGGGCCAGCTCGGGCGAATACACGGACACGCCGAAGCGGTCGGAAAGCCCCTGCCCCCTGAGGCTGTCCACGATGGCCGCCGCCAGGTCCCCCTGCTCCAGCACCGCTTCCCGGTGCCACAGCAGGCAGCTCAGGCGGGGCACGCCGAGCCGTTCGAGGGAGCCGCCCACCAGGTCGGCCACCTCCTCCGGGGACGCCTCGCCGGGTTCGGCGTGGCACTTGGACGTGACCGCCACCCGGTCGGCGATGCCCAGCTCGGCGAAGGCCCTGCCCAGCACGGCCTCGCTGTCACCGTATCCCTGGGCCGTGTCGAACTCGCGGACCCCGCCCTTGAAGGCGCCGCGCACGATGGCCAGCGCCTCGGCAAAGGCGGGTTTCCCGGTGCGGTTGCAGACACCGTAGTCCATGCCGAGCTGGACGGTTCCCAGGGCCAGGCCTCCCATCAGGCGAGCCTCCCGAAACCGGAGATGGCGGGCTGCCCCTTGATCCGGTCGGCCGCGTCGTTGCGGCGAATGGCGTCGGCCAGCACGCCGAAGACGCTGTCCGCTGCCTCCAGGTACTGCTCCACATGCCCGTCGGTGTGGGCGTACATGGCGTAGTAGAGGTTGGAGGTCAAGTAGCCGCGCTGGAGCATCTCCTGAATGAAGAGCGCCTTGAGAACCGGGAAATCCGCCCCCTCGACCACGAAGTGCGGGAACGGGCTGAGCCCGCCCACATGCAGGTCGATCCCGCGCCTTTCGGCGCTGCGCCGCCAGCCCGCCGTCACGGCGTCGCCCAGCGCGCAGAGCCGCTCGTGGACCCTGTTCGCCCGGTGCTTCTCGATCAGCGCCAGGGCGGCGGCGAACCCGGTGCGCTCCGTCCAGTTGGTGGAGCTGATGAACGAGTCCTGCGAGGACTGCATGACGTCCTCGCGGCCGATGATCGCCGAAATGGGGTAGCCGTTGCCCAGCGCCTTGGAGAAGACCGCCATGTCGGGCCGCTCGTCGAACAGGGCCAGGTGCGACCCGCCGCAGGCGAACCGGAAACCGGCCGAGATTTCGTCAAGGATCAGGACCGCCCCGCACCGGTCGGCCAGCGCGCGGACCTTGCCGAAAAAGCCGGGCTTGGGCTCCTCGCTGCGGATCGGCTCCATGACGATGGCGGCCAGCCTATCGCCGTGGCTGGCGACGATGGCTTCCAGCTCCTCGATGCGGTTGTAGCGAAACGGCAGGGCCGTTCCCTTCAGCCCGTGGGGCACGCCCTTGGGCTTCAGGCCGGGGATGAGGTGTTCGCCCAGGGCGTTTTCCGTGCCGACGTTGGCGGCCAGGTACCAGTCGTGCCAGCCGTGGTAGCCGCAAAAGGCGACGACGTCCCTGTCGGTATGCGCCCGGGCGATGCGCACGGCCACGGCCATGGCCTCGCCGCCCGCGCGGGTGAAACGCGCCATGTCGGCCCAGGGATGCAGCTCGCACAGTTTCTCGGCCAGCAGCACCTCCTCGGGGCTGTTCAGCGAGGACGCCACGCCGTTGCGGATGGCGGCGATGACCGCTTCGTCGACGTCGGGGTCGGCGTACCCGAGCACGCAGGCCCCGATGCCGGAGATGGACATGTCGATATAGCGGTTGCCGTCCAGGTCCCAGACCTCGCATCCCTTGGCCCTGGAATAGTAGGTCGGCCAAACGCCCAGGGTGAAACGGTCGGGCCGCTTGGACAGGAGTTGGGTCAGCCCCGGGATGCAACGCTTCGCACGCTCTTGAAACTCGATCGTCTTGCTCATGACTTCTTCCGTTGTATGGTTACATGGAATCGACAATGGGTGAGTGGAACCCTCTGTCCGGAAAGCACGCCGCCAGGTTCGCGGCGGGGGTCAGTTCCCGGCAGAAGGACGGGTCGGCACCGACAACGCCGAGCACTGCGCGCAGCATCGTGCCGCCGGAACTGAACTCAAATTCGTCGGACCCGATGCGCACGCGCGCCTGTTCGGGCGTCACTTCGACCGGAGCGTCAGTCCCGATAGCCCCGGCAAGGGTCTTTCCAAGCACCTCGGCATCCAGCACCCGGGCCATGTAGCCGCCGACCAGGGTGAAGCGGGCCGCGTGATTGGTGGTCATGTGCGCACGGGCATGGCGGAACAGCGGGTGCGCCGGATGGATGTCGAAGGTGGTGAACCCCAGGCGGAAACAGGCGTGGGCCGCCTCGGCGCAGGAGACTCCGGCCTCCCAGGCCAGCTCCAAGACCCGCATGCCCGAAACAACGGCGTAGCCGACGGTCCTGCCGCCGCGCGTCAGGACGAACGTCCGCCCGCCCACGACCGCTACCTGGGTCCTGGCCATGAAATCCCAGAACGCGCCGTCCCGGACGAAGGACCCGGTGAGCCCGCCGTAGACCGCTGCATGATGCGCCGCGTGGCAGGGCTCGATCGCCCCTTCGCGCAGATCGAGGCCCACGGCGGTCCCGGTCGGCTCCAGCACCTCCAGAGCGCCGTACCGGCCGATGCCCACGTAGCCGAACGGTGGGTAGAAGCCGTCCAGCACCCGGCGGGCGTGCAGGATGGCGACACCCGCCCCGCGCCGCTCCCCTTCCGCGTGGGCACGCTCCAGCATGCGGGCCGCGATGCCCCGGCCCCGGTATTCGGGCAGGACGCAGACCGTGGAGACGCCCATGCAGGGCAAGGGCGCGCCGCCCACAAGCAGGGTCTGCGGCACCAGGCGGATCACGCCGACCACGGCGTCGCCGTCCCGGGCCACGATGAAATTCTCCGGCGCGAAGGTCGGGTTTGCGGTCAGGACGTCGCGCTGCGGGACGGCGGCCGCCCCGTGGCCGTCAAAGACGGTCTCGGCGCAGGCCACGATGGCGTCGAACCAGGCGCTCCGGGCGACCGATACCTGAATCACAGCATCCCCCTTGCGATTTCCAGCGCCTTGCCGATGGTCTCGGTGGACCACCCGGCATGGCACCCGACCATGAGCGCGGCCCGGTAGTCCGGCTGCAGCACGTTCCGGGCGAAATCGAAATGCAGCACCGGGGCCTCGACGCCCAGCCGGAGCCAGATCGCATCCGACGCCCGGGCAAGCACGCTCTCCGGACCGGGAACCGGGATGGCCATGGGGGCGAGCCCCGGCGCGCCGATTTCGCCGAGCTGCGGGAACAGCTCCAGAGCCAGTTCAAAGGCGTGCGCGCGGCGGTCCCGGTCCGCGCGCAGGGCCTGGGCGGTTGAGGGCAACAGCGATGCGGCCGCCGCCGGGAACGTCCGCAAAAAGGGCAGGTAGCCGAACAGCGCGTGAATGTCGCGGCTTCGCCGCGCCGGATCATCGCAATGCATGCACCCGGCATAGTCCTGGTATGCCGCACCCGCAAACAGGGCATCCTCGCCGCCAAAAAGCGGGGCGGGCAGTTCGGTTCCTGGGGCCATGCGCAGACCGCCGCCGAAACCGCAGGCAAAGAACTTGGAAAAACTGCACACCGTGACATCGCCCCACAAAGCGACCTCGGGCGGCGCGTAGAGGGCGTGGGCGCAGTTGTTGACGATGCGCCAGCCACGCTCCCGGGCCACGGCCTCGACCCCGGCCAGCTTCTGGGGGAAGCCGAACTGGTGCAGGACCAGGAGGGCGCGGGTACGCTCACCCGGCGCATGGGTGGGAAAGGAGGTATGGGAAACGGCCGACAACACGCACTGCCCGAGATAGGGAGGAACCATAATCTCGTCCATGCGGGTCATACCAAGAGAAGCCAGACCGGCCAGCAGGGCGGAGCGGCCAGTGAAGAACGGGGTGTACGAGCAGCCGCACACCTCGCTCACTGCCGCAAGGAAGGCGTCGGGAAATCCGTTGACCTGCGGCCCCGGCGACAGGACCGGGTAGAGACCAATAATCCTACTCATGGACCCCCTCCCCGCCAGCGGCCCGGCACAGCCGCGCGGAGCTCTCCGCCAACTCCCGGTGGAGCAGGTCGGCGTCATAGTACTTGATGCCCTGGTACATGGGTTCGATGACCCCGCCGAAGCCGCGCTTGTACAGAGAAATGTTCCACTCCTTTTCCGTGGGCACGTAGAACAGCTGCGGGGAATACTGCTGCAACCCCAACTCCAGGGCGGAAAAGCCCCTGTCCCGGTAGTAGTTGATGGCAGTCCACAGCAGGGCGTGGCCCGTGGCCACGGGGCCGGTGAAATCGGGATCGTCCGCCAGCGAACCATAGAAGGCTCCGGCTCCATGGTGCAGAAAGTACGCACAGGCAACGGGCCGCCCTTCGGACTTGAGGACGAACAGCGCAGCCTTGTCGTTGGCCACGGCCTGCCGCTGCTGGCGGTAGCTGTTCTCAGGCCGGGTACTCCGCCCGGCGGCCTTGAAATGCAGGTCGCAATAATCGGCGAACAGCGAGGATTCCCCCGCTGCGCCATCCACGGTCTCGATCGCGTACACCCGCAACGCCTTGTTGATGATGGCCTTGTAGCTCTTGCGCAGGTCCGCCCACAGATCCTCCATGGGCCTTTCGAGGTGAACCACGGCCGTGGACATGGAACAGTCCAGGTAGCCATACTTCTGGAGCACGTTGTACGAATCCATGCGGCACAAGGCGTCGATCCTGAACCGGGCCGCCTGTACGCCCCATTCCGAAGCCAGTCGATCGATCTCACCGTACACGGCCTTCTGGACCTTCTCATACTTGTTCTTCCCCAACTCCGACGAGACGAACGGAGCGGGCAAAAAATCGCCGTTCAGGGAAAAAGTGCGGACCCCGCCCCGCTCGATCAGGAACAGGGGCGCCACGGCGACGACGCCCTCCTCGCCCACGACCGCAAAGGACACGTCCCCCAGGAGGTTTGCCCCGAAAGAACTGCGATAGTAAGCCAAGTGGGAGGGCTCATAGCGCCAGGACGGACCGCGCCCGTCCACCAGTTCCCGCCAGAGGCCGTCAAAGCTCGCGTCCGTGCAGGGAATGAACGTCGCCAATGTCATGTCACACCTCCGGCACCTGAAGCATTTCGGCCCGCAAGGCCCCGGAAGCGTTCTTGCGCCAGTCCTCGACGAAACAGGCCAAGGATTCCTCCATGGTCGGCAGCAGCTCGCCAAAGGCCCCTTCCAGCCGGGAAACGTCTAGCGTCATATCCAACCCCCGTTCAGCAGCCAGTGAGGCTTCCACCAGCCGCCCCTCCCGGACCAACCCGGGATCGAACCCGGCCAACTCGGCCAACCGCCTGCCGAAGGCCAGCTTGGTCCAGCTGTCGCGGCAGGCGCAATTGTAGACGCCGCCGATGCCCAGATCCAGGCAGCGCAACAGCGCACGGCCGAACAGCCGCGTATAGATCCCGCTGAAAAACACGTCTCCGAAGCCGGTGCACGGGTTACCACGCTCCAGGCGGCTCAGGAACCACTCGCCCAGACTCATCTTGTTCTGGATATTCCACCCGTAAATATTCGTCCGCAGGATCAGGGAGCCAGCCCGGCCAAGAACGATCTCCTCGCCCTCCAGCTTGGTGCGGCCGTACACGTTTCTCGGCGCGCAGACGGAGTCCTCCCGGCTGGCCCCGCAGTCCCCCGGGTAGACCGAGTCGGACGAGATGTAGACGAGGCGGCCCGGGACGTCCCTAAGCGCGTCCACCAGGTTGCGCGTGGTCAGGACGTTGGCCGTCCACGCGCCCTCGGGATCGCTCTCCATCCGGTCCACGTCCGTGCGCGAAGCGCAATGGACCACCAGATCGGGAGCCGTCTCTGCCACGATCGCCCGGATGGCGGCATAGTCGGTGAGGTCGCAGGGCAAAAGACGCACACCCTCGATCCGGACGGGATGCGCGTGGTACAGCCCGATAACGGTGGCGCCGGAGGCGAACTGGCGGGAAAGATTGCTCCCCAGCAGGCCGCTGGCTCCCGTTATGAGTATCCTGTCGAACATGAAGCCCTCGATCCGTTAATCTTCCAGCACGTTCTCGAGCGGCGCGCCGGAAAGCAGCACCTTGAAGAACTTGGCCAACCCCTGCAATCGTCCCCGGGCCGTCAATCGCTGCCCCTCGTCCGAATACCGCCAACCGCAAAAGCCGTCGATGGCGACGCGGCCCAGGACCATCCACAGCGCCCCCCCAAAAGAGATGCCGGGCTGGCTGTAGCCGAAATACAGTTCGTGGCGGGCAATGACCTTGCCCCGATAGACGGTGACGTCCTCGTCCGGGGCCTGGTCCGTGACCGTCACGTTGCTCAGCCGGGCATCGGCGCAGGCCCAGAGAGGATGCTTCCGGCCGATGGGATAGCTGAAGCGCAGGTCCTCGCCAGCCGCCCACCGGGTCTGGATGTCCCGCTGCGGGTGCGCGTCGAGGATGTCCCGACGCCAGACCGTGTACCCGCCGCCCAGCCACTGCGTCCGGATGTCTTCGGTCAGGTTCAGGAACAGCGCGTTGTACCCGGACCAGGTCACCTTGCCGGGACGCTCGCCGGTGACGCCGAACAGCCGGTACACGCGCGACGGCTGGCTCGGCGCCATGTTCGTGATGTTGAAGCCGATGCCCGCCGTCTCCGGCTCCACCCGGTTCCAGCAGGCGACCATGCGCTCCAGGGCCTCGGGCTCCAGGACGATCTTGTCGTCCAGGCAGGCCACCAGGCGGGTCCTGTCGTCGAGCATGCCCAGGCCGATCTTCCTCTGGCGGATCTGCGCCGGGGGGTGGCACTCGGCATAGCGGACCGGGAACACGTCCCCGAAAGACTCGACAATGGAGCGCACGGACCGGCCGCCGTCCACGACCACTACCAGGCCGGGCCGGGCGGTCTGGGCCGCCAGGCTCTCGAGCAGGGTGCGCACGCTGTCGGGGCGGTCCTTGGTCGGGACGACCACCGCCATGTCGGACGCCGCGTATCCGCGCCGGTTCCGCCTCGTCTCGTCCATGCTCACAGCTCCACAGGGACGGACCCCGCCTCCATGGCCCGATCGGAAAGATAACGCCGGTATTCGGCCAGCACCTCGGCCGCGCTCCCAGCCATGCGCAACACGCCCCGGTCGATCCAATAAACCACGTCGCACGCCTCCACGGTGGACAGGCGGTGGGCGACGATGACCAGCGTGCGGGTGCCGCGCAGCCCCAGGATGGTCTC
The DNA here is from genome assembly GCA_036584335.1 of Pseudodesulfovibrio sp. GTDB lineage: Bacteria > Desulfobacterota > Desulfovibrionia > Desulfovibrionales > Desulfovibrionaceae > Pseudodesulfovibrio. The sequence goes on along the minus strand of JAZHDH010000062.1, from coordinate 15,402 downwards.
CTGAATCGCCCCCTCGCTCCTGGTGTCCAGAGAACTGGTCGCCTCGTCAAAAATCAACACCTCGGGATCGCGGTACAAGGCCCGGGCGATGGCCACGCGCTGCCGCTGCCCGCCCGAGAGCAGGACGCCCGCGTCGCCGATGACCGAGTCGACACCCTGCGCCAAGTCATCCAGAAAATCCACGGCCGCCATGCGGCAGCTGTCCAGCACCCGCTCCCGGTCGATCTCGCCCTCGTCGAGGCTGAAAGCCACATTCTCGGCCAAAGTACCATTGAAGATGAACGGCGACTGGGAGACGTAGCCCACATTCTCCACCTGCCAGCGCCGGGTTGCTTCCGCGCCCATGGTCTGGCCGTCGATCTCCAGGCGCCCTTCGCCCGCAACGAGCAGCCCGCACAAGATGTCCATCAGCGTGGACTTGCCCGAACCCGAGCTGCCGACCACGCCGACCACGCCGCCCTTGGGGACGCGCATGCCCACGCCGGAGAGAACGGTCCGGCCGCCGGAACGGTAGCTGAAGGAGATGTCGGCCATGCGCAGTTCGCGCTCGAAACCCCTGACCGGCTCCACGCCCTCGTAGAGAGACGGTTCGGCGCAGCCTGCGATCTCGGCGTGGTAGTCCTCGACCTGGCGGAGGTAGGGCACGGTCACCCGGAGCATGCCGATGGAATTGAGCATCTTGCCCACCGTGGGCAACAGCCGCCATCCGGCAGCGGCCACCAGGGCCATGGTCCCGGCCATGTAGGCCGTGGAAACCCCCTTCCGGGCCATGACGACCACGGCGACGCTGATGCCGACGAATCCCAGGGTTTCCAGGATATAGGTCGGCATGGGTTTGACCAGTTCCAGCTCGGCATTAATGCCGACGCCCTCCCTCATCTGATCGGAAAATCTGGCAAGAATCCGGGTCTCCTGGCCGAAAAGCTTGATGTCACGCACGCCCATCAGGGCCATGTAGGTGGTACGCGCCTTGCTTATGGCCCAAGCCCGCTGCCGCTCCGCCGATGCGTCGAGCCAGCGGCGGCCGCCCAGGGCCAGCCCGTATCCCGTCAGGGAAACCAGCAGAAGCCCGCCGCCACCGATCACGGGGTCCACGATCACCACCGCCACCGCCACCAGCAACAGGGAGAGGATATCGCACAGCACGAGAATCATGTTGGACGACGCCGCACCGTAATAGTTGGTCCAGGCCAGGACGGACATCACGTCGGACTTCTTCCTCCCCGTATGCCACTCGTACGGGGCGCGGAGCAGAACCTCCAGCAATTCGCAGGAGTAGTGCCGCTCGATCAACTTGCTGACCTGCACGGCCCAATAGGCGTAAGCCGCGCGCAGGATGTTGTTGGCGACCACGGCCACGGCCGACATGACGGCGAAAAAAACCACTATCGACCGGGGATCGGCAAACAGGGCATCGGGCAGATAGGCCCGGACCACGGCCAGTCTGCCGGTGGTGGCCAGAGTCTCGGGAGAGGAAAGGGCGGCAGCCAGAAGGGCGACGAACCCCACGACTCCGATCTGGGAAAGAGAGACGGCCAGCGCCCCGGCCACGGACAGGCCGAGCCGCGAGCGGAGCGAACCGGGCATCCTCCCGTAAGCGGTCTCGAAGATCTTCATGCCATCCAACAGACCGGCCACGACTATACCACCTTCCAATGCGGCCTGTTCATGAATACGCTTTCGCTCCTGACGAAATCCTCGGGCGTGACGTCCATCACCCGGACCTTGCGGCCGACCTTGGACTCCCCGATCCGGCGCAACTCGTCCAGGCGCACCTTGTCCACCTCGCCCACGACCAGCACGTCGATCAGGCCGGAATCCCGGCCCTGGGCGTAATCGTCCAGGATGTAGACCGCGTCGACCTTGCCCAGGCTGTTGACCACCTCCTCGATCAACCGGTCGATCCCCAGCGACTTGCGGACGATGGAGCTGATCTCGGGGAAGAAGGGGTGCTTCTTGTTGGCCTGAAAAAAAACGCTGCGGCCCGACTGCGTGCGCGTCAGATACCCCGCCTCGCTCAGGCTGTCGAGCTCCGTCTTGAGGGCGTTGGGCGACAGGTTGAATTCGCTGGACAACTCCCGCAGGTAGCTCGAAACGTTCGGATTCAGGAACAGCTTGAGCAGCACCTTGATCCGCGTCTTGGATGTGAACAATTCAGCTAGCATGCGTATCTTGTACAAAATTTCTGTACAAAAAGCAACTGCATTTTACCCGAAAACACACCTCCAGGCGCTGCGCGGGAGGCGGGGCTTCTTGCCACGCGGGATAAAATCTGGCAGGTTCCCCTCAATCTTCGGCCCGGGAAACCCTATCGCATGATCGACACGAAACACACCGCCCGCCAATGGCTCCAGCCCCCTTCCGCCAGGGAGTGCGCCGACACCGGCATGGCCATGGTCCTCATCTGCCTGCTGGCGGCCTGGTTCACGGGCGAGCGCGGCTGGCTGGCCGGGGCCATCGGGCTTTTGGTGCTGAACATGACCGGGCCGCGCGCCTTCGCCCTGCCCGCCCGGCTGTGGCTGGGGCTGTCGCGCCTGCTCGGCGCGGTCATGTCCCGGGTCATCCTGTCCCTGGCCTTCTTCCTGGTGCTGACCCCGGTGGCGCTGCTGCGGCGCGCCCTGGGCCACGACCCCATGCGCCGCAAGGGGTGGAAGGCCGGAACGGCGTCCGTCTTCGAAACCCGCGACCACACCTACACGCCCGAAGAAATCGAACGACCCTTCTAGGAGCTGTTGCATGGACTTCCTCAAGGACCTCTGGGGCTTTCTCAAAATCCGCAAGAAATTCTGGCTGCTGCCGATCATCCTCGTGCTGCTGCTCTTCGGCGCGCTCATCGTCCTCTCCGGCGGCTCGGCCATCGCCCCGTTCATCTACACCATCTTCTAGGGACGACCATGCCGGACGCCATCCTCGGGATTTCCGCCTTCTACCACGACTCCGCCGCCGTGCTGCTGGTGGACGGCAGGGTGGCGGCCGCCGCCCAGGAGGAGCGTTTCACCCGCTGTAAGCACGACGCCGCCTTCCCGCACCACGCGGCCAAATTCGCCCTGGCGGAAGGCGGCCTGGACCTGGCCGATCTCACGGCCGTAGCCTTCTACGACAAGCCGTACCTCAAGTTCGAGCGGCTGCTGGAGACCTACAACGGCTTCGCTCCCCGAGGGCTCAAGAGCTTCCTCTCCTCCATCCCGGTATGGATCAGGGAGAAGCTGTTCATGCGCAAGATGCTGAACGACGAACTGGCCCGGCTGGGCAACGGGCGGCCCAAGCTGCTCTTCCCGGAGCACCACCTCTCCCACGCGGCCAGCGCCTTCTACCCCTCCCCCTTTGCCGAGGCGGCCATCCTGACCGTGGACGGCGTGGGCGAATGGGCCACCACCACCATCTGCAAGGGGTCTGGCAAGGACATCACCATCCTCAAGGAGTTGCACTTCCCGCACTCCCTGGGCCTGCTCTACTCGGCCTTCACCGCCTTCTGCGGGTTCAAGGTCAATTCCGGCGAGTACAAGCTGATGGGACTCGCGCCCTACGGCAATCCCGGCGCCGCGCGGGTGGCGCAATGGAAGCGGGCCATCCTCGACGAGATGATCGACGTGCGCGAGGACGGCTCCCTGCTGCTGAACATGGACTATTTCAACTACGCCACCGGCCTGACCATGTGCGTCGACGAGCGCTGGGAGGCCCTGTTCGGCATCCCGGCGCGCCCGGCCGAGAGCGAGATATCCCAGCCGTACATGGACCTGGCCCTGGCCATTCAGCAGGTCACCGAGGACATCGTCTTCCTCCTGGCCGAAACCGCCCGCGACCTGACCGGCTGCGAAAACCTGGTCATGGCGGGCGGCGTGGCCCTGAACTGCGTGGCCAACGGCAAGCTGCTGCGGCGCGGCACCTTCAAGGACATCTGGATCCAGCCCGCCGCGGGCGACGCGGGCGGCGCGCTGGGCGCGGCCCTGGCCGCCCGCCACATCTGGCAGGGCAGGGAGCGCACCCCCGCACCCGGCGACGCCATGCAGGGGGCCTACCTCGGCCCGGAATTCGGCGAAACCGACGTGCGGCGGCTGATGCGGCGGCACGCAGCCCCGGCCCGGCGCTTCGACGATTTTTCCGCCCTGGCTTCGGAAACGGCCCGGCTGCTGGCCGAGGGCAACGTGGTCGGCTGGTTCCAGGGACGCATGGAGTACGGCCCGCGCGCCCTGGGCAACCGCTCCATCCTCGGCGACCCCCGCCGCCCGGAGATGCAGAAGAAGCTCAATCTCAAGATCAAGTACCGCGAGGGATTCCGGCCCTTCGCCCCCTCGGTCATGGAGGAGGAGCTCGGGACCTGGTTCGGGCTGGACCGGCCCTCGCCCTACATGCTGCTCGTCGCGCCCGTGGCCGAAGGCCGGTGCAGCCCGCTGCCCGAAGGCTACGACGCCATGCCCCTGTACGACCGCCTCTACGTCCGGCGCTCGACCATCCCGGCCGTGACCCACGTGGACTACTCGGCGCGCATCCAGTCCGTGAGCCGCAAGACCAACCCGCGCTACTGGGGGCTGATCGACGCCTTCAACCGCGAGCAGGGGTGCGGCCTGGTCGTCAACACCAGCTTCAACGTGCGCGGCGAGCCCATCGTCTGCACGCCGGACGACGCCTACGCCTGCTTCATGCGCACCGAGATGGACTACCTGGTGCTGGGCGACTTCCTCTTCGCCAAGGGCGACCAGCCCAAGTGGCGCGAAGAGGGCGACTGGCGCGAACAGTTCGCCCTGGATTGACGCCCCGCCCGCGTCCGGCTTCACCCGGATGCATCATGCCTGCTTTGACATAAAACTATCCTTTGTTTCCGACTGATTATCCCTCCTGGGACTTTCTCCCGGCCGATGCCCCAACAACAGGAACTTCCCCTATTGCGACAAAGCCGCCAAATGTGTTGTATGGGGCTGTCCACTACGACTTTTCCCGACATTCCCCGTCGGGAACTCCCCCGAAAGGCCTCAACCACCGCCATGAGGCCTTTCACCTTTTCAGCGGGCCGTTTCGCCCGGCAAAACCCTTGATACCGGGCGCGGATGCCTTTACAAGGGGAGCGATGAACATTCGCAAGGTACTGGTCACGGGCGGCGCGGGCTACATCGGCACCCACTGCTGCGTGGAACTGCTCGCCAACGGCTTCGAGGTCGTCTGCGCCGACAACTTCGCCAATTCCAGCCCCGAGGCGCTCCGGCGGGTGGAGACCATCACCGGCCACTCCCTGACCTCCGTCAACGTGGATTTCTGCGATCCCGCACAGGTGGACGCCCTGCTCGACCAATCCTTCGACGCGGCCATCCACTTCGCCGGGCACAAGGCCGTGGGCGAGTCCATCGAGCAGCCGCTCCTGTATTACGGCAACAACCTCCTGAGCCTGATCAACCTGTGCGAGGCCCTCAAGCGTCACGATTGCAAGAATGTGGTCTTCAGCTCCTCGGCGGCGGTCTACAGCACGAAGAAGCGGCCGCCCTACACCGAGGAGGACCCCCTGGAGCCGACCAATCCCTACGGCCGGACCAAGGTCATGATCGAGACCATCCTGCGCGACCTGCACGCCTCGGACCCGGCCTGGAACATCTCCATCCTGCGCTATTTCAACCCGGTTGGCGCGCACCCGTCCGGCCTGATCGGCGAAGACCCCTGCGGCACGCCCAACAACCTGATGCCCTACATCGCCCAGGTGGCCGTGGGGCGGCTGCCGAGGCTGCGCATCTTCGGCGACGACTACGACACCCCCGACGGCACCTGCATCCGCGACTTCATTCACGTGGTGGACCTGGCCAGGGGCCACCTGGCCGCCCTGCGCAAGCTTCAGGACGAGCCCGGCTGCATGACCCACAACATCGGCACCGGCCGGGGCCACAGCGTGCTGGAGCTGGTCCGCGCCTTCGAGCGCGTGAACGGCGTCCCCGTGCCCTTCGAGATCGCCCCCCGCCGCGCGGGCGACACCCCGGCAAACTTCGCGGCCACGGACAAGGCCGAACGGGAGCTCGGCTGGCAGGCCGGGCTGGACCTCGACGCCATGTGCCGCGACGCCTGGAACTGGCAGTCCCGCAACCCCGAGGGTTACCGGGACTAGCCTCGCTCCGCGCGCCTCCGCCCCGGTTGACGCGCTCCCGCCCGTTGCCGCCCTCCCCCGTTTCCGATTGTCACGGGTTTGCCCATTTCCGTGACGAGGTTGCCGACAACCGCCGCAACTCTCTAGAAGACTAGGCCTGAAGGAGAGGACCGGCCATCCGTTCGCGGGGCCGGTTTCCCGGTTTCGCGCCCGGCCGAAGGGCCGGTTCGACCACGGAGAGGATGACGCACCCTATGGATATCGTCTGGATCGATTTCACCGACCCCGCATTTCTCAGCCCCCTGCTGCTCACGCTCAAGGTGGCCGGGCTGGCCACCCTGGGGGCGCTGGTCATCGGCGTGGCCGCAGCCTACGCCCTGGCCCGCCGGGACTTCTTCGGCCGCGATTTCCTGGACGCCGTGTGCACCCTGCCCATGGTCATGCCGCCCACCGTGCTCGGCTACTACCTGCTGGTCTTCATCGGTCGGCGCGGCATCCTCGGCCAGTGGCTTCAGGAGACCTTCGGCATCACGCTGATGTTCACCTGGCAGGGCGCGGTCATCGCGGCCACGGTGGTGGCCTTTCCCCTGGTCTTCAAGTCCGCCCGCGCCGCCCTGGAGGGCGTGGGCGCACAGTACGAAAACGCCGCCCGCACCCTGGGGCTGGGGGAGTTCGCGCTGTTCCTGCGCGTCTCGCTGCCCCTGGCCTTCCGGGGCGTGCTCTCGGGCGGCATGCTCGCCTTCGCCCGGGCCATGGGCGAGTTCGGCGCCACCCTGATGGTGGCTGGCAACCTGCCCGGCCGGACCCAGACCCTGTCCCTGGCCGTCTATTCCGCCGTCCAGGCGGGCAACGACGGACTGGCCAACACGCTGGTCCTGATCATCAGCATCGTCTGCGTGGTCATCCTCATGGCCACCAGCAAACTGTTGCAACCCAGGTTTTAACCCCCCACCCAAGGAGCCCACATGAAACGCCTTACCGTCTCGTTTTTGCTGTCCATGCTCGTCCTGACCATGGCCGTGGCCGCCCCGGCCCGGGCTCAGGAGCTGATCATCTCGGCCGCCGCCAGCCTGACCGACGCCTTCAAGGACATCGAGCCCGGGTTCGAGGCCGCCCACCCCGGCGTGGACGTGGTCATGAACTTCGCCGCCTCGGGCGCGCTCTTCCGCCAGATCGAGCAGGGCGCCCCGGCCGATGTCTTCGCCTCGGCCAATCCCAAGTGGATGCAGAAGGCCGTCGAGGCGGGCTTCGTCAAGTCGGGCGACGACGTGGTCTTCGCCCAGAACTCCCTGGTCCTGGCCACCCCGGCCGACAACCCCGCCGGGATCAAGGGTGTGGCCGACCTGACCGGCGCAGCCGTGAAGAGCATCGGCATCGGCACCCCCAAGACCGTGCCCGCAGGCCAGTACACCCAGGAGGCGCTGACCACCCAGGGCCTCTTCGAGACCCTGGCCCCGAAGATGATCTTCGCCGAGTCCGTGCGCCAGGTGCTGGACTACCTCTCCCGCGGCGAGGTGGACTGCGGCTTCGTCTACCGCACCGACGCGGTCAAGGCCGGCGACAAGGTCAGGATCATCGCCGAGGTGCCGCTGAAGAAGCCCGTCTCCTACCCCATCGCCGTGCTCTCGGGTTCCGCCTCCCCGGATATGGCCAAGGCGTTCGTGGCCTACCTCCTCAGCCCCGAAGGCGCGTCCAAGCTCGAAGCACGCGGCTTCAAGAAGCCCTAAGCGTTCCGAATCCCGTTCATGCAATTTGATCTGGACATAACCAAGCGACTGCGCAGCGGAGGAGACGAGTTTCTCCTCCGCTCGCGGTTCTCCACCACGGACCGCGCCCTGGTCCTGTTCGGGCCTTCGGGCTCCGGCAAGACCCTGACCCTGCGCGCCATCGCCGGGATGCTCAGGCCCGACGAGGGGCACATCCGCTGCAACGGCGACGTGCTCTTCGACTCGGCAACGGGCGTCAACGTGCCCACGCGCAACCGCCACGTGGGCTACGTCTTTCAGGACTACGCCCTGTTCCCCCACCTGACCGTGCGCGAAAACATCGGCTTCGGCCTCAAGCCCCTGTTCGGCCGGGTTTCCCGCGAAGACCGGGAGCGCGTGGAGGATCTGATCGGGGTCTTCGGGCTTTCGGCCGTGGCCATGCAAAAGCCCGGCGCGCTCTCCGGCGGCCAGCAGCAGCGCACGGCCCTGGCCCGCGCCCTGGCCACCTCACCCAAGCTGCTCCTGCTCGACGAGCCGTTCTCGGCCCTGGACCAGCCCCTGCGCATCCGCATGCGCGAGGAACTGTCGCGATCGCTGGAAAACTTCAACATCCCGCTGATCATGGTCACCCACGATTCGGAAGAGGCGGAGTCCTTTGCCCAGTCCATCGTGGTCTACCGCAACGGCCAGGTGGAGGACGTGCACTCGACCATCGAGGTCGCCCGATCGGGCCTCTCCCTGACCGAGGTTCTGCGCCGCCAGGTGGAGCGCGCCTACGACTAGGCCGCCGACCTCGCCGGTTTCTCCACGCGAAACACCGCCTGGCAGATCGTTGAAAAATGCATTTTTGCAGGCTGTTCAAAAATGCTCGAGTGCAAGGCGCAAAAAAAGGTCAAGACCGAAGCGTACTTCCAGTACGTGAGGATTTGACCTTTTTGAAGCAACGCAGCAATCGGACGTTTTCCAACAGCCTGCTAGACCGAATTCAGCACCACCGAAAGCGCCTTGAACCAGAATTCGACCCTGTCGCCGGGCTTGAGGTCCAGTTCGCGCGCGCTGTCCATGGAAATGAGCGCGCAGACGTCGGCGCCGTCGGCCAGGCGGCCCAGGACCTCGGCCAGGACGGGCGACTCGGTGACGCGCAGGATGGTCGCGGGCAGCCGGTTGCGCGCACTGGCCGCCACGGACGCCCCGGAGGCGGCCACCACGTTGACCAGCGGGGCCTTGACCGTGGCCGCCACGGGCACGCCGGGCTCGATCTTGAGGTTGCGAACGCTGTCCACGGTGATCACCGCGCTCAGTTCGACCCCCGAGCGGGTGACCAGCACCACCTCGGCCATGACCGCATCCCGGACCACGCGGATGACGTGGCCGACAAAGGCGTTGCGCGCGCTGGTCTTGCGGCGTACGGCCCGCTGCATGATCGAGGCGATGTCGCCGGGCGAGAACTGCTGGAACGCGGCCGTGAGGTTGAGGGACGACTGGCCCAGCACCTCCTTGACCACGGTGATGGGCACGCCGCTCCTGAGCATCTCCACGGCCCGGGTGTTGCGCAGCACCTGCGGCCCGGCCAGGTCGCGGGGCAGGCCGGACTCCTTGCCGCGCGCGTAGCAGACGCGCCGGAAATAGCCGGGGTCCACCCGGAAGAAATCGCCCCGCGCGCCGCAGCCCGCAGGGCCTTCGAGCACGTCCCGGATCTCGCTGAAGACGTCCTCGGACAGGGGCACCTCGCGCACCCGTTCGCCGCCGCCCAGGCGCACCAGAGGCCGATCCGGGTCGAAGGCCGTGGTGTCGTCCAGGGAAAGGACCTCGCCCAGCCGCGCGCCGGTGTGACGCAGCAGCAGGAATATCAGCCACATGCGCAGTCGAGCCCGGGCGCTGTCCACGCGCTTGGCCGCGTCCTTCCAGCGCGAGAAGGCCCGCTCGAACTCGTCCAGCTGGGGCGGTTCCAGGTACTTGACGCGCTCGGACACGCTGAAGAAGTCGCGGGGGCAGACCTTGCCCGACGCGCGGTCGTCCTTGATCACCATCGTTTTTCCTCGGTCACTCGTTTGTCCATTCGCGTGACAGGCTTGCGGCATAACCGCACAAACCATAGGTGAAACGGGAAGGCTACACAACCCTGCCCGACTGGCCCAAGACCAGGCACCGACAGGAGAGGAACCATGCCCCTGACAGTCGATATCCGCAAGGAACTGCACCGCTTCGCCCTGAACGCGCGCTTCACCTGTCCCGCCGGGCAACTGACCGCCATGGTCGGCCCTTCCGGGGCCGGAAAAACCACGCTCATCCGGGTCATCGCCGGGCTGGAGACCATCGACAAGGGGGCCGTCTCCCTGGGCGAGACGGTCTTTGCGGACACGGCCACCGGCCGTTTCCTGCCCACGTTCCGGCGCGGCATCGGCCTGGTCTTCCAGGAGTATCCGCTCTTTCCGCACATGACCGTGCGCGACAACATCCTCTACGGCGCGCCCGAAGGCTTCGACCCCGGACCGCTCATGGACACCTTCCGCATCCGCCGCCTGGAGTCCCGCCGCCCCGGCGCCATCTCCGGCGGCGAACGCCAGCGGACCGCGCTGTGCCAGGCCCTGGCCCGCCGCCCCCGGCTGCTGCTGCTCGACGAACCGTTCTCGGCCCTGGACCAGGAAACCCGCGCCTTCCTGTGCGGAACCCTGGCCGAGCTGAAAGGGGAGCTGAACATCCCCATCCTGCACGTCACCCACGACCTGGGCGAGGCCCACCGGCTCGGCGATGCCGTCGTCGCCCTGGAGGAAGGGCGCATCGCCATGGACTGGCTCGACCGCCAGCACATCCCCGGCCGGACCGCCCCCCGCGCCGTCACCGCAACCCTTTCCTGAGGAGGCCTTCATGCGCTGTTTCAAGATACTCGTCGTTTCCCTGCTGATCCTCTCGGCCCTGGCCACTGCGGCCCACGCCCAGGAGGTCGTGCTCGCGGCGGGCGCGGGCTACAAGAAAATGGTCAACGCCCTGAACGCGGCCTACACCGAAAAAACCGGCCAGTCCCTGAACCTGGTCTACGGCAACATGGGCCAGGTCACGGCCATGGCCAAGGAGAGCGGCCAGGTGTGCATGGTCCTGGGCGACAGCAACTATCTGGTGGGCAAGGCGCAACTGCGGCTGTCCACCGAACTGGAGCTGGGGCGGGGCAAGCTGGTTCTGGCCTTCGCCAAAGGGTCCAGATTCTCCAGGGTCGAGGACCTGGACAACCCCGAGGCGCGCCGCATCGCCCTGCCCGACACGAGCAAGGCGATCTACGGCAAGGCCGGACGCGAATTCCTGACCAATACGGGCAGGCTCCCGGCCATCCGGTCCCGCCTGGTCGAGGTGGCCACCGTACCCCAGGTCTTCGCCTACCTGACCACCGGCGAGGTGGACATGGGATTCCTGAACCTGACCCACGCCCTCAACGTGCGCGACCAGATCGGCGGGTACGCGGTCATCGACGAGAAGGATTACGCTCCCATCCGGATCATCGTGGGCGTGCTGGACGCCAGCCCGGACAAGGCGGCGGCGCAGCCGTTCCTCTCGTTCCTGGAAACGCCTGAAGCCAAGGCGATAGTCCGGGCCAACGGGCTTTAGGAGTCATGGACATCCTCCATGTCCTGGCCCAGCCGCAGACCACGGGGCCGCTCCTGCTCACGCTGGAAACACTGGCGGCGGCCGGATCGCTCCACCTGGTCTGCGGCGTCCTGGTGGCCTATTATCTGACGTCGGGCACGGGTCCCCTGCGCTCGGCGGCGGACTTCCTGGTCACGCTCCCCCTGGTCTTTCCGCCCATTGCCACCGGGTTCCTCCTGCTATTGCTGCTCGGGCGGACCGGGCCGGTGGGGAGCACGCTCCCGTTCCAGGTCATCTTCACCTTTCCCGGCGTGGTCCTGGCCTCGTTCGTGGCCGGGCTGCCGCTGATGGTCAAGCCGGTGGAGGCCGCGCTCCGGGGCGACGTGCAGCGGCTGGCCGAGGTCTCCAGCGTGCTGGGCAAGAACCGCTGGCAGACCTTCTGGCTGGTGCTGCTGCCGAACATCAAGCGCAACGTGGCCGCAGGCTGGTTCCTGGCACTGGGCCGCTCGCTGGGCGAGGTCGGCATCACGCTGATGCTCGGCGGCAACATCATCGGCAAGACCAACACCCTCTCCCTTGAAATCTACAACGCCGTCTTCAGCGGCGAGTTCGACCGGGCTCTGGTGCTCTCCGCCATCATCGGCACCTTCTCCCTGGTTGTCTTCCTCGCCCTGAAGCGGTTATCAGCCCTGTAGGAGGCGACATGCAGACGACCCTGGAAATAGTGCGCGACAAGTCCCGCGCGTTGTGGAAGGAAATGGGCATCCTGGACGAACCCATCACGGTCACGGCCGGGCCGCTGAGCGTCAGGGACGCCATCGGCGACCCCGAAGGCCGGGACTTCCCCATCCAGAAGGGCAAGGAAAAGCTGATGGACGCCGTGTTCCGGGGGATGCACGGCCAGGCGTTTACCGACCATTACGGCAATTATTCCGGCACGCTGGACCAGGTGGTCAACCTCCCCTTCGACTCCAACCACCACCGGGCCGTGTTCGTGGCCGCGCTCAACGCCGTGTGCCGGTCCACGGGAACGGCCAAGGGCACGGTCCACTGCAAGGACGCAGGCCCCGGCGAGTGCGCCAGGCTCGTGGCCGCCCACGTCCGCGAAAACTACAACGTGAAGCGCGTGACCATGATCGGGTTCCAGCCCGCCCTGGCCGAGGCCATGAGCCAGGCCGTGGACCTGCGGCTGGTGGACCTGGACCCGGACAACGTGGGCCAAACCAGACGCGGCGTCTACGTCGAGGGGGCCGATGCCACGGCGAACGCCATTGATTGGGGCGAACTGCTGCTGGTCACCGGCACCACCCTGGCCAACGACACCATCGACCTCTTCCTGCGCGGCAAGCCCGTACTCTTCTACGGCACCACCATCTCCGGCGCGGCCGCGCTCATGGGCTGGGAGCGGTTCTGTCCCCGGAGCGCCTAGAATCCCTCAGGGAAACAGCAGGTTGAACAGCAGGCCCGGGGCCATCCCGGTGGCCGCCAGCCGCAGCCCCTCCGGTCCGGGCCGGACCACCGTGCAAACCCCGTATCCGGGAGAAAAATGAAACGGGTCGTCCAGGGGATGACCGGTCAGGCGGCACAGCACGGCGCGGATGACCCCGGCGTGGGTCACGGCCAGGACCGGCTGCGGGTCGGCCGCCAGCACCCGGAGCACCTCCATGGCCCGGTCGGCCACGTCGGCGAACGACTCGCCCCCCGGCGGCCGGAACGAGGCGAAGCCCCGCCCGCGCGCGGCGAACCCCTCGGGATCGCGCGCCCGGATCTCGTCAAAGGCCAGACCGTCCCACTCCCCCATGTCGATCTCGTCCAGGCCGGGTGCCACCCTCGGCTCCAGGTGCAGGATTTCCGCCAGGGGCGCGAGCGTGTCCAGCGCCCGCCGGGCCGGGCTCGAATAGAGCCGGGCGAACCGGCATCCGGCCAGGCCCGCAGCGGCGCGCGCGGCCTGCACCCTGCCCTCGGACGAAAGCTCCAGCGGGGTCCGGCCGATGCACCGCCCCCGGCCGCCCCGGGTGCGGGCGTGGCGCATGAGCACGATCATTCCAGCGCCTCCCGGGCCACGTCCTCGGCGAAAACGCCCAGCTCGCGGTCGAAACGGGAAATCATGGCCTGGGCGCGCCCCAGGCGGCCCTCGATGGCCCGCCGGGCGTCCGGACTGTGGCCGAACAGGGCCAGCTTCTCCATGTAGCGATCCTCCAGGGGGACGAAGGTTTCGCCCTTGACCAGCTTGTCCGCCAGGAAGACCACGGCCTTCTCGTTGATCGGCTCGCCCGGGGCGAGGGCCATGTCGAAATGGTCCAGGGCGACCTCGGCGGCAAAGGGGAATCCGTGGGCCTCGAGCCGTTGCGCGCCCACGATCTCGTGACGGCGGCCGCCCTTGCCGATGTCGTGGGTCAGGGCCGCGCCCCGGATCATGGCCAGATCGAGAGGCCGCGCGCCCGGCCGCCGGTTCAGCCGCTCGGCCAGGGTCTCGGCCACGCGGGCCACGGCCTGGCAGTGGGCCGCCACTTCGCGCGGCACGCCGTACATTTCGAAGAGTTGCCGGCACTCGGCCTCGCAGGGATACCCGGCGCCCACCAGGGTCAAGGCCAGTGCGTAGTCCGCCGGAACGTCCAGGTTGTGCACCGTGCCGAAGTCGGCCACGTCCAGATCCTGCGCATCGGTCTCGAACCGTTCCAACACCCGGCGCAGGCCGCCCGCGCCGTCATAGGCCAGGATGTCGGGGACAAGCGCCCGGGAGATGAGCGGAGGGTGCCCGCGCTCACCCCGGAACCGGGGATAGAGTACGGCCGGGCGCGTCCGCTCCCAGGCGTCGGCCAGGCGATCGACGGTCTCGGGCCGGACCAGGGGGATGTCCCCCGGGAGCAGGAAGAACGCGTCCGCGTCGCCGGGCAGCGCGGCCACGCCCGCCCGGACCGAGGAAAACATGCCCTGCTCGTAATTCGGATTGGGCACGGGCTCCGCTCCGGCCCGGCGCGCGGCCTCGGCCACCTCCTCGCCTCGCCTGCCCGTGACCACGAGGACCGGGGCGACATGGTTGGCCGTGAACGCGCAGATGCAGCGCGAAAGGACCGTGCCCCTGCCCAGGGGGAGCAGCGGCTTGAACCGCTGCATGCGCGTGGACAGCCCCGCCGCCGGGATGATGGCGGCCAGCCTGGTCACCGGCCCGTCCCCGCCCGGAACGCTATCAGCTCGCCGACGATGCTGACCGCGATCTCCTCGGGCGTCTTCGCCCCTATGGTCAGGCCGATGGGGCAGCGGCAGCGGTCGATGTCCGCCTGGGTGAAGCCGTCGGCCAGCAGGGAGGCGTAGATCTTGTCGCGCTTGCTCTGGCTGCCGATCATGCCCACGTACCCGGCGTCGGTGCGCAGGGTTTCGGCAAGCACGTTGCGGTCGTGCAGGTGGCCCCGGGTGACGATGACGATGCAGGCGTCCGGCCCCATGGGCAGCCCGGCGCAGCAGCCGTCAAACGAGTCGAGGACCACCACCTCGTCCGCCTCGGGGAACCGCTCGCGGCTGGCATAGTCGGCCCGGTCGTCCAGGACCACGGTGCGGAACCCGACCATGGCCCCTGCCCGGGCGGTGAACAGGGAAACGTGCCCGGCCCCGAAAATGTAGAGCGACGCGGGCGGAATCATCGGCTCGACCAGGCGCATGCCGCCCTCGTCGCGGATGAAGGACGGCTGCCCGCTCTCCTGCGGGCCGGTGGTGAAGACGTGGTTCACGGCGCGCAGCGCATCGCCCTCGCCCTCCAGCCGGGTGTTCAGGGCCGAGGCCACGCCCCGGCGCAGCAGGGAGTCGATCTTGCGCAGGGCCACGGCGCAGGCCCCCCCCGGCTCCACCACTTCCAGCAGCACGGTCAGGCCCCCGCCGCAAATCATGTCGGAATCGGCGGCCAGCGTCTGGGTCATGTCCACGAAGGTCAGGCGGGCCGCGCCGTCGGGTTCGCCGTCGTCGAGCAGGGCGCGGCCGTCGCGGCAGGCGCGGGCCTCGGCCAGGTCTAATAAACGGATATTGATAATCAGTTCTTCTAAGCACTGCGAAAGCTAT
>JAZHDH010000061.1:0-6145 GCA_036584335.1 Pseudodesulfovibrio sp. | reverse complement strand
CGATCTACCCTTTTCAAAGGGTTTCCCTCTCCCCTTCCCCCGGCCGCCGGAGGCACCACGCATGACAGACGAGACTCCCCGCGTCGAGATGGAGACCGACATTGTCTGTGTCGGATTCGGCCCTGCTGCCGGAGGATTCCTGACCACGCTGACGCGCGGCCTGATGAAGGAGGACGGCACGCCGGTTGCCGAATCCAAGGTGATGCCGGGCATGCCCGCGCAGGTCATCTGCTACGAGCGCGCCGACGACATCGGGTTCGGCGTGTCGGGTGTGGTGACCAGGGGCCGGGCCATCCGGGCGTCGTTCCCGGACCTGGATCTGTCGCAGCTGCCCATGGCCCACGAGGTGGTCGAGGAGAAGGTGCTTTATCTTTCCGACCCGGTGGGCGCGAGCCGCAGGCCCGGCGCGTTCAAGCTGGCCGACAGGCTGCTCGGCAGGTGGATGGAGGACGGGGCGTTCGAGCTGCCGTGGATTCCGCCGTTTCTGGAGAAGCATCCGGGCATGGTCCTTTCGCTTGGGCAGTTCAACCAGTGGGTGGGGAGCAATTTGATGTGTACCGGCCTGGCCCAGATATGGCCGTCCAGCCCGGTGGCCGGGCCGCTCATGGAAGGCGGCGCGGTCAGGGGCGTGCGCATGGCCGACCAGGGCGTGGAGAAGGACGGAACGCCGGGGCCGGGCTACATGCCGGGCATGGACATGAAGGCCGCGCTGACCGTGGTCGCCGACGGCCCGGTGGGTGCGGTGGGCCAGCGGCTCGACCGCGAGCTGGGGCTGCCCGAGGGGCGCCACCGTCGCGAGTGGGCCGTGGGCATGAAGTGCGTGGTCGACCTGCCCGAGGGATGCGACTGGAAGCCGGGCACGGTGCTGCACACCATCGGCTATCCCGAGCCCGAGATTTTCGGATTCCTGTACGTGTATCCGGGCAACGTGGCCTCGCTGGGCATCTTCGTGCCCTCCTGGTTCGACAACCCGGTGCGCACGGCCTACCGCTACATGCAGCACTGGATGCTGCACCCGTATTTGTGGAAGCGGCTTGCGGGCGGCACCCTGCGCTCGTGGGGGGCCAAGTCCCTGGACGAGTCGGGCCGCCGGGGCGAGCCGGTGCTGTGCGGCGACGGGTTCGCCCGCATCGGCGAGGGATCGGGATCGACCAACGTGCTGACCGGTTCGGGCGTGGACGAGGCGTGGGCCACGGGCGTGCAGCTCGGCGAGGCCGTGCTGGAATTGCTCAGGGGCGGCAAGCCCTTCACCAAGGCGAACCTGGAGGCGGCCTATGTGGCCCGCCGCCGCGCGTCGTGGGTGGAGGCGGAGGCCCGGGTGGCCGAGAAGTCGCGCGACGGCTTCACCAGGTCGATCCTGGGCGGGTTCCTGGGCATGGGGCTGACCGGCCTGACCAACGGGCTGCTCAACATGCCCGGCCGGTCGGTCAAGCCGCAGGACCGCATCCCGACCATCGAGGAATACTACCGGGGCTACATCGCCGAGGGCGAGATTCGGGAGATCCGGGCCGAATGCGCCAGGAAGGGCGCGGGGCTGCACGACGCGCTGATGAACCGCGTGGGCTGGCCCGAGATTCCGTTGGACGGCAGGCTGCTGGTTTCGCAGCAGGACGCGCTGCTCATGGGCGGCAAGGTCCAGGCCGCGCCCGGCTATGCGGACCATGTCCGGTTCCTCAACCCCACGCTGTGCGCCGCCTGCCGCGAGCGGGTGTGCATCGAGGCGTGTTCCGGCCAGGCGATCCACGCCGACCCGGAGGGCGGCGCGCCGCTCTTCGACCGGGAAAAGTGCGTGCACTGCGGGGCCTGCCTGTGGAACTGCAGCAAGCCCGGCCCGCGCGACAAGGAGCGGACCAACGTCGAGTTTTCGGCCGGTTCGGGCGGGCTGCATTCTGCTGAAAATTGATGTATCACGGCTTCGGCTGTTGAAAAACGGCCGATTGCTTCGTTGCTGCGAGGCAATCAAATCCTCGCGTATTGGGATACGCTGCGGTTTGATTCCCCCTTGCGCCTCGCACTCGACCGTTTTTGAACAGCCTTGATGCTGATTCGGGTATTACGGCTTGCGAAGAAGCGAAGAATCAAATCCGTTTGGTAGAAGAAAAGGTGGCGGGGAAGCTTGTCGCCGCCAATGAATCCAAGGAGTTTTGAATGGGCAATGTATTTCACATCGTGGTCTGCGGGTCCATCGTTCCGGACCCGCTCCAGACGTTGACGCCGCAGGCGGGGCCGACCGGACCCGTGCTGCAGAACGAGATGATGCTGCCGGCCGTGCTCGACCCGTGGGCGGGCCACGCCCTGTACGAGGCCGCCAACCTGGCCAGGAACAATCCCGGCTCGCAGGTGTGGCTGGTGGCGCTCGGCCCCAAGGCCAAGCTGCAGCAGGTGATGATGGCCGTGTCCCAGAAGGCTCCGTTCCAGCTGGTGGTGGCCGACGGCTCGGCCTCCGGCTTCACCGACGCCTTCGCCACGGCCAAGGTCCTGGCCGGGACCATCGAGGGCATCGCCGGGCTGGACAAGTCGAAGATGCTGCTCTTCGGCGGCTGGCAGTCCGCTTCGCGCGGGTCCGGCGCGGTGATGCAGATGGTCGGCGAGATGCTGGGCGTGACCGAGCAGTTCCAGGGCGTGGACAAGATCACGGTGGGCGCAGACGGCTCCATCGAGGTCCTGGAGCGCGTGGAAGGCGGGGCGTACCAGAAGTCCGTGGTCGGCGGCGCGCCTGCGGTCATGGGCTGGGCCACCGGCGAGCTGCCCGAGCCGCCGAACAACCCGCAGATCGGCATGCAGAACATGCAGAAGAACATGCCCGCCCTGATGCAGGCCAAGCCCGCCGATCTTTCGGGCGCGACCCTGAAGTTCGAGGGCGTGCAACTGCCGCAGCAGCGCCGCCAGACGCGCATCGTCAAGGACATGCCGGTGGATGAGATGGCCCGCGAAATCGTCGAATGGCTGAAGGGATAGGGGGAGAGACATGAGCACCGTACTGTATATCGCGCATACCGAATGCGATGGCACCCTGTCCAAGGTTGCCCTGGAAACCCTTTCCGCCGCCAAGACCCTGGCCGAAGGGCTGGGAAGCTCCCTGGCCGTCGGCCTGATGGGCGCGGACGTGGCCGCCGCTGCGGACTCCGTGGCCGGCTGCGGCGCGAAGTTCCTGGCCGTGACCGATCCGATTTTGAATGACGGCATCTATTCCTCCGATCTGGCCGCCGCCGAGGCCCTGGCCAAGGCTGCGGGCGCGGAGATGATCGTGGCCCCGGCCACCTCGCGCCTGAGCCGCGCCCTGCCGGGGCTGGCCGTGCGCCTGGACGGCCGGGTGGACACCCACCTTTCGGGCCTGGAAGTGAAGGACGGCAAGCCCGTGGCCCGGCGCTGGTTCTACCGCCAGCGCATGGAGGGCACCCTGACCCGCGAGGAGCGTCCCTGGATCGTGACCCTGGATTCCGGCTGCGCCGAGCCGTTTTGCGGCGCGGGCAGTGCGGCCGTGGAGAGCGTGAGCGCCGATTTCTCGGGCGTGCGCACCAGGGCCGCCGGGATGGAGTGCGTTTCCGAGGACGAGCAGACCATCCGCCCGGACGCTGCCGTACTCCTGGTGGCCGGCGCGGGCTGGACCAAGAAACAGGCCGACGGCGGCGTGCACGTGGACGTGGCCGAACAGCTCATCCTGGGCTTCCTCGGCGCGACCAAGGCCTCGCTCGGCTCGTCCAAGTCCCTGGTGGACATCTCGGGCGAGGGCGGCAGGGTCATCTCCTTCCTCACCCACATGCACCAGGTCGGCCAGACCGGCGCGTCCCCGCGCCACCCCAAGGGGCTGTCCACCTGCTGCCACGGCGAGGAACCGCACGTGGTCGGCTGGCGGTTCATCGGCGAGCGCCGCGCCATCAACACCGACGCGGGCTGCGGCTGGGCCCAGGGCAAGTGCGACGTCCTCTACGTGGGCGACGCGTTTGCCATCATCAGGAAGGTCAACGAACTGCTGGGCTAGCCTTTTGCAGATATGAAGAAAGGGCCGTAGCAACGCTACGGCCCTTTCTTATGCTTATTCCATTTCGAGTAAGCTAGTTGTTGTAAGTCGCTGTGCGTAAAGGATACCTTTTTCAGACAGTTCCCATACCCCTCTTTCGCTATCATTCTTGAGCAATCCTTGATCGATAAGACTCTTTCGCCCCCAGGCGATGGTATTCTCACATCGAGGCTCACCTGTTGAGACTAATTCATAATCCTCAGGGTTTAGTATTTGTTTCTCTTCCATAGCCTCGCGAACGGAAGCAACTATATCCCGCTTGCTTCCTTTGCCTTGGAACGAATTCCACATAGTATAAATCAACCATGCCTCGTAAACAGGCTGGGGTGTGAGGACGCCACTTCTCACTTTTTTTTGCTTAATCGGAGCTTTTTTTTGCTGTAACACATTAGCGTTGGTTAATAGCCTTTTTATCACGGTGTTAGGAGTGTCTTCAAAAGGATCTGCAATTTTTTTAAGGCCTTGATACACTTCGTCATCAATTCTGATTGTAGGTGACATATTGTCCTCCTTGTTTTCTTGTAACAAGTAGAACAATAGTAGAATGGTGTCAAGTTGATTCTTTTATATTGCAACACCGACGCGGGCTGCGGCTGGGCCCAGGGCAAGTGCGACGTCCTCTACGTGGGCGACGCGTTTGCCATCATCAGGAAGGTCAACGAACTGCTGGGCTAGCGTCCGGTTGCCGAACGATTGATGAAAGGCCGCTTCCGTACGGGAGCGGCCTTTTTTCGTCCTATGGAACCCGCGTGTGCTCGCAGAGGTCCCAGACCTCCTGCGGAAAGACGATGCGGCGCGTCAGGCCGAAGTTGGGCAGCCCCCGCCCGGCGTTCAGGTTGACGCCGTGCGGGAGATAGGCCCGGTATGCCAGTTGGCTGCAGTAGAAGGCTTCCTCGGTGTCCGGGTTCATGAAGTTGAGGTTGTACGGCTTTTCCTCGGCGGCCTGGTGCAGGCAGTAGGCGGCGACGGTTTCGCGGATCCGGGTTTCCTTCTCCGGGGGAACGTCCTTTCCGGCAAGGGGATAGGCGGCTCCGTGCAGGGTGTCGATGAAGCCGCGATCACCCTGCATGGCCTCGCCGTCCCAGTCGTCGCGCGCCTCGAAGGCGAGGACCTTCCCCTTGGCGCCCGCCTCCACGCAGCGCGGTCCCAGTCCGACGTAGACGACGATGTGTTCCACCTCGCCGGGGATCAGGCCGCCGACGATCCGCCAGAACTGTCCGCTCAGCCGGGGCGTGCCGTCCCGGGTGGCGAGGAGATCGCCGGTGCGCACCGTGACGCCCTGGAACGTGTGCGTATGGATCATGGCGCCTCCAGGCCCGTTCTTCATTTGTCCGGGAAATCCACGTCCGAGTCGGCCAGGCTGATCTGCACGCCCACGGCCTTGAGCGGCTCGCCCTTTTCGTCGAGCAGGAAGACCTGCCCCCGGTCCATGACCCGTTCCCAGTGCCTGTCGCGGGTCAGCAGCCGGTACCGGGCCGAATACTCCCCTGACTCGCCGCGCAGGTGGGCCTGGACCGCGGCGAGCACGCGGGGCTTGTCGTCGGGGTGGATCAGGGCCTCCCAGTTGGTCAGGGTGGGGGCGAACTGGCCGGGTTCGTAACCCAGGCTGCGGCTGTACTGTTCGTTGAGGATGAGGTCGCCGGTGGGGATGTCCCATTCCCAGGTGCCGATGCGGGCCGCCCGGGTCGCCATGCGGTAGCGCTTTTCGCTGATGGCCAGGGCTTGGGTGACCTTGTCCTGCTCCATCAGCTCGCGCCGGGTCAGGAAGAAGACGAGCAGGCCGGTGACCGCGATGAACAGCCAGCCCTTCCAGGTCTGGAGCGTGGCGTAGGTATCGAGGTCCGTGGTCAGCAGGCCGACCAGCTTGTCGGACAGCAGTATCCACAGCCCGCCGAAGATGGCATAGATCAGCGCGCTCTTGAGGGCGGCGAGAGTGGTGGGCTGGCGGGTGTCGGGCATGGCTCTCCGTTGTCCAGAGGGAATGGGTCCCCTCCAGCATAAGCGGAAAAACGCGTGAGCGGCATTAGAATGTTGCCGCTGCCCGGGGAGGCTATTGTTTCGTCCGCCGCTCCAGCAGCCCGCGCAGCCGTTTGTTTTCGTCGGCCATGGCCTGGATGTGGCGGA
>JAZHDH010000060.1:0-6145 GCA_036584335.1 Pseudodesulfovibrio sp. | reverse complement strand
GATCCGGCCCAGGCGCACGCTCATCGTCCGCCTCCCAGCAGGGTGTAGTCCATGGCCCGCTGCCTGGGCGTGAATCCGGCGTCTTCCACCAGCCGGTGGATTTCCTCGCGCGAGAGGCGAAAGCGGACGCCGGCCGCCTGGACCACGTTCTCCTCGATCATGGTCGATCCGAAGTCGTTGCCGCCGAAGAAGAGGCCGAGCTGGGCGATGGCCGGCCCCATGGTCACCCAGGAGACCTGGATGTTCGCCACGTTGTCGAGCACCAGCCGGGAGAGGGCGAGGGTGCGGAGGTATTCCACGCTGCTCAGCTTGCGGCAGTGGGCCAGCTGGGTGTTGTCGGGCTGGAATGTCCAGGGGATGAAGGCGGTGAACCCGCCGGTGCGGTCCTGGACGTCGCGCACGGCGAAGAGGTGTTCGAGGCGTTGTTCCGGCGTTTCCTCGTGGCCGAACATCATGGTCGCGGTGGTGCGCATGCCCTGGCGGTGGGCTTCCTCCATGACGCCGAGCCACTGTCCGGCCGGGCACTTGTTCGGGGCCACGCGCGAGCGGACCTCGTCCACCAGGATTTCCGCGCCGCCGCCGGGGATGGAGTCCAGCCCGGCCGCGCGCAGCCGCTCGATGACCGTGGCCACGGGCAGGGATTCGCGCTCGGCCCAGAAGACGATCTCGGGCGGGGAAAAGGCGTGGATGTGGACCGGGTGCTCGGCCTTGATGAAGCGCAGCAGGTCCTCGTACCAGGCAAGCGGCAGGTCCGGGTGGTGGCCGCCCTGCATCAGGATCTGCGTGCCGCCCAGGGCCTTGGTCTCGTCGATCTTGCGGCCGATCTCGTCGCGGGAGAGGACGTACCCGCCTTCCTGCCCCGGATGGCGGAAGAACGCGCAGAACTTGCAGCAACAGACGCAGACGTTGGAATAGTTGATGTTGCGGTCCACCACGTAGGTGACCACGGGATCGGGATGCAGGGCCAGCCGCACGCGGTGCGCCAGGAACCCGAGATCGTGGAAATCGGCCTCATTGTACACTCGGAGCGCCTCGTCAAAATCAAGCCGCCCGCCATCCAGTATTTTCTCAAATATATTCTTCAGTTTCATCTCATTGTACCTTTTGCCCTCCCCGCGAAGCGGAACCAAAAAGTTTGGGAAGGGAGAGGGGATGGGGGGCCGGGGGCGTTCCCCTAAATCTCGTTGAACCGTCCGTCGCGTTCCACCGGGGTGCAGCCGCAGCCTCTGAGCATGGCGCGCAGCTGCGCGCTGGTCAGGGCCTGTTGCGACGTGGCTCCGGCCTCATGCCCGATCTTTTCCTCGACCACGGTGCCGTCGAAGTCGTCGGCCCCGAACTTGAGCGCGGCCTGGGCTTCCTTGATGCCAAGCATCACCCAGTAGGCCTTGATGTGCGGGATGTTGTCGAGCATCAGCCGGGAAACGGCGATGGTGCGCAGGGCTTCCAGGCCGGTCAGCGGCCGCTTGATGGTCAGTTTGCTGTTTTCAGTCAGGAAGGGGAGGGGGATGAAGCAATTGTAGCCCGGCTCCCGGTCCTGGGACTCGCGCAGCCGGATCAGATGGTCCAACCGGTCCGCGCGGGATTCGATGTGGCCGAAGAGCATGGTGCAGTTGGTGGAAATGCCCATGGCGTGGGCGGTCTCGTGGATGGCGAGCCATTGCTCGGCAGTGGCCTTGCGCGGGCAGATCCGTTCGCGCACGGCGGGCGCGAAGATTTCGGCCCCGCCCCCGGCCAGCATGTCGAGCCCGGCGGCTTTGAGCCGGGTCAGGACCTCGGCGGGCGGGAGTTCCTCCAGGCGGGCGAAGTGGTCGATCTCCACGGCGGTGAAGGCCTTGATCACGGTGTCGGGCAGGCGGGTTTTCACGGAGCGCAGGATGTCCTCGAAAAAGGCGAGGCGCAACCGTGGATGGCAGCCGCCCACGATGTGGATTTCGCGGGGAGCGAGTCCGGCGGCGTCGATGCGGGCGATGACGTCCTCGGCGTTGAGCGCGAAGCCGCCTTCCTGCCCGTCCTCGCGCTGGTAGGCGCAGAAGGCGCAGCCGTTGACGCAGACGTTGGTGTAGTTGATGTGCTGGTTGACGACGTAGAATGCCTTGTCGCCGTGCATTCGGGTGCGGACCTGGTGGGCCAGCGCGCCCACGGCCAGGGGTTCGGGGCACTCGAACAGGCGCAGGCCGTCCTCGAAGCTCAGCCGCTCGCCGGCCCGGACCTTGGCGTGGACCTCCTTGAGGCCCACATTGGTGAAATAGTCGTTCTTGAGCAGTTGCAAGGGTGCCTCCTATCGTTGCCCCAGCCCGTGGCGGAGGAAATCCGTCACGGCGCGGACCCGGTCCTCGGTGGAGCGGGGCGCCGGGTCGATGCCCGTGTCCAGGGAGGGCACGGCGTGGTGTTGCAGGAATCTGTCCAGGGTCGTGTGGAGCAGGAACACGGTCATGCCTCGGTCGATGTCGGGGCGCAGCTCTCCGGCGGCGATGCCGTCGTCCACCAGCGCGCCTAGGTATTTGGCGTGCGCCCGGCGGATTTCGCCGAGGAAGCGCTCGCGCAGGGGGAAATTTTCGTTGAAGAGCATCTTGAGATAAATGGCGTAGATGTGCGGGTGGCCGTCGATGAACGCCGCGCCAGCCAGCAGGCTCTGCCCGATGCGGGTGAAGAAGTCGCCTTCCGAGTCCCGGATCGCCTTGAGCGGACCCTTGAAGTCGGCTACGGCACGGCTGAAGACGTGCTCGAACAGCCCCTCCTTGCTGCCGAAATACTTGAAGAGCGACCCCTTGGCGATGCCCAGGCGGTCGACGATGCGGTTGATGCTCGCGCCCTGGTAGCCGTGGTCCGCGAACTCGCGCGTGGCCTCGTTCAGCACGCGGCCGCGTTTCTCTTCCGGCAGGTTCTCGAATGTCTGGCGGTTGCTCGCCATGGGTGCCTCCCTTGCGTTCCGGCCGCTCTTTGGGTAAAGGTGACCAGGTGGTCACCATGTGTATCCGTGGCGGCCGGAACTGTCAACCGTGCCGGGATCGTCCGGCCGCAGAGGAGTGCCGATGCCGCTCGATCTCGCCCTCGGCCATTCGCCGTGCCCCAACGACACCTTCATCTTTCACGCCCTGACCTCGGGGCTGGTTCCCTGGCACGGGAGGCTCTGTGTAGCGCTGGCCGACGTGGAGGAACTGAACGCCCGGGCCGTGGCCGGGACTTTCGACGTGGTCAAGGTTTCGGTGGGTGCGGCGCCCGCCATCCTGGACGACTACGTGTTGCTGCGCGCGGGCGGGGCCATGGGATTTGGCGTGGGGCCGCTGCTGGTGGGCCGGGAGATGCGTGATCTGGCCGCCTTGGATGGCGTCGAGGTGGCCATTCCCGGTCGCCGGACCACGGCCAACCTGCTCTTTGCGCTGTGCTGCCGCCAGGCCGGGATCTCGGTGCGGCTCAGGGAGATGGTTTTCGACGAGGTCATGCCCGCCGTGGCCGCCGGAGCCGTGGACGCGGGCGTGGTCATCCATGAGGGGCGGTTCACCTTCGCCAAGCTGGGCCTTGTCCGGCTCCTGGACCTGGGCGCGTGGTGGGAGTCGTATTCCGGATCGCCCGTGCCGCTGGGAGCCATCGCCATCCGCCGGTCGCTGGGCATGGACACGGCTCGGGCCATGAACGAGGCCATCCGGCAGAGCCTGCTGGCGGCCCGGCGGGTCCCCGGGGCGGCCTGGGACTACGTCAAGGGGCACGCCCGGGAGATGGACGACGCGGTCATCTGGAAGCACATAGAGACCTTCGTCACGGACTACAGCCTGGACGTGGGCGAGACCGGGGAGCGCGGCGTGGAACGACTGCTGGGCGAAGCGGGGTGGACCGGCGGGAATGTGTTCATCCCGCGCTAGGCGGTGTTTTCGGCTGCGCGGCGGTCCTGGCTCAGGTAGACCCCGGCAATGACCACGGCCGAGGCGGCGTACTGCACGGGGTTGAGTCGTTCGTCCAGGAAAAGCCAGCCCAGGGCCAGGGTGATGACCGGGATCAGGTTGATGAAGGACGATGCCTGGGAGGCCGGGATCTTGGACATGCCGTAGTTGTAGAGGCCGTAGGCGGCGATGGTCACGAAAGTGCCGAGGTAGACGATGGAGAGTACGCCGGGCAGCGAGAAGGTCGTGGGCAGCTGGGTGGACGGCAGGAACAGGAGCGGCAGGTAGAAGACCGAGCCGACGAACGCCTGGATCATGGTCAGGAACCACGATCCGTAGCGCGGGGTCAGCCCCTTGAGGGTGATCATGTAGCCGGTGGCGCAGACCATGGCCAGGAATTCGAGGAAGTTGCCGAGCGCGGGGTTGGGCGCGGTCTCGGTGGCGCTGGCGGCGGCGGACAGGGCCACGGCTCCGACGATGGCCAGGCCGAAGCCCGACAGGGTGCGGCGGGTGATGCGCTCGCCCAGAGTGAAGCGCGCGGCCACGGCCACCATCAGCGGCAGCAGCGCGCAGATCATGCCCGCCTGGGAGGCGTCGGTGTGGGTCAGGGCCATGGCTTCGAAGATGAAGTAGAAACCGGGTTCGCACACACCCATGAACAGCAGTTTCTTCCAGTCGCCGGGCTGGTAGTCGATGTGCCGCAGCTGGCGGAAGACCACCAGGAAGCAGACCGAGGCGATGAACATGCGGCCGAAGATGACGACCATGGGGTCGAAATGGGCAAAGGCGATCTTGAGGACGATGAAGGAACTGGCCCACAGGGTTACCGCCGTCCAGAGCGCCGCGACCGCCTTTCCCTTTCCCTGAATATTCGTCACTTCGGCTCCCTTGATTGGGCTGATCTATCATTCAACCGCGCGCAGGGGAATCGGAAAAGCGATCACTATTTCCCATGCAATCCTTCGGCCGCGACGATGGTTCAGCCGGAATGCGAAAAGCCCCGCCGGGGCGGGGCTTTTGCAAGGTGTTCTCAAGGCCGTTCGCCTAGTGGGGGCACACGGCCAGCAGGTTCATGGGGCGGTAGCCGCAGTCCGGGTCCAGGGCGTAGCGGCAGCCGAGGTGGGAATCGCCGCGTTTGTGCAGGATGTCGTCCTCGGAGCCGAGATAGAACGGGCAGCTGTTGTTTTCGCAAACCAGGATCACGCCCCAGCCGGTTTCTCCCGGCGGCAGCCATGGGGTCATGGCCTGGCCGCAGTGCGGGCAGTCGTGATCTTCCAGTTCGGTAACGATTCCGGCATATTCATGAATAACCATGGGTACTCCTTGGCATCGGCGCGGGGCGCCGTGTTCGTCCTTGTTTCTGTAGATAAAGCCTGAGCCGCGCGCGTCAAGGGTGCGGGGTCAATTTTCCTCGGGCAACGGCAGCCCGCGCAGCAGCTTGAACAGGGCGCGGGTATCCTTCAGCGGTTTGCCTGCGTCCTTTTCGCGCCGCGCACCCAGGGTGAGCTGGCGCAACCGCTGCCCCTGGTCCGGGTTGGCCTCGAACAGCGCCTGGAGCAGGTCCTCGTCGCCGTCCACCAGCCGGTCGCGCAGCTTCTCCAGGCGGTGGAACTCGGCGGTCTTGACCGTGCGCCCTTTGCGGGCCTCCTCCACTATCTCTCTCGCGCGCCCGGTGTCGCAGGCGCGCATCAGCTTGCCCACGTATTGCAGGTGGCGGCGGCGAGCCTCGTGGCCTTTCAGCTTCTTGATCAGCAGCAGGGCGGCCTCGGCCTCGGGCGTGAGCCCGGCCTCGCGTACGGCGGTTTCGCCCAGCGCGGCCAGTTCCTCGCCGAGGTTCTGCAGGGCGGTCATGTCCCGCTTCATCTGCGAGCGGCTGACCTTGTCCTCGCGCTCGTCGAATTCCTGAGGCTGAAAGAGGTCCCGTTTCTGTTTTTTTGCCATCTATTTCTCTATGGTCGGCACGGCGGCCAGATCCTGTTCCAGTTCGGTGAAGACGGCCTGCGTGGCCTGGGTCATGGCCTGGACCAGCGCCGCCGGATCGGGCTGGGCCAGGGGGACGCGCTTGCGGTAGTCCTTGGAAAAGACGATCTCGTTGTTTCGCGTGGATTCGTCCACCACGAAGAACTGCATGGCGACCACGGCCGCCGGGCTGCCGGAGGAATAGTCTCCGTACAGGGAATTGACCGTGCCCTCCAGGGTCAGGGTCGGGATAACCATGCTGCCCGGCTCGATGATGTTGGCGAACAGGTTCGAGGCCTGGAGCCAGG
>JAZHDH010000059.1:0-27003 GCA_036584335.1 Pseudodesulfovibrio sp. | reverse complement strand
GAGGTCATGGCCTGGACCCAGTCCGCAATCAACAAGCCGACCCTGGGCTTTTCCGCCTCGCCCTGGACCGTGCGGCCGCGGGCCTGGAGTTGCCAGCCGGAGAAATCGGTGCCCTCATAGGCAAGGACGAGTTTGATGCGGGCCATGGGAAAAAGGTACGCCAGCCGGGGGCGAAAGGCAAAGAATGCGTGTTAGTCTTCGGACGTTTCGGGGGCGGCGGCGAACCGGCCCGTCTCGGCCAGCACCTGGGCCACGGCCCGGGCGAGATCGTCGGGCATGGGGCCGGAAAGCAGCGAGTCCTCCAGCACCTCGGGCTTGAGCCCGCTGCGCTCGGCAAGCGCCCTGATCCGTTCGCGCAGCCCGTCGTCCATGGCTACTGCTCCACCACGAAGCCTTCGAAATGGTCGCTTTTGAGCGAAGCCTTGGGCACCGGCGTGGCCGCCAGATCCATGCGCGCCGCCTTGCCCACGGCCGAGGCGGGCTTTTCGGCCACAATGTTCCACACGCCCGGCCTGGCCGACCGGCCCAGCAGGGCCAGCACCTCGGCCTCGCCCGAAGGCTCGATGGAGAGCACCGTGAACCGGCTGACCGTTTCGCCCCCGGCCTGGTCCGAGCTGAAGATCATCATCGAATACTGGTATCCCGTCTCCCCGTTCTCCCACTGCACCGGCACGCGCGGCGCGGTGCGGTCGAGCGCGTGGCCGATGCGCAGCACGTCGCTGACCTGGAGATACTCGCCCGCGTACTGGGTGAACTCGGGCAAGGGGATGATGCAGGACGGATTCTTCTTGCAGCCCGCCGCCAGCAGCAGGGCGGCGCAGCACAGGAACAGGACGAGGCGATGTTTCATGCAAGGGACCATAGAGGAGATCGGAACGCCGGGCAACCCCGGGAGAGGGGGCGTGGCACGGCCGCCCTACCGATCGGGCGGGACGGTGGCGGCCACCCGGCGCATCTCGGCTTCGGCCCAGGCCACCGCGTCGGCCGGGGACAGCTCGCCGTCCAGGGCCTTGGCGATCATCCGGGGAATGATCTTCTCGGCGTAGAAGACCGAGGCCAGGGGAAAATGGCGTCCGTCCACCAGGCCGAAGGAGCGGATCGAGTCCAGCCCGGCCAGGATGCGCTTGATCTTGTGCCGTCCGAAGCGCTGGAACACCCCCTGCGGATCGTGCATGAACTCCTCGCAGTCGGCCACCGCCCGCAGCGCCGGGAGCATGCCGCCCGGCGACATGTGCAGCCATTCCACATACGGGCCGGGCTCGTAGAGGAACAGGAGGAACCGGCGCGCCGCCTCCCGCTTCGCCGGGTCACCGCTTCGGCACAGGGTGAATCCGTTGACCGAGCCGTAGCCGCAAGGCGTCACGCGGCGGATCAGCGGCGCCATCCGGGTGTTCCGGGCCAGCTCCGGGTCGAAGGGCGCGCCGTCGAGATCGCTGAAGTTGGCCGAGCCAAGCGAGTCCGAGGCCACGCCGGGCAGGGCCAGGTCGTCGAGGATGAAGGTGGAGTAGAAGAACATGGCCATGCGCCCCTGGAGATAATAGTCCCGACCGCGCCAGGTCTGCGGCCTGGGCGGGGCGTAGCGGGCCAGTTCAAGGTAGTAGGCCAGGGTCTCCGCCATCCGGGGCGAGTTGAACGCCAGCTTCCCTTCGGGCGTGAACATCCGGGCGTCGTTGGACAGCGCCAGCTGGGTGAAGACCTGCTCGGCATAGTTGTCCGCCATGGTCCCGATCAGGATGCCGTAGCATCCCTTCTCCTTGTTGGTGAACCGTTTTGCCGCCTTGAGGATGTCTTCCCATGTTTCGGGCGGGGCGAGAGCCGCCGCCTCGAACCAGTCGGCGCGGTACCAGAGTCCCTGCACCCAGGCGTTGTGGGGAATGCCGTAGTATCGGCCCCGCGAGGCGGCGAAGAGCCCCAGGGTGCCCTTGGCGAAGGCGCTTGCGCCGATGGACTCGACCATCGCCGTCGACGCCTCGATGTCCAGCAGCCCCCGTTCGCCCATGGCCACCACGAGATCGCTGTCCGCATTCACCAGTTCCGGCGTTGCCCCGGTGGCCGCCTTGGCCGTCGCCAGCCGGACGAATTCGTTTTCGTTGACGCCGGTCACCTTGATCCGCACATCCGGGTTCAGGGCCATGAACGCATCCGCCAGATACCGGATGGCCGCCAGCCGGTCCGCCTCGATTTCCGACGTCCAGAACCGGATTTCGGCCACATCACCGCTGTGCGCCCGGACCGGCGGGAGCAGCGAGGCGATCAGCAGGAGGATGGTGAACGAGAGTCGCATGGTCTGCCCCTATTTGGCACTGAAGGTCTCGACGCCGTCCCAGTCGTCCGGGGGCGGCGCGGTGCAAAACCGGCGCGCGCTCTCGGCGAACTTGCGGGCCACGCCGTCCGGCCGTTCCCTGAGCAGCCGCCCGAACGCCTCGGCGGCGCCTCCGAAGTCCCGCGCCATGAAGCGCTCGTAGGCATCCTGCCAGCGCCCGATCCAGTCCATGTCGGTTTCGCCCGCGAATCCCACCAGTTCATAGACGTCCGTCGGGATGTGCTTGCCCTTGGGCATCACCCGCCCCACCGGGCGGAAGGCGAAACCGTCCCCGGCCTGGTCGCGCACCTGGCGGCTCGCCAGGATCTGGGTCTGCATGTACTTGTTCAGCCCCTCCAGGCGCGACGCCATGTTCACGGTGTCGCCCATGGCGGTGTAGTCCATCCGGTCGGACGAGCCCACGTTGCCCACGATGCAGTTGCCGGAGTGCAGGCCCAGGCGGGTGTACAGTTCCGGCTTGCCGCTTTCGCGCCACATCCGGTTGAGTTCGTTGGAGGCTGCGGCCGCGCGCAGGGCGGCGGCGCAGGCGTGGCTCACGTGCTCCTCGTCCGTGGTCGGCGCGTTCCAGAAGGCCATGATCGCGTCGCCGATGTATTTGTCGATGGTCCCGTGGTGGCTGAGGATGATGGTCCCCATCTTCCGAAAGTAGACCGAGACCTGCTCCATGAGCGCCTCGGGGTCCGCGCTTTCGGAGAGGGTGGTGAAGTCGGCGATGTCGGTGAAGAGCAGGGTCAGCGGCTTGCGGGAGCCGCCCAGCCGGGGGTGGAGCTCGCCGGAGACGATCTTTGCGACCAGGGAGCTCGGCACGTACTGGCCGAAGGAGCGCAGGGCGATCTTCATGGCCTCCACGGCGTATGCCAGGTGGCTGATTTCCTTGATGTGGGAGCTGATCTTCGGGGTCTCGCCCAGGTCGAACTCGCGGATGCGGTCGGCCTCCCGGCTCAGGGCCTGGAGCCGGGAGGTGACGCTCCTGGAGAGGAGCACGATGATCGGCAGGGCGGCCAGCAGCAGCAACACGGTGAACAGCAGGCTCTCGTTGCGGGTGCGGACGATGTCTTCCGTGAAATCGGCGATCGGGGCGACCACGGCCATGTAGCTGCCGGGCAGATAGTTGTCGGGGACCTGGGTGATGCTGCCCACGTACTCCCTCCCGGCGGCTGCAAAGCGGATGCCTCCCGTCTCGCCTGGGTTCCGGGCGAAACGGTTGCTGATCTCGCTGATGATCGGGTCGTCCAGGTCCGAGAGCAGAGCGGGCACCATGCCCGCCCCTTTCCTGTGCGCTTGCTTCTTGAGGTAGAGGTGCGGGTTGGGATGGGCCAGCAACAGGCCCTGGTCGTTGAACAGGAACGCGACGCCGCTTGTGCCGATCTTCTGGCCGGCCAGAAACCGGGAAATCGAGGACAGGGTCATGTCGATGCCGAACACGCCAGGGAACCGCCCGTCGAACCGGCGGGCCACGGTCAGCCCGAGGGAGTTGCTGGAGGCGAATGGATACGGCTGGGTATGGACAACCTCGTCCTGATCGTACGCCAGGGGGAACCAGGGGCGGGCTGTCGGCCGGAAGGTGATCCCGTTCTCGAACCGTGACCCCACGGTGCGGCAGTCCTTGTCCAGGAACCGCCAGATCTCGACGCGGACGCCGTTGTCGCGGCGCATGATGCGCCGCAGCGCGAACCGGCAGCCTTCCGGCGCCTTGATTTGCCTGCGCTCCGCCTCGTCGTCCGGGTCCAGCGCGATGATCTGGAAAAAGTCGTCGTCGGCATACCCCATGAACACCGAGTAGATGTAAGGGTAGGATTCGAGGGTGTCGATGAGGTAGGCCGTGACCGGGTGGGCCAGGAGCACCGGCTTTTCCCCCAGTGCGGGCAGTTCCTGGATCCGTTTGCCCAGCGCGAGCACGGGGCCGAACATGGATTGGATCTTGATGATCGCCTTGTCGTTGACCTCGCGCAGGAGGTCCCCGGCGATGGCGATGGCCGTCTGCGTGCTGCGGACGTAGTTGTAGATGCTCAGCGTGAGCACGGCGCCCAGCAGGATCGTGGTGATGAGCGAGAGCAGGGTGACCCGCAGGGTAAAGCGGTTCGCTGGAAACATGGAATCATCAATAGCACATTCTATCACCATTGCAATACGGCGATATCGACGGCCCGAAGCGGCGGCGTCGGCCTGCGGAAAGCACGGCAGTGCGAAAACGCCATCGAGATCGGCGGGGAATGGCTCGGGAAGCGTGAACGGCCGGCATGGAGGCCGAACCCCGATGGCCGCCCTGTCAGCCCGTATGGACGCCGGGTCCGGGCCGGTTGGGCTTGCGCAGGAAAACCAGGGTCAGGGAAGGGGAGACGTCCTGCCGCCGGACGACGGAATAGCCGAGCTTGCGGTAGAGGTGGAGGTTCTTGGCGCTTCTGGCGCCGGTGAACAGCTCGTACGCCTTGGCATCGGGGAAGCGGGATTCCACTTCCCGCAGCAGCGCCGTGCCCAGCCCCCGGTTTTGATGCCGGGGACTGACGATGAGCTTGCCGACCAGGCATATGCCGCCCTGCGCAAAGGCCCGGATGGAACCGATCAGTGCGCCCTTGCTTTCGATCACCAGGAAAAGCATGCGCTTGTATTCGTCCCTGAGGTCCTCCAGCGTCTGCCGCAGCGGCGGGAGGTTCCAGTCGCCGTAGATTTCCGCCTCGCTCCGGTAGGCGTCCTTCTGGAGCGCCAGTATCCGTTCCAGGTCGGATTCGTGCGCGGCGCGGATGGTGCGGGATTCGGGATGAAGCGCTGTCGGCATGACGGGTACTCCATGCATGGCTTGGTGGCTGGTTCGTGCGAACACGCGCGGGGCGACAGGGGGGCGCGGCGCGCCTACCCGTTTTCGGCCCTGTCGAGGCTGATGCCGAGCACCGTGGCGGGTATCTGCGCCGTGTTCCAGACGCTGTGCAGGGCGTCGCCCGGCACGAGCATGGACTGATGGACGGGCAGCGTGGTCGTCGTCCCGTCCATCCGGATCTCCACGCTGCCGGCCAGGACCACGAACAGGTGGTCGTGCGCATGGGTGTGCTCGGGCATGGGGCCCCCGCCGCCCGGCTCGATGCGGGCGATGGCGCAGTCCGCGATCCGGGCGTCGATGCGTCCGGCAAGGCGCAGGGCGGCAAAGCCCACGTGCCCGGGCGGGACCGTGAAGCCAAGCCCCGCGCCTGCGGCGTCAGCAGCGTGCGTCATGCCCGCTCCCTCCCTTCGTCGCGCCGGACCAGCCGGTGGGAAAGCCGCATGAGCAAACTGCCGAAGCTCAGGCTGAGCACCAGGGCCAGGGGCCAGGCAAGAAGAAAGCTGCGTCCCCAGCTCCGGAGCCATTCGGGCGTCGGGCCGAAGTTGATCAGCGAGAGGCACCCCGACATAATCAGGGCCATGAACCCGGACATGAGAACGGCGTTGACGAGCTTCGCCCTCTGTTCGAACGACATATCACTCTCTTTCAGGTTGTGGGTTATCCGTGCTCCGCCCGGCCAGGCAGCCATGGAGGAACACCTCCACGGCGTACCGGGCGTGGCGGTCCAGCTCCTCGTCGGGAAAGGAGTCCCGGAGGCCGAGGAGCAGGGGCATCCGGACGTTGAGGAGCATGGAGACAAACAGGAACGCGGCGTGGTCCGCGTCCCCTATCCCCGGGATGCGCTCGCGCAGGAACGCGGCCAGCAGGGCTCCGGTCTTTTTCGGTCCGTTGGCGTGGAAGACGGCTCCCAGTTCCGCGCAGCGGGTCGCTTCGCTCATGAGCAGCCGGATGGCGTCCAGATACTCGCGGGAGACGTGGAACCGCAGAAAGCGCAGGGCGAAACCATACAGCTCCTCGTCCACCGCGCCCGTCCCGAACGCATGGGCGGACGGGGCCTTTTCCGCGCAGGTCTCCAGCGTAGCCCTGAACAGGTCGATCTTCGAGGGAAAATAGCGGTAGACCGTCTGCTTGGTCACGCCTGCGGCCTGCGCGACGTCGTCCATGCTGGCGGCGGAAAAGCCCTTCCCGGCGAAGCACTCCCGGGCGGCCGTGGTGATCAGCTCCCGCTTGCGGTGATAGTTGTCGAACGCCTTGCTCATGTCTGCCTCCCGACAAAGGCGTACCCGCAGACGATCATACTGTCAAGTATTGCATCATAATACTTTTCAGGATGGCAACTGTTCCGGCACAGGACGCGCCGGGAACCGGGCGGCCTTGCGGTCCGGCGCCCCCTCGCTCCATGGGCAAAGGAAAACGGGCCGACGCCTCTCCTTGAGGCGTCGGCCCGTTTGATGTGAATCGTCCGGCAACCGCTACATCACGCGGCAGCCGTCCTTGGTGACCAGGACCTGGTATTCCCAGCGGATGCCGCCCCAGGCCGGGTCGTAGAGGCCGGGCTCCACGGTGACGAC
Source organism: Pseudodesulfovibrio sp. (assembly GCA_036584335.1). Classification (GTDB taxonomy): domain Bacteria; phylum Desulfobacterota; class Desulfovibrionia; order Desulfovibrionales; family Desulfovibrionaceae; genus Pseudodesulfovibrio. The sequence goes on along the minus strand of JAZHDH010000059.1, from coordinate 20,294 downwards.
CATGCCTTCGGCCAGCACGCCCTTGCCCACGCGGCTCAGGCTCGGCGGCTCGTGGGTTTCCAGGCCGATGCCGTGGCCCAGGCCGTGGGTGAACTGGTGGGCCACGCCTTCGCGCTCGAACACGGCGTAGGCGGCGCGGTAGGCGTCGATCATGGGCAGGCCGGGCCGGATGATGTCGATGGCCGTCTGCTGGGCCTCGCGCACGAGGTCCATGGTTTTTTTGAACCGGTCCGAGATCGTGTCGCCGACCCAGAAGGTGCGGGTCTGGTCCGAGTTGTAGCGGGCGAACCGGCAGCCGGTGTCGATGAGCACCATCTCGTTTTCGCGCACCTTGGTGTCGCCGGGGATGCAGTGCGGCAGGGCGGCGTTGGGCCCGACCCCGACGATGGTCGAGAAGGCGAGCTCCTCGGCCCCGTTCTCGCGGAAGAATTTTTCCACGTCCCAGGCCACTTCCTTTTCGGTGCGGCCGGGGATGAGCCGGGTTTCGATGTATTCGAAGAGGCGGTGGTTGAGCTCGATGGCCGCGTCCATCCGCTTGATCTCGTCCGCGTCCTTGATGATGCGCAGCTCCTCGACCAGGTTGTCGACCCCGGCCAGGGGGATGCGCGGCGAGAGCTTGTCGTGGTCGAAGAGGGAGAAGGCGCGCGGCTCGAAGGCGGCGGTCTTGACCCCCGCGCCCTTGAGCACGTCGGCCACCAGCTCGAACTTGTTGGCGGCGTAGATGTGCAGGTTGTTTTCGTCGAAGACGCGCTTGGCCGCGTCGGTGTAGCGGGGGTCGGTGAAGAGGTGGTCCGCGCCCGAGGCGGTGACCACCAGCCAGCCGGACGATTCGTTGCACTGCGGGTCGTGCAGTTCGAACCCGCTCAGGTAGTACCGGTTGGCCGCATGCGAGACGATGAGCGCCTCGATCCCCCTGTCGTGCAGGGCGCGCCGCAGGTTTTCCCGGCGCGCCGCGTAGAGGCTCGTGTCCATTGTATCGTTAGTCCCAGGAATACGTGGTTTCGGGAGCGCCGGTGATCATCCGCTCGGCCCATTCCACGCCCTGCATCACCGAGTGGTCCATGTTGCCCACCTCGTATTTCCAGCCGCCGAACCGGCCGCGGGAAAAGATGTCCTTGGCCTCCAGGCGGGGCTGGATGGCCGCCAGCGCCGCATCGCGGCGCAGGCAGGGCACGGGATAGCCGTATTCGACCACGGTCTCCCACTTGGTCAGCACGTCGTCCACCCTGGACGCGTCCAACAGGGAGGAGTTTACCAGACCGGCCACGGTGCGGTCCATAAGCTCGTCGATCTTTTCCGGCTTGTGGGCCGAGACCGAGGTCTCGCACATGTAGGCGAGCTGCTCGCCGGGCCGGGCCGCGTTGTTGGGCGAGTAGTTGTGGAAATTGGTCACCCGGTAGAACGGGGAGTCGGACTCGGGGAAGTACATCCAGCAGCGGCCGTTCTTCTCGCGCTCGTCCGCGATGTCGAGGCCCACGCCCGCCACGTAGGTGGAGCTGTGGGTCAAGCCTGCCGCAGCGTCGATCAGCGCGGCGTCGCGCCCGGCCAGCCACTGCGCGGCCAGGATGTCCAGCGGCGCGGTGTTCAGCAGGGCCTCGTACCGCACGGTCAGCCCCTTGTCGGTGACGGCGGTCTTGGCGTCGGCGTCGATGGCCGTGACGGACTGGCCGTATTCGATGCGGTCCTTGATCCGGCGGGCCAGGCGGCGGAAGATTTCGCCGGTGCCGCCGTGGAGCGGGAAGCGGAAGGTGTTGTTCGGGCCCCAGGCCACGTCGTCCTGCTCCAGTATGATGTTTCTGAGCACCTTGCGCAGGTCGACCACGCTGACGCGCTCGCCGATCCAGTCGAACTGCATCCGCTCGGGCGGGGTGGCCCAGACCTTGTAGTTGTAGGGGCGCATGAAGTGGCGGGCGATGCCCTCGCCGAAGATGTGGTCGATCCACTCGCCGAAATTCCCGGGGTTCTCCACCGTCCGGCGGCCGGGCAGCAGCCCTTCCACGCATTCCCAGCGCGGCTCGCGCGGCAGGTGGCGGATGTTGTTCTGGAACGGGTATGGAACCCAGGTCCCGCTGGTGCGGATCCAGGACTCGCGCTGGTGTTCCAGGTATTCGTCGCCGAGCAGCGAGGCGAGCAGGTCGTCGAAATATTCGTAGTGCGAGAAGACCACGTGGCCGCCGATGTCCCAGGTGAACCCCTTGTCGTCCTTGAAGCTGGCGGAGAGCCCGCCCGCGTGGGGCTCGCGCTCCAGGACCAGGAAGTCCTCCATGCCCAGCTCGCGCAGCCGGTGCGCCGCGCCCAGGCCGGTGGGTCCGGCGCCGATGATCAGGTATTTCGTCTTCATGCGCTGTTCCTCGTTGCATTCATTCAGTGAGGGAAATTATTTCCACCTGCGCGGCTGAATATCAAGTTTGGTGCCAAAGGGGACGGCGGGAGCCGCAGGCCGGTCTGGCGTTCGGCAATGCCGCCGCCGATTTGCGTGTCTCCCCTCGTTGCGCTAGGGTCGCCATGGCGCGCCTCGCTCTTTCGTGAACGCCAATAAGGATTCCTTCATGTTCAGATCCGCTCCTCACGCCCTGTTGACCTGTCTTGCGATACTCCTGTGCGCCCTGCCCTGCCCGGCGGCCGGAGACGAGGCCAATTCCTCGGAATTCGGGACGATCACCGGCCAGTTCCGGACCTTTTATTTCACCCAGCGCAACAAGACCGGCGGGGGCAGCTTCAACAACGTCAAGGAATCCCTGGCTGCGGGCGGCTATCTCAAATACGAGACCCCGTGGCTGGCCGACCATTTCGGCGCGGGCGCGGCGGGGTACTTTTCCGAGCCCCTGACCGAGACCTTCAATCAGAAGCGCCGGGGCGGCACCGGGGTGCTCTCCAGCCGGAACAACGGAATCCAGGCCCTGGGCGAGGCCTACCTCAAGGCCCGCTATGCCGGGAGCGAGGCGCGCGTCTGGCGGCAGCGCATCGATACCCCGTTCATCAACGCCAACGACGGCCGCATACTGGCCCAGACCTTCGAGGCCTACGGCTTCACGTCCAGGGACGTGGAGGACCTGGAGTTCAGCCTCTTCTGGGTTGACAAGGAAAAGGCGCGGGACACCGAGCTCTTCGTGTCCATGACCGAGATGGCCGGACTGCAGGGCACCAACGGCGGCGTGCTCATGACCGGGGCCGACTGGCAGGCGGCGGACAAGCTGCCCCTGCGTTTCTGGAACTACTATGCCCCGGACCTGGACAACACCTTTTTCACCCAGGCCAAGTACACCTTCGGCGATCCCAAGGACCTGGCCCTCGAACTCATGGTTCAGGGCGTGGACCAGCGCAGCGTCGGGGACCAGCGCAACGGCAGCTACAACGGGGCGGAGGCCGGGCTGCAGGGCGTGCTCAAGGTCGACGGGTTCGATTTCTACCTCGGCGCCTCCCAGGTGGACGGCTCCAAGGGCATCCGGACCTCCTGGAGCGACTATCCCTTCTTCAACTACATGATGGCCTACTCCTTCAACCGCGCGGGCGAGCGGTCGGCCCTGGTCGGCGTGGGCTACGACTTTTCCCGGATCGGGTTCGACGGGTTCAAGGCCAACGTCAAGGCCGGGTTCGGCGCCACGCCCGACTCCGGCCCCCACGCGTCCTGTGACCGCAGCGAATACGACCTGAACATGACCTACGCCTTCGACGGCGCGCTGAAGGGTTGGACCATCCTCAACCGCTGGTCCTACCAGGACGAGGACGAAACCATGGGCGGCCACGACGGGTTCCAGGTCCGGCTGCGGCTGGAGTACAACTTCCAGCTGCTGTAGGGGGATCGGCGCGGCCAGGCCGCCGGTCTCCGCTTTCATGACGGTTGGAACAGGCGCGTCGTCTTGTCCCTTGCTCCGCCGGCCGGTCCCTGTGGGAGAAGGAGCGCGCCCGTGACGTGTGCCGCCTAGTCCAGCATACGGTGGAATTCGAACTCAACGACCGTAGGGGTTTTGTCATCGGTGATGAGCTCGATGCGACCTTCGAACCAGAGCGGCAGCATGGTCGCCAGATCGTAGCGGCGGATGACCTTTAACGACCCCGTGGCCTCCTCGCCGGTTTTCCGGTGTTGGGAGGAGAATTCGGGAATGTCCGCTTCGAGAACGAGCACGTTCATGGAATCGATGGTCTGAATGCCCTTGAGCACGTATCCGGAGCCAAGCGGGAAAAAGAAGACGTTGTTAAGGGTCTGTTTCCCCAGATCGACGGGCATGACCACGTCGCCGGTGCGATACGTCCCGGCGGGGAGGAGGAAATCCGTTCGGATGTCGGCTTCCTTCAGTATTGCGGTTCCGCCTGCAGCCGTGAAATCGGCCATGTCTCCGCCATGCTCGTCGGACGAATAAGCGTATCGGGATGTTGCGTCTTTCAAGGCTGTCCCCAGCAGTTTGTAATTATCCAGGAACAGGCTCCAGGCAAGGCGCTCCCCAGCGGCCTCGATCCGGACCTCCAGGTCATAGCTCCTGAAGGGCAGGTATAGGATCTTGCCGAGCCCATCGCTCAACTTGATTTGCACATCCGCCGCATATCGTCCCCGGGACGGCGTGTACTTGAACTCGATGGGGTCGTTGACCGCGATGACGGGCGCAGCCTGCAATTTGGTCCGCAGGGCTTCCGTCTTGTTTCCGGCAGGCGCTTTTGTCCGGGTGTTCACGGCCGTCAGCTTGGACGACATGCCCTTGATGGGACCGTCAATGATCAGGACCACCTCCTCGTGGACGGGGAGCATGTTTTTGCTCATCACCGTCGAGACGGTCATGGAACCCTTGGTTTCCTTGCCTTGCTGTATGATCGTCATGGAATCCGAGGAAAACGAGAATGCATAGCACTCCTCTCCGTCGACCATCTTTATTCCATCATATACGTATCGGGGGTCGGGAGCTTCGAATCGCATCTCTATGCCCGAAGCCTTGAGCGCCTCGACCGGAACCGGGATGGCGGCTTCGCCGGGCTTGAACGATCCATCCGCCAGCCCGATCTCCGCCATCGTGGTGGCGATGCATTGCCGGGCGTCCTCGTTTCGGACCGCGTGAATCTTCAGATCCGACTTGTCGCGTCCTTTTGCGTCAGAGGTGAACGTGATGTCGTAATACGGGCCGGTCGCCTTGGGCTGCCCGAACTCCTCCCAGGTGAGCGCGGTCACGTGCCAGACGAGACGGTTTCCCTTCTTTTTGACGACGTACTGCAAATCGTTCGATAATATGCTCATTCCCTTGCCGATCGACTTGCCGTCCCGCATCATGACCAGGGTTCCCTCTCCGTGGAGGTTCCTGGTTCCGGGGCCATAGCGGAATTCGACGGGAGCGTTCGGGTCGGACGCGCCCGGACCTCCCACGGTGTGCTTGCAGGAAGGCAGCATCAGGAGACAGGCGAGGAGGAGCAGTGTGGTGCGGTTGCGCATGTTGTATCCGGTTCCTAGAGGGTGCATGAAGGGCTCGCCGGCGACCGGCCTTCCAGAGGGGCCGACGTCTTGAAACGCCCAGGGGGCGATGCCCATGTGCATCGGCAGTCCCGGGCCAGATTTATCCGTGCGGGCGCAAATCGACCGGTCCGGAATAGATGTTTGGCGAGCAGACGTATCTTGGCTAAATAACCGCCAACAATAAAATGACAAAATAAATATATCATTGTCAATGGTCGGTGGGGGGGCAAGGCCGTTGAGGCCCCCGGATCACTGGCCGTGCAGCAGCGCCTTCCAGCGCTTGGCTTCGTCCCAGTCGAAGCCGCCGGGCACGCAGGGCCACAGGGAGTTGTTCTGGAAGAGCGGCTCGTCCGCGATGGGGTAGGGGCTGACCCGGGCCGCCTCGGCAAAGAGCGGGCTGCCCGGAATGGGCGTGTAGTGCGCCAGGTGCGGCCGGAACCCGAAGGACCGGACGTGGGCCACGGCCGACTCCACGCCCGCCAGGTCCTGGCCCGGCAGGCCGAACAGAATGTACACCCCCACGTCGTCCAGGTCGAAGCCCGCGTCCACCAGGTTGCGCGCCCCGGCCTCCCACTGTGCGCGGGTCAGCTTCACGTCCCGCCGATGGTCGAAATCCGTGGTCTCCAGCCCGAGCCGCACCGTGGTCAGCCCGGCCGCCCGCAGCCGGGCGCAGACCTCCGGCGTCAGCCGTCGCACGTGCATGGCGTTGGGCGTGTGCAGCCGCAGTTCCATGCCCTCGGCCCCGATGCGGTCCAGCACCGGCCACAGCCAGCGGTCCGGCGCGATCAGCAGCGCGTCGTCGTAGAAGGCGAAGTCGCGCACGCCCCGGTCGTACTCCGCCCGGATGGAGGCGAAGACCTCCGCCGCGTCGCCCTGGCGAAACCCCGGATGCAGCACGTTGCTGGCGCAATACTCGCAGGCGAACGGGCACCCGCGCGAGCCGAGCACCGGCGCGTAGCCGGGCTCAGGGTACAAATCCAGCGCCAGCCCGAGCCCCGCGTCGACGGGCAATTCCGGCACTCCGCGCCCGATCGCCCCCCACAGTCGGGCCCAGTTGGCCGGGGCCTCCAGCGAACCCGCCAGGATCACGTCCGCGTCCGCATGCACTCGCGCATGCTCCCCGCAGAGCGTGGCATAGGTCCCGCCCAGCACGCGCACCGCCTTCGGCCACAGCTGCGCCGCCAAATCCAGCGCCTCCAGCGCGCCCGGATACCAGTACGTCATCACCGTGGTCGCCAGGACCACGTCCGGCGCGGGATCGAGCGCGGCCAGCGCGTCGCGCACCCGGTCCGCACTCAGCCCGTAGCGCGAATAGCGCCGGGACGAAAACGCGAGCGGCTCCGGCAGCGCCAGCTCCGTCTTGGGATAATGCCCGGTGCCGTACTTGCCCGGCCGGGGCCAGCGCTCGCCCTCCCAGGTCGGGTCCATGCAGTCCATCAGCGCCACCGAAGCCCCCGCCGCCCGGAGCATGTCCAGGCAGGCCAGCAGCCCCACGGGCCGGGCCCAGGAATTGAACGCCGCGAAATCGTGAATCCACGGGTTCACGCCCAGCACGCGAGGCCCGTCCCCGGACCCGGACCAGCCGATATGCGGATACGCGGGCCGGGACACCTAGGACCCGAGACGGGAAAGGAGATTGAGGCCGATGGACACCGCCAGCAAGACCACGATGGCCAGTAGCAGGACGTTCGTGGTCCGGTTGCGCTTGGCCACGCGTTCGGCCTTGGACTTGGTGAAGAACGAAAGGATCAGGAAGATCAGCCCGAGGATGATGATCAGCTTGAAAAGAATGCCCATGCCCATGGCTTACCCGAAACCGGCGGGAAAGTCTCTTGCCGCGAAATCCCGGCGCCCGGCACGGGAAAAGAGGCCTCGGGCAGGCTGTCAAGCTGTCGTTTTATGCCTTTTCTGCTCGATTTGCCGCTTTTCCCTGCCGTTTTTCCCGGAACCGAAAGCCCGTCCTAGTGTTGCGAAAACACGGCCTCCGGCGGAAAGGCGGCCAAAAGGAGATTGAAGATGACGGGAATGAATCACGGCATGGTAATCGGCAAATCGCTCGGGAAAGCGCTGGTGAAGACCGTCCTAACGCACTCGAAACCGGCTGCGCGGGGCCTTGCGGCGGCTGGCGATGAAAACGGCGGAGTTCCCCCTCGCGATCCCAAGGGGGATTACTCTTGGACGGTCCACCCCAAGCCGGATGCCTGCGACAAATGCAAGGCTCTGGAAGGCAAGGAGTTCATGGAGGAGCCGGAAAGGCCGCATCCCAACTGCAAATGTGAAATAAGGAAACATCCGTTGCGCAGACCGAAGCGATATATTAATGGTTCTGTAACGGGTTACTCGTTGGAGGTGTTCGTTGGCGGGAAGCAGGTGGACATTTCTTTCGACGGCATATCGGGCGGCATAACTTCAGGGGTCCTCCTGATGAGTAACCAAGGCCACTCAGAACAAATTGCCTGCATGCCCTTCACGAATAATTCGACCACATTGTCTGCTGGACATGAGCCACCGGTAAATTGGCGTTTGGATCTTATTGCTACCGGTTCGGATAACGTGATGATCAATTATACGATTACATACGAGGATTGGAGTGAATAAGTGCCACCGAATCGCGGCGTTGGTTGTTGCATGTGTCGTCTTCCTTGCCTGCCGTTCGGTTGCATGCGAAACCAGTCTTTCCTGTGACGGCGTGCAGCAAATATACGTTGGCAAGGGAAGGCGGCACCTGGCTGGGGGCCAAACGGAAAGTGTCTATGCGGTAGGTGTGCTCGTGGACGCGGCAGCAGGCGACCTGAAGAAAGCGTATGCCGACTGTCCAGGCGACATCATCGTGATACGCGTTGGTGACGGCGTTTTCACTCTGCCCAAGTCTGCCGTTTCCCCGGCGGGCAATTGGTTTGGCCTTGATAGGCGGACGCCCGAAGAGGCTCTGGACGCCGCCATGAGCATTTGCCCCGACAAGGTGAAGTCGTATCTGGACGAATAGCCGAGTGAAGGCCGAAGCGATATATTAATGGTTCTGTAACGGGTCATGAATGGGTGTCTTTCACTGGTGGAAGAGTGGTGAATATCTCATTCAGGGGTCTTTCAGGGGGAATTACCGCTGGCGTCCATATGGTCAGCAACCACGGCCATTCAGAGCAGGTTGCCTGCATGTCTGGCACGGGCAACGCAACGACGCTGATTGCGGATCAGGCTCCCCCGGTGATCGGCGCATAACGCTCATTGCCACGGGTTCTGAGAACGTAATGATTAAGTATACGATCGCGTATGAGGATTGGAGTGAATAAGACAAACTTGGCGGTTGTCTTTCTGATGACCGTAGGGCTCATGGTGTTCGCCGCCGCCGCTGTCGCCAGCGAGGTTGTTCTGCATTGTGACGATATTGAACAGATATACGTCAGTAAGGGAACCGCGTATCTGGCTGAAGGGAAAAGCGAAACGTTTTATGGGGCCAATGTGATACTGCATTCGGGAATGCTGCCTCTGAAGGAGGCCTATTCCAACTGCACCACTGGCTCCATCTGGATTCGGATCGGCGACAAGACGTTCACTCTTTCCATGGCCGATGTCTCTTCGGGCGGGAATTGTTTCGGCATCATTCGGGCGACGCCCGAAGAGGCTTTGGACGCCGCCATGAGCATTTGTCCCGACAAGGTGAAATCGTATCTGGACGAATAGTCCCTGCGCGGGGCGTTCCCCCCTCCCTACGCCCGAATCCAGATGATCCCCGCCTGCCGCCCCGTGCCCTTCACGGGCGAGGCGCAGGCCTTGCGGTACGAGAAAAAGGTGTCGTCCAGGCCCATGGTGCACAGGTCGATGCCGAAGATCTGGGCCTCGGGCACGCCTGCGGCCATGAGCTGGTCGCGGGTCAGCCGCCAGAGGTCCACGGTGCGGCGGGCCGGGTCGAAGTAGGGGCCGAAGCCGGGGCCGAAGTCGTTCCGGAAATTGACGAACTCGGCGGCGTCGGGGCCGAGGCTGGGGCCGCGCACGGCGAAGACGTCGGCCGGTCGGAGGCCGTAGCGCGCGCAGAAGCGGGCCACGCCCGAGCCGGGGAGGTCGATGCGGTTGCCGCGCCAGCCCGCGTGCAGGGCGGCCACGTACTTGCCGCTGCGGTGGGCCAGGAGGATGGGCTGGCAGTCGGCGGTCTTGATGACCAGGCCGACGCCGGGCTCGGCCGTGGTCAGGCCGTCGCCCTCCAGGGTCGGCGGGGTTTCGGGCGCTGTGGGCGCGGGATCGCAATGGACGGCGTCGCCGTGGATCTGTTTCAGCTCGCACCAGCCGGTCAGGCCGAGGCGGTCGTGGATCAGGCGGCGGTTGGCGGCCACGGCGTCCGGGTCGTCGCCGACCTCGAAGGAGAGGTTGGCCGAGTCGTGGGGCGGCTCGGAGACGCCGCCGCGCCGCGAGGTGAAGGCGCAGGCCACCCCGGGGATGTCGATGAAGGTGAAGGGAAAGAAGGCTATGGCCGCCATAGTTCCTCGTCGGTGCAGATCAGGTTCATGGGGATGTCCCACTCTTCGGTGGGCAGGGTGTCCACGAGCTGGAAGGCGTGGCAGAGGCCCACGGTCACGGTCTCGGCCATGTCCGGCCCGGCCAGGATGCGGTCGTAGTAGCCGCCGCCGAACCCCAGGCGGTAGCCCCGGCGGTCGAAGCCCACGCCGGGGATGAACGCCAGGTCGGGCGCGGCGCGCGAGACCGTGGGGCAGCGGGTGGAGCTCGGCTCCAGGATCGAGAACATGCCCGGGGCCAGGTCGGCCTCGCAGGCGGCGCAGGCGATGTCCATCTCGCCCGGCGCGTCCGGGCGGCAGCGGGGCATCAGCACCCGGACCTTGCGCGCCCACAGCTCGGCCAGCAGCATGCGCGTATCCACCTCGCCGCGCACCGGCCAGTAGATCAGCACCTCGCTCGCGGTGCGCCACTGGTCCATGGCGCGCAGCCGCTCGGCCACGCGCATGCTCGCCGTGTGCACCTGGCTGGCGGTCAGCGCCTTGCGCCGCTCCCGCAGCTCGTCCCGCAGCCGTTTCTTGTCGTGCGTGTTCATGCTTTCCGGATAGCACGGGCCGGGCCGACAATCCAGCGGCACGGCGAACGCACATCCCCGCTTGGTTTTCCGGCCGTCTTGATTTATCCTGCCGGGCGACGCCATCCAACCGTATAGCGGGAGAACGAATGACCGCCAACATCCTGGTCCTCGACGACGAAAAAAATTATCTGCTCATCCTCGAATCCATCCTTGAGGACGAAGGGTACGGCGTGACCACCCTCTCCGACCCCGAAATGGGCATGGCCTACCTGGAGGAGTCCGAGGTGGACGTGGTGCTCACGGACATGAAGATGCCCGGCATGACCGGCCAGCAGGTGCTGGAGCACTGCAAGAAGAACTATCCGCACATTCCGGTGCTGATCATGACCGCCTTCGGTTCCATCGAGGCCGCCGTGGAGGCCATGCGCATCGGCGCGTTCGATTACATCACCAAGCCCTTCGCCAACGAGGAGCTGCTGCTCTCCATCTCCAAGGCCGTGCAGTATTCCGCCACCCAGCAGGAAAACATGCGCCTCAAGCGCGAAATCCGCGCCCGCTATTCCAAGAACAACATCATCGCGCGCGGCAAGGGCATGCAGCAGGTGCTGGACATGGTCGACCGGGCCGCGCCGTCGCGCTCCACCGTACTCATTCTCGGCGAGTCCGGCACCGGCAAGGAGCTCATCGCCCGGGCCATCCACAACAGCTCGCCCCGGCGCGACGAACCCTTCATCACCGTCAACTGCATGGCGCTCAACCCCGGCGTACTCGAATCCGAGCTCTTCGGCCACGAAAAAGGCTCCTTCACCGGGGCCACCGCCATGCGCAAGGGGAGGTTCGAGCAGGCCAACAAGGGCACCCTCTTCCTCGACGAGATCGGTGAACTGACCCCGGAACTCCAGGTCAAGCTGCTGCGCGTGCTCCAGGAGCACCAGGTCGAACGCGTGGGCGGAACCGAAACCCTTGACGTGGATATCCGCATCGTCGCCGCCACCAACAAGAACCTCCAGGAATCCGTGACCAAGGGCGAATTCCGCGAAGACCTCTTCTACCGCCTCAACGTTGTCTCCATCTTCATGCCGCCCCTGCGCGAGCGGCGCGAGGACATCCCCCTGCTGGCCGCCCATTTCCTGGAAAAGTATACCAAGGAAAACCAGGTGGAGATCTCCGGCTTCACCGCCGCCGCCATGGACTACATGACCGCCTACGAATGGCCCGGCAATGTCCGGCAGCTCGAAAACGTGGTCGAGCGCTGCACCGTCCTGGCCCGGGCCGACGTCATCGGGGCCGACGATCTGCCGCCCGAAATCAAGGACGAGGAATCCCAGTTCAAATCCGCCGTGGACCTGCTTCCCAGCCAGCTCAACCTCGCCGAAACCATGGACAAGATCGAAGGTGCGCTGGTCAAGCGCGCCCTGGTCCGGGCCGACTTCATTCAGGTCAAGGCCGCCGAAATGCTCGGGCTGTCCAAGTCCAACCTGCAATACAAACTGAAGAAGTACGATCTGGTCGGGAAGACCAGGTAGGGGGAGCGCCTCCGGCGGCCCCGGGACGCTGTCCCGGACCGGCTTGAGCCCCTCGGTCTGGAATCTCCCGGGAGGGCCGCCGGAGGCTTCCTCCTCTGGGCGAAAGGGCCGCGCCGCGCGGGCGCGTCGGCAAGAATCCGGACATTTGTGTTGATCACGCCCCTGCAATGCGGGTAACACGGGGGCAGATCGTCGCTTCCCTTTTCAGCCGTTGACGACCTGTTCCGACCGACGGACGCGGCCCGAGGCGACCGGTGGGGCGCAATGCCCAAACCCAACAACGGAGGAGTCGTATGAGCATCCCTGTTTTCAACTGCAAGAACGCGGACGACGTGATGAAGGCGGTCAAGGACCATGACGTCAGCTTCATCCAGTATTGGTTCGTGGACATCCTGGGCACGCTGAAAAGCTTCCAGGTCACCCCCAGCGAGCTGGAGGCTTCGTTCGAGGAGGGCATGGGCTTCGACGGCTCGTCGATCCTCGGCTTCTGCCGCATCGACGAGTCCGACATGGTGGCCATGCCCGATCCCACCACCTTCCAGATCTGCTCCTGGCGACCCATGGACCGGCCCGTTGCGCGCATGTTCTGCGACGTGGTCAATCCCGACGGCACGCCCTTCGAGGCCGATTCGCGCCACGTGTTCAAGCGGGTCCTGGCCCAGGCCGCCGAGAAGGGCTACACCTTCTACGTCGGCCCCGAGCTGGAGTTCTTCCTCTTCGCCGACGACCAGGACACCGAGGTTCTCGACTCCGGGGGGTACTTCGACGCCCCGCCCCTGGACCTGGGCAACAACATCCGGCGCGACATCATCTTCGCCCTGACCGCCATGGGCATCCAGGTGGAGTATTCCCATCACGAGGTGGCCCCGTCCCAGCACGAGATCGACCTGCGCTACGCCGAAGGCATGCACATGGCCGACACGGCCATGACCTACCGCGTGGTGGTCAAGGAGACCGCGCGCAAGCACGGCTGCTACGCCACGTTCATGCCCAAGCCCATCTTCGGCCAGAACGGGTCCGGCATGCACGTCCACCAGTCCCTGTTCAAGAACGGCCGCAACGTGTTCTACGACGCGGGCGACGAATACCACCTCTCGGCCGAGGGCAAGTCGTACATCGCGGGCATCCTGAGGCACGCGCCCGAGTTCGTGGCCGTGACCAACCAGTGGGTCAACTCGTACAAGCGGCTGGTGCCCGGCTACGAGGCCCCGGTCTACATCGCCTGGGCGCGGCGCAACCGATCGGCCCTGGTGCGCGTGCCCATGTACAAGCCCGGCAAGGAGACGGCCACCCGCATGGAGCTGAGGTGCCCGGACCCGGCGGCCAACCCGTACCTGGCCTTTGCCGTGCAGTTGGCCTCGGGCCTCAAGGGAATGGAGGAGAACTACGTGCTGGCCGATCCGGTCGAGGACGACATCTTCGCCATGAACGACCGCGTCCTGAAGCGGAACAGGATTCACGCGCTGCCCGGCTCGCTCTACGAGGCGGCCACGAACCTGCGCAAGTCGCGGTTCATGCGCGACGTGCTGGGCGAGCACCTGCACACCGCCCTGGTGGAGAACAAGCTGGCCGAGTGGGACGAGTACCGCACCCAGGTCACCGAGTTCGAGCTGGACAAGTACCTGCCCATCCTCTAGGGGGGCCTTTCCCCTCCCGGCAAGCAACGAGGCGGACGCTCCAGGGCGTCCGCTTCTTTTGCGCTCTGCGTGCCGGGCTTGTGCAGCCATGTGCAGCACACGATGTGCAACAATGCGCATGTTGCACAAGGTTGCGGCAGCAACGAATTTACAACATGCTGTAATTCAAGGAATTTCGTTTTGGCACGCCTCGTGCTTAGAGAAAGGCATGCACGATGTGGCAACCATCACTCTCATCATCCTGACCGTCGTTCTGCTTCGGCGGTCCCTCCTTACCGACCCGGACGCCGGCAACGGCGTCCGGAGCGGCAAGGAAGAGTTCGGCTCCAAGGCCATCCCGGTGCCGGTCAGGGCGGGTTCCCCCCAGCCCGTCCGACGCAAAGCGGCCCGGTACAGGCCTTAGCGCATAGACCATACCTCCCTTGAGACGGCAGTTTCAGACCACAACCTCCTCATCCTCATGGACCCCAACCGAAAAAGGCCGCGCAAGCGGCCTTTTTCACTGGGGCGCCGGAAAACCGGCGGAACTATTTCGATTTCTTCTTGGCGGCCATCTCGCGGATGGTTGCCTCGCCCGGGGTGAGCGAACGGATGTGCTGCTGGCGCACCAGCTCCACCACGCGCTTGTCCTCGGCCGCGTACACCGGCGTCTCGACGCCGCGATGCTCGATCACCAATTCGTACATGCCTTCACCTCGTTATTGTCTTAGCCGACGTCGTCCGACCCGGTCCTGGCGATGGCCGGCTTGGCCGGTTCCGCCAGGCTTCTGCCGCCGAAATCGGCGGACACGATCTTGGGCCGGACTCCGGCGATTTCCCTGGTCATGGTCACGCAGCCCTCAAGGACCGCGCCCTGTTCCACCACCAGCACGGGGGTGGTCAGGCTGCCTTCGAGGACCGAGGTCTTTTCCAGCACGGTCCGTTCCTTGACGGTCACGTCGCCGCGGATCTGGCCGCAGGAGGTGAGCCGGCCGACGTTGACCGTGCCCGTGACCATGGCCTTGCGGCCCAGAATCAGGTCGCCGTCCGTGGAGATTTCCCCCTCGAACCGGCCGTCGATGCGGACTGCGCCCACGAAATCGAGTTTGCCCCGATACTCGGTGCCCACACCGAGAAAGGCGTTCAATTCGGCTTCAGTGTTGTTTTTTTTGCTGAACAGACCCATGGTTTTGCGCCTCGCAAAAGGTAACAGGGGATGACGGAAATCCCGTCTCCCGGAATCAGCCATATCGGAGCAAGCAGGTTTTCCCTATACCCCCACGCAACCACGAAGGCTACATATTTTTCGCGCCCGGCCCGCGCCGGGCGGCCCGGCCCTTGAGTTTGTCCCGGCATTGTCTGCGCGCCATTTCTAATTGTTGACCGGGGCTGCATATTGTACATTTTTCTAAAGAATGGATACCATGCCGCAAGGGAGAAGGCTTCGGGGCTCGACACGACCGGCAAAAGGGGAACGCATGGCCGACAGCACGCAAAACGTCAAAACCTTCTACAAGGGCCAGATCATCTACAAGGAAGGCCAGAGCGGGACCGTGGCCTACATGGTCAAGAAGGGCTCGGTGAACATCTTCCGCACGGCGGGCGGCCGCAAGACCGTGCTCGACCGGCTGGGCAAGGGCGAAATCTTCGGCGAGATGGGCGCGCTCAGCGGCAGGCCCCGGGCCAACAGCGCCGAGGCCGCCGAGTTCTGCGAGGTCATGGTCCTCACCGAGCAGATCATCCAGACCCTGCTTTCCCGCTGCCCAAAGACCATCCAGCACCTGACCCGCATCCTGATCAAACGGCTGCGCAAGGCCGCCGACACCACCCAGCCCAAGACCCACAGGAGCTCGTTCCTCTCCATCTGCCGGATCATGGAGATGGCGTACCGCTGCCACACCTCGCTTTCCCCGGCCGAGGCCAAGAAGGTCCCCGGCCACCGCCAGGGCATGGCCGCCAGCGAGCTGGCCAAGCAGATCAAGAACATCCTGCTCGTTTCCCAGCTGGAGATCGACAACACCATCGACCAGCTGGCCAAGCTCAAGATCATCGCCATCACCAAGCACGGGTCGGGCACGGCCTTTGCCGAACGCTACATCGCGGTGAGCGACATGGAGACCTTCTTCCAGGTCGCCTCCAACCTGTACAAGGAGCTCTCCAAGTCCGCCGCCCTGGAGCCCGAGCTCGAATACGTGGACATCCACGATTTCGCCGCCGAGATAGAGGCCGACACCGAGGTCCTCTACAGGAAGATGGCCAACCTGGAAATTCCCGAGACCCTCTTCTTCTTCCACCGCGACGCGGCCATGGCCTGGGCCGACGACCAGGAGGAGGACTTCTTCAAGCGGGTCAAGCGGCGCAAGAAGAAGATCGCCGAACTCGAGGACGTCAACGACATCGTCCACGTGGACAGCTCAACGCTCAAAGAGGTCTTCGCGAGGCTCGGCTACTACAAGCTCGGCGTGCTGCTCGCCTCGGCCCGGGAGGAGGCGAAGCAGAAAATCCTGGCCAACCTGGCCAAGAAGATCGCCAAGATCGTCCAGGACGAGGCCGACGCGCGCGGCCCGGCCGACCCGGCCGAGGCCGAGGACGTCTCCGACGAGCTTATTGAACTGATCAAGTCCGCCAAGGGGGTGCAGCCGTGAACATCGCCACCATCTTCGGCATCGTGGCGGGCATCTTCGTGCTCTGCGCCGCCACCTACGCCGCCACGGACTCGGTCCAGGTCTTTCTCAACGCGCCCGGCCTGGCCATCGTCCTCGGCGGCACCATCGCGGCCACCTTCATCTGCTACCCCCTGCGCGAGGTCATGCGCGTCATGGGCCTCTTCGTCTCCGCCTTCACCGCCGAGGAGCTGCCCATCGGCGACTACATCAAGGACATCGTCGACATCTCCAAGAACGCCGCCCGGGGCGAGGAACACCTGGAGCGCTCCATGCGGGGCATGGAAAACGAATTCCTGCGCGACGGGCTCCAGATGCTGGTGGACGGCTACTCCAAGGCCGAGCTGGAGGAAATCCTGAACAACCGCATCCAGCAGTACCATGAGCAGGAGACCAACGCGGCGGGCATCTACCGGACCATGGCCCAGCTTTCGCCCGCCTTCGGCATCATCGGCACCCTGATCGGCCTGATCGCCATGATGCAGTCCATGGGCGAGGACATGGCGCGCATCGGTCCGGCCATGGCCACCGCCCTGACCACCACCCTCTACGGCGCGCTTTTCGCCAACATGATCTACACGCCCATCGCCACCAAGGTGGAGCGGCGCGTGGAGGAACGCACCATCCTCATGTGCGTCATCCGCGACGGCATCCTCTTCATCAAGGACAAGACCCCCGCGCCCATCGTCATGGACAAGCTCAAGGGCTACCTGCCCCCCCGCCAGTGGTCGTCCATCGGCCGGAGGTAACCCGTGTCCCTGCCCCCAAGCTTCACTCCCAGGCGGCCCCGCCGCGAAGACTCCGGCTGGCAACTGACCCTGGCCGACATGATGACGCTCATTCTCTGCTTCTTCGTCATCCTCGTCTCCGTGGCCAAGGTGGACCCCGCCCGCTACGAGGCCGTGTCCGGCATCCTGGCCGAGGCCATGAAGGGCGCGGACGCGCCCAGCCGCCGCGCGGCCGAAATCCCGTCCTCGCCCGAGGACAAGAAACAGAGGAATCTCTTCGAGCTGCAATTGGAACTGGCCAGGCTCGTCGGCCGCGAATCCGGAGCCGCCACCCTGAAGCTGCGGCCCGACGCCGTGGCCATCGACCTCAGGGGCGGGGTATTCTTCAAACTCGGCAGCGCCGACCTGACCGGCGAGGCCCTGACCATCCTCGACAAGCTCGCCGGGCCGCTGACCAGCGCCCGCTACGACCTGACCGTCGAAGGCCACTCGGACAACCTGCCCATCAAGTCGTCACAGTTCCCGTCCAATTGGGAACTCTCCTCGGCCCGGGCCTCCTCCGTGGCCCGCTACCTCATCGCCCAGGGCTTCCCCAGGGACGCCATCCGGGTCATGGGCCTGGCCGACACCCGGCCTCTTGCGCCCAACGAAGACGCCGCCGGGAACCCCCTGCCCGACAACCAGGCCAGGAACCGCCGCGTGGTCATCCTGGTCCGCCCGGCCAAGGGCTGAAGCGCCGCTAACCCAACCGCTTGCCCATGCTGACCCGGTCCTCTTCCAGGAACCCGCACGATTCGTAGAACTCCTTCGCGCCCACGTTGCCGCCCACGATCTGGAGGTTGACCTTGTCGCACCCCAGCTCCACGAGCCGCTCCTCGGCCCGGGCCATCAGCGCCCGGCCCACACCCTGGCGGCGCAGGTCCGTGCGCACGGCCAGCGAATAGATCCAGCCGCGGTGGCCGTCGTACCCGGCCATGACCGTGCCCACGACCATGCCGCCGTCGTCGGCCACCCAGAAAAGGTCGTCGTGCGCCGCCTTGCGGTCGATGGACCGTCCCGGATCGTTGTGCGCCGCTGTGTACCCGAACGCCGCCTTCCACAGGGCGATGACCGCCTCGCGGTGCGCCCCGTCGTCATACTGGAGTATGTTCATATACCTCTATTGCACCCGGCCGCCCGCCGCTGTAAAGCCGCTCCCCTTGACGCCATCCCCCGCCTCTCATACGCTCCGGGCATGAAACGCAGCGAAATAAACGCCCTCATCCGCGACGCCAAGGCCTTCTTCGACTCCTTCCGGTTCCGCCTGCCGCCCTGGGCCTTCTGGGGGCCGGACGACTGGAAGGGCAAAGGCGATACCGAGGTCGTCCTGCACCGGCTCGGCTGGGACCTGACCGACTACGGCGCGGGCGACTTCGAACACAAGGGACTCCTCCTCTTCACCCTCCGCAACGGCAAACTCGCCACGCCCGGCTCCAAGACCTATGCGGAAAAAATCATGATCGTGCGCGAAAACCAGGTCTGCCCCATGCACTTCCACTGGGCCAAGACCGAAGACATCATCAACCGGGGCGGCGGCAACCTCGTCATCGAACTCTACGGCTCCACCCCGGACGAAGGCCTCTCCGACGACCCCGTCACCGTGCTCGTCGACGGCCTCCCCCGCCGCGTCCAGCCCGGCGGCGCCGTCATCCTCGCCCCGGGCGAATCCATCTTCCTCGCCCGGGGCATGTACCACCGCTTCCACGGCCAACCCGGCAAAGGCACGGTCCTGGTAGGCGAAGTCTCCTCGGTCAACGACGACAATGCCGACAACCGCTTCTTCGACCCCCAGGCCCGCTTCCCCCACATCACCGAAGACGAACCACCCCTGCACCTGCTCTGCACCGACTACCCGAAATTCGTGTAGGGGAATGCCTCCGGCGGCCGGGGGAAGGGAAGAGGGGAACCTAAAGCCGCGCGCGAAAATTTGCGGCGAAGAGTGATATAATTCCCCAGCCCAGCCCGTTTCACATTTTGTAACCTTGTTTCAAAAATATGGACCGCGCCACACGTTATTGGCGCGGTCCTGTTTTGTCTAGCGCTACGATCGCTCTCTGGCGATCGCGGCATTTATTAGCTCTCCTACAAATTGGGGTTGTTGCTGTAGCGCGTCGCAGACCTTTAACACTTGCCGCAATTGGTTTAAACACCCCCGGGCGTTTGTCCGGGGGTGTTTGTTTGTCTAGACCCCGTCTTCGAGGGTCTCGGGTTTGGGGTATGGGTGGGTGGCGAGAGCCAGCCGCTTGTGCCAGTTCTTTTTGATGAAGTAGACATAGCGAAACTGCCTATAGCGCAGAGAGATGGCCCTATCCTTGTTGGCCCGGAGATATCGGCCACGTCCGCCGCCCTTCTTGTGGGTCGAGAGCAGCATTTCATGGTAATACTCGGCGTCCAGGAAGTAGAAGCTCGTCCAATGGCTGCCGCAGTACAGGAAGTTGCTGGCCTGATAGACCACGCCCAGGCGGCCGCAGCGCTCGTCGGCGAAGGATTGTATCCAGCCCACGCTCGGGCAGGCCCGCTTGATGTACTTGAACGCATAAGACAGCGCCCGGCTTTCGCTGTTCCGGGGGGCCACATCGGCCAGCCACATGCGGTTCAACTCCATGTACTCGGTCACCTGCGTGCCGAGCACGGTCTTGCCGATGGCCCTCGGGTTGAGCGCATATCCGAAGGCCAGGACTCCGGCCAGGTTTTGCCGATACCACACGCCCAGGTGGCAGTAACTGTTGTTTACCACCCGGTGCGAGTAGTGGTGCTTGATCACTAGCTCACGCGACAGCCTGGAGGGAATCCAGGCCACGTAAAAGTCGCGCTGGCCGAATCCGGCCACTCCGTTTTCGCCTTCGATGTAGCCGGGGCTGTCGCCCTTCGGCGGATCGAAATTACCGGGGATGGGAGGGTGATGGGGTTTGGGGGCCACGGGCAGTCTCCTTGTGGGAGGCTCTGTGGCCTTCGGGGCTGGGGCTCTCGGCCCTCAAACGGTTCATTGTCCTGCATCGGGGGCATCATATGTCTAGCTCCCCCCGCACCGATTCCATGGCTAGCAGCTTGCTGCATTTGCGACAACGAAACTCATTCATGGTGCCTTTCTTTACAGGTTGTGCCGCTGCCTGCTATGCACGTTCCACCCTGATCAGGGGAATGGAGCAGCGGGCTTCGGCTCGTGGTTTGGTGTGACAGCACCAAGCCGGTGGGGGTGTTGACGCACCCCCGCCTGTTCCTCTTGAGATGGCCCGCCGGAGTGATCCGGCGGGCCATTGTC
>JAZHDH010000058.1:0-27044 GCA_036584335.1 Pseudodesulfovibrio sp. | reverse complement strand
AGAAAATACTGGATGGCGGGCGGCTTGATTTTGACGAGGCGCTCCGAGTGTACAAGGAGGCCAATTTCCACGATCTCGGGTTCCTGGCCCACCGCGTGCGGCTGGCCTTGCACCCCGATCCCGTGGTCACCTACGTGGTGGACCGCAACATCAACTACTCCAACGTCTGCGTCTGCTGTTGCAAATTCTGCGCGTTCTACCGCCAGCCCGGGCAGGAAGGCGGCTACGTCCTCTCGCGCGAGGAGATAGGCCGCAAGATCGAGGAGACCAAGGCCCTTGGCGGCACGCAAATCCTGATGCAGGGCGGCCACCACCCGGACCTGCCGCTCTCCTGGTACGAAGACCTGCTGCGCTTCATCAAGGCCGATCACCCGGTCCACATCCACGCCTTCTCCCCGCCCGAGATCGTGTTCTGGGCGGAACGCGAATCCCTGCCCGTGGCCACGGTCATCGAGCGCCTGCGTGCGGCCGGGCTGGACTCCATCCCCGGCGGCGGAGCCGAAATCCTGGTGGACGAGGTCCGCGCGCGCGTGGCCCCGAACAAATGCCCTGCGGGGCAGTGGCTCGGCGTGATGGAGGAAGCCCATCGCCAGGGCCTGCGCACCACCGCGACCATGATGTTCGGCCACGAGGAGACGCCGGAACAGCGGATCGAACACCTTTTCGCCGTGCGCGACGTCCAGGACCGCACCGGCGGATTCACCGCCTTCATCCCCTGGACCTTCCAGCCGGACAACACCCGGCTGACCCACTGCCGCAAACTGACCAGCGTGGAGTACCTGCGCACCCTCGCCCTCTCCCGGCTGGTGCTCGACAATGTGGAAAACATCCAGGTTTCCTGGGTGACCATGGGTCCGGCCATTGCCCAGCTCGGGCTTTTCTTCGGCGGCAATGACTTCGGATCGACCATGATCGAAGAGAACGTGGTCCAGGCCGCAGGCGTGCGCTTCCGCCTCTCGCGGGATGAAATCCACAGGTTGGTGGCGGACGCCGGGTTCACGCCCAGGCAGCGGACCATGGACTACACCCTGCTGGGAGGCGGACGATGAGCGTGCGCCTGGGCCGGATCGGCTACCTCAACGTGCTGCCCATCCATTATCCGCTGGAAACGGGCGTGATCCCGAATGACTTTGAAATCGTGGCCGGACCGCCCGCCGAACTCAACCGGTTCATGGACGCCGGGCGGCTCGACATTTCGGGGTGTTCCAGCATCGAATACGCGCGCCATCCGGAGAAATACTACCTGATCCCGGACATCGCCATCGGCAGCCGGGGGCCGGTGCAGAGCGTACTCCTGCTCAGCCGGGGACCGGTGGAGCTGCTGGACGGCAAAACCATCCTGGTCAGCGCCCAGACGCACACCTCCGCCGCCCTGCTGCGCGTGCTCCTGGCCGAGTTGTGGCAGGTCGAATCGGGCTACGTCACCGGCGACGCCACGGCGCGGCTCGATGCAGGCCAGCGGCCCGAAGCCATCCTGTGCATCGGCGACGAGGCGCTCAACCTGCGCCACCATCCGGACTACCCGGTCCGGACCGACCTCGGGGAGGCATGGCGCGAGTTGACCGGAGAACCGTTCATCTTCGGTGTGTGGATCGCCAGCCGCAGCAGCTTCACCCGCGACGAAGCAAGGGTGCGCCGTGCGTGCGAAACACTCATGGCGGCCCGGCGCTGGGGAACCGACCATCTCGCGGAAATCTGTGTTCTGGCGGCGCAGGGAAGCCGCCTCAGCCAGCGGGAGATGTGTTCCTACTTCGTGGGATTGCTCTACGATTTCGGCGAACCCGAGGTCCGGGGACTGACGCTCTTCTACGAACGGCTGGCGAAACACGGCATCATCGACCGGGTCCCCCCCATCACCTTCCTGCCGGGCGCCTAATCCATGGCGAAGTCGTCCTCGACCTTCAGCCCCTTGCCCGCAAAATCGACAAAGGCCTTAAATGCCGGAAGCATGTGGCGGCCCTTGTTGTAAATGAGGTAGAACCGGCGACTGCCTTCCAACTCGGGAATGTTGAGCCGCACCAGCGCTCCGCTTTCGATGAACCGGGATGAAGCCAGCCGGGAGGTGACGCTGACCCCCACGCCACGCAGCGTGCACGCCAAGGCCTCGTTGGTGCCGTCCACCCAGCAGCGCACCGTCAGGTCGGCCAGTGTCAATCCCAAAGGCCCCAGGCTCGACTCCAGGGCCAGCCGGGTGGCCGAGCCCTTCTCCCGCATGACCCAGGGCAACCGGGAAAGCTCGTCTGCACCCAAGGGGCCTTCGTTTTTCGGAAGCCATTCGGCCGCCTTGGAGGCCACGACCACGGTCTCGTCCTCGAACACCAGATCCGACGCCAGCCCATCCTCGTCGGGCAACTGGCCGACGATGCCGACGGGCCAGTCGCCGCAAGCAACGCGTTTGATGACCTCGGCGGAGTCCCCGGTGCGCATCGTGAACGACACCTGCGGATACCGCTTGAAAAACCTGGATAGGATGCGAGGAACGATATACAGTGACGGAATGGTGCTGCAACCCACGACGACCTCGCCTACCACCTTGTCGCGCAGCATCTCGATGGAGGCCCGGGCTTCCTGCAGGTTCTCGAAAACCAGCTTGGCGCTGCGGTACAGGACGTCGCCCGCCTGGGTCGGCAGGACCTTGCGGCCGAGCCGGTCGAACAGCTTAACGCCCAACTCGGCCTCCAGGTTGGCCACATGGGAGCTGATGGTGGGCTGCGAAAGGAAAAGGGCCTCACCGGCCTTTGAAAAACTCTGCAACTCAAACACCTGGCAGAACGCTTCGAGCTTCCGGACATCCATCAATAGAACCTTTCGTTTTAATTGAGAAAATCTATATCAAATCGCAAAAAAGGAGGGCAGGCTGCGGAGCCTGCCCTCCTCGCGTACTATTCAGTCTTTTCTTCGGCCTGGGCCTCGGGGGCTTCGGCTTCCTTGGCGGCCTTCTTGGCCTTCGCTGGCTCCTCGGCTTTGGCGGGTTTCGCCTCTTCCTTGGCAGCTTCGGCCTTGCGGGTCAGCTCGATGATGACCATCGGGGCGCAATCGCCCTTGCGGGGCTGGGACAGCTTCAGGATGCGGGTGTAGCCGCCGGTGGCGTCGAAGCGCGGGCCGATCTCGTCGAACAGCCGTTGCACCAGCTGGTGGCTGCCCAGAACCTTGAAGGCCTGGCGACGGCCATGCAGGTCGTTCTTGACCGCCAGAGTGATCAGTTTATCGACGATGCGGCGGAGTTCCTTGGCCTTGGGTTCAGTGGTGCGGATCTGCTCGTAGGTCAGGAGCGCGCGGGCCATGTTCTTGAACATGGCGGTGCGGTGCGGGGTAGACCGATTCAGCTTCCGGCCGGAATTTCTATGCCTCATTTTTCTCTTTCCTCTTCAACCATTCCTGGTATTTCTTGTCAAAATCCTCGACCGCCATACCGAACTTGAGGGACATGCTGTCGAGCACCCGGCGGATCTCGTCGAGAGACTTGCGGCCGAAGTTCTTGGTCTTGAGCATGGTCTGTTCGGTGCGCTGCACCAGCTCGCCGACCAACTGGATGTTGGCGGCCTTCAGGCAGTTGGTGGCGCGAACCGAGAGTTCCAGTTCGTCGATGGACTTGAAGAGGTTCGGATTGAGATCAATCGAGTCCTCTTTCTCCTCGGTGGCCTGTGAAGACAGTTCATCGAAGTTGATGAACACGGAGAGCTGGTCTTTCAGGATCTTGGCACTGTATGCGCAGGCATCCTCGGGGGACACGGACCCGTCGGTCCAGACCTCGAGGATCAACTTGTCATAGTTGGTCATCTGGCCGACACGGGCCTGCTCCACGGAGTAGGCGACCTTCTTGACCGGCGAATAGCTCGCGTCCAGGATGATGGACCCGATGTCTTCGACCAGGCCTTCGTGCATGTCGGCCGGAACGTACCCCTTGCCCATGCGGATCTCGAGCTCCATCTTCAGGGGCCGGTCCTCGGTCAGGGTGGCGACGAGAAGATCCTTGTTCAAAATGGTGACATTCTGATTTTCCTGGATCATCCCAGCCGTGACCGGACCTCTGGTGTTGGCCTCGAGGACGACCTTCTGCGGTTCGTCCGTGGTCATGGCGATACGCACCTGCTTGAGGTTGAGGACAACCTCCGTCATGTCTTCAAGGACACCCGGCAACGTCGTGAACTCGTGCTGCACGCCCTCGATGGAGGCGGCAACGATGGCGCTCCCCTGCATGGAGGACAGAAGGACCCGGCGCATGGCGTTGCCGATGGTGGTGGCAAATCCGCGCTCCAGGGGTTCGCAGATGAACTTGCCGTAGTTCTGGCCGGACTTGGAGTCACGGACCAGACTTTCGGGTTTCACCAGTTCATTCCAGTTGCGGGTGTTGATAAGTTTGTCGCCATTCTCAATAAGCATGAGATCCCCTATTTACTTGGAGTACAGTTCGACAATAAGCTGCTCGTTGATCGGGAACTGGATGTCTTCCCGGCTCGGCATGGCTTTGACCGTGCCCTTGAAGTTGGCGCCATCGGACTCCAGCCAGTCGGGGCAGCCGCGGCGGGCGATGACTTCCTGAGCCTCCCCGATCACGGGAATCTTGCGGGCCTCCTCGCGGACCTCGATGACGTCTTCGGGCTGGACCTGCATGGACGGGACGTTCACGCGGCGGCCGTTGAGCTTGAAGATGCCATGACGGACGAGCTGGCGAGCCTGGTCGCGGGAATTGGCGAAGCCCAGGCGGTAGATGACGTTGTCCAGGCGACGCTCGAGCAGCATCAGCAGATTGTGACCGGTTACGCCCTTCATGCCGTCGGCACGGGTGTAGTAGTCACGGAACTGGCCTTCCAGAACGCCGTACATGCGGCGCACCTTCTGCTTCTCGCGAAGCTGGACGGCGTAGTCGCTCATCTTGTGACGCATGCGTCCGGAGTGTCCCGGGGGATAGGGGCGCTTCTCGTAAGCGCACTTGTCGGTGTAGCAGCGGTCGCCCTTGAGGAAGAGCTTTTCCCCTTCCCGACGGCAAAGCTTGCATTTTGCTTCAGTATATCTGGCCACGATTATTTCTCCTTACGTTAGACGCGGCGGCGTTTGGGCGGACGGCAACCGTTGTGGGGAATCGGGGTGATGTCCCTGATGAAGGTCACCTTGAAACCGGCGTTGCTGATGGCGCGCATGGCGGCTTCACGGCCGGAACCGGGACCCTTGACGTAAATGCCCACGGTGCGCATGCCGGAATCCTGGGCACGCTTGGCGGCGGCTTCGGCAGCCATTTGCGCCGCGAAAGGAGTGGACTTGCGGGAGCCCTTGAAGTGGGCGCCGGCCGAAGCCCAACTGACGACATTGCCCTTGACATCGGTGAAGGTCACGATCGTGTTGTTGAACGTGGCCTTGACGTGCGCGATGCCTACGGGAATGTTCTTCTTCTCTTTTTTCTTCCCAGCTCGACGAGGTCTAGCCATTTCCTTGATCTCCGTTAAATAAAAGTCTTAAAGACGCGCCTCTCCCACAGGGGGAAGGACACGATGTTCGCAACCGGACGCTACTTCTTCTTGCGACCCATCACGGAGCGGCGTGGCCCCTTGCGGGTGCGAGCGTTGGTCTTGGACTTCTGGCCGCGAACAGGCAGACCGCGACGATGACGCAGACCGCGGTAGCAGCCGATGTCCATCAGACGCTTGATGTTCGTGGTGATGTCGCGACGGAGATCACCTTCGACCTTGTAGTTGTCTTCGATCTCCTTGCGGATGGCGTTGACGTCGTCAGCGGTGATGTCGTCACTGCTGGTATGCCAATCGACTTTGGTGTCCGCGAGGATCTTCATGGCCATGGTCCGGCCGATTCCGTAGATGTAGGTCAGCGCAATGTCCATGCGCTTGTTCCTGGGCAGGTCTACACCAGCTATACGTGCCATAGTCTTTTACCTTTATCCTTGGCGCTGCTTGTGGCGGGGATTCTCGCAGATCACCCGGAGAACGCCGTTGCGCCGAATTACTTTGCACTTGGGACACATTTTCTTAACAGAAGGTCTGACTTTCATGACCAACTCCAGATTGCTAAATAACAATAATGGACACGCCCCCTTGTGGGGGTGGCCTATTAAACGAAGCTGCGTTTTATACAGCGTTTTCGGACAACAAGCAAGCCAAAAGATTCCATGGCGAAATCAGTCGGACAAACTCAGTATCCTGGGTCCATCGGAAGTAACCGCTACCGTGTGCTCGAAATGAGCGGACAGTTGCCTGTCCTGGGTGACTGCGGTCCACTTGTCGTCCAGCACTTCCACTTCGTGGGTCCCAACCGTGACCATCGGCTCAATGGCAAGCACCATACCGGCTTTGAGAGGAACGCCGGTCATGCCCTTGGGAACGAAGTTGGGGATCTCGGGCTTCTCGTGGAGATGGCTTCCGATCCCGTGTCCGACGAATCGACGGACTATACCAAAGCCGAACCCTTCAACATATGACTGGATTGCCGCGGAAATGTCATAGAGGTTGTTGCCGGGCACGGCCTGCTCGATGCCTATATACAGAGACTCACGGGTTACATCCATGAGTTTTTGGGCCTCGTCGGAAACTTTCCCCACCGCAAAGGTGCGGGCGGAATCCCCGTAGAACCCATCGTACACCACACCCATGTCGAAGCTGACGATGTCGCCCTCTTTCAAGATGCGCTCCCTGGAAGGAAAGCCGTGCACGATCTCTTCATTAACGGAACAGCACAGGGCAAAGGGAAAACCCTGATACCCCAGAAATGCCGGACGGACGCCGTACTCGTCGCACCTGGCCCGGCATATCTCCTCGAAGAGCATGGTAGGAACGCCAGGCTTGACGCTCTTCCCCAGGTCATCAAGGATTCTGGAAACAATGCGATTGGCCTCACGCATGAGGCCAATCTCGTTATCGTTCTTGAGGAAGACTCCCCTGTATTTCTTCAAGGCTACCTACCTGCCTTTCCCGGCTTTGCCCATGAGGCCTTCATACTGACGCGAGATCATGTACGACTCGATCTTTCCCATGAAGTCCATGGCCACGCCGACAACAATCAGCAGCGAAGTGCCGCCGAAGTAGAACGGAACGCCGAAGTTGCTGATCAGGAACATGGGCACGACGCAGACGAATGACACGTAGAATGCGCCCCAGAGGGTGATTCGCGCCAGCACCTTGTCGATATATTCCTTGGTGCGGACACCCGGGCGGATGCCCGGGACGAAGCCGCCCTGCTTCTGGATATTCTCTGCAATTCCCTTGGGATCAAACATGATCGCCGTATAGAAGTAGCAAAAGAATATGATGATGCCGATGTACATGAGGTTATAGACCACGGACGTCGGGCTCAGGAAACCGGATATGTCCTTGAGCCACTGCACGCTCGAGAACTGGGCGATGGTCGCCGGAAACATCAGAATGGAGGACGCGAAGATCGGCGGAATAACCCCTGCGGTGTTGATCTTCAACGGCAGGTGCGTCGTCTGGCCGCCGAACATGCGCCGCCCCATCTGACGTTTGGCGTAGTGTATCGGAATCCGGCGCTGTCCCCGCTCCATGAACACGATCAGGCCGAGGATGGCCCCCATGAGTACGAGCAGGATCAGCAGGATGAACAGCGATATCTCGCCCACGGTCATCAGCTGCACGGTGTTCATCAGCGCGGTCGGAAGACCCGCCACGATACCGGCGTAGATGATCATGGAGATGCCGTTGCCGATGCCCTTTTCCGTCATCTGCTCACCGAGCCACATGAGGAACACGGTGCCCGTGGTCAGGGTCAGGACGGTCATCAGCTTGAATCCCATGCCGGGAGTAAGGACCATGGCCGCTCCGGTCGGGCTGGACGCGCTCTCCAGGCCGGTCGCGATGGCGAAGCCCTGGATGATGGTGATGAGCACGGTCCCGTACCGGGTATACTGGGTGATCTTCTTGCGCCCGGCTTCCCCTTCCTCCTTCTGCAACCGCTTCAGCTCCGGCGACACGACGGTCAGGAGCTGAAGGATGATGGAGGCGGAGATGTAGGGCATGATCCCCAAGGCGAAGATGGACATATTTTTCAGTCCGCCGCCGGAGAACATGTCGAAGATCCCGAACAGGGTGTTCTGCGCCTGGGCGAAGAAATCGGCCAGGGCGGCACTGTCGACGCCGGGAATAGGGATATGGATGCCCATCCGGTAGACAGCAAGCAGTGCGAACGTCCAGAGCAGTTTCTTCTTCAGCTCTGGCAATCGGGCAAGATTCTCAACTCCTGACATCGCCACAATAACAACCCTTCCGATGTACTCTTAAGTTAGCCTTCGATGGCCTTGGCGGTACCGCCGGCCTTGGCGATCTTCTCGGCGGCGGAGGCACTGAAACGGTGGGCTTCAATGATCACGGCCTTTTCGACCTCACCGTTGCCGAGCACCTTGACCGCAGCGCCGTTCTTCACGACTCCGCGCTCATACATGTCGGCGAGAGTGATTTCGTCCTTGCCATCGAACAGGGCGATCAGACGCCCCACGTTCACGGCCTCGTACTCCTCGCGGAAGAAGTTCTTGAACCCGCGCTTGGGAAGGCGGCGGGCCAGGGGCATCTGGCCGCCTTCAAAACCGGGGCGGACTCCACCGCCGGCGCGGGAGTTCTGGCCCTTGTGGCCCCGGCCGGCGGTCTTGCCGCTGCCGGAACCGGAGCCGCGCCCCACGCGCTTGCGGTTCTTGTATTCTTCCGGGAATGCATACAGTTCATGCAGTCTCATGACTCGGTAACCTCCACCAGGTGACGCACCTTGTAGATCATGCCCCGAATGACGGGATTGTCTTCGTGCTCCTTGACCTGGTTGATCTTGCGCAGGCCCAGCGATTCCAGAACCTTGACCTGGTTCGGCTGGCACCCGATCTTGCTCTTGATCTGTTTGACTTTCAACACGGTCAGTCTCCTTTACTTTCTCGGCGTGGAAACCGAGACACCGCGCAGCGAGGAGATTTCCTCGGCGCTGCGCAGGGATTCGAGACCGGCAATGGTGGCACGCAGAACGTTATGCGGGTTGCTGGTGCCGATTGCCTTGGTCAGGATGTCATGGACGCCGACGGCTTCCATGATGGCGCGGACCGGGCCACCGGCAATGATGCCGGTACCACGCGAGGCAGGCTTCAGCATGACGCGACCGGCACCGAAACGGCCCAGAACCTCGTAAGGCAGGGTGCCGTCCAGCAGGGGGACGCGAATCATGTTCTTGCGGGCGCGCTCGCTGGCCTTGCGAATTGCCTCGGGCACTTCGTTGGCCTTGCCCAGTCCGTATCCGACCGACCCCTCACCGTCACCGACGACCACCAGGCAGCTGAAGCTGAAACGGCGGCCACCCTTGACGACCTTGGCGACTCGATTGAGGTAGACGATTTTTTCGATCAGTCCACTTTCATTTTGTTCCATTGTCATATCCCAGCTACCTAGAATTTCAGCCCGGCTTCACGGGCGCCGTCGGCAAGAGCTTTGATCTTGCCGTGATATATATAGCCATTGCGATCGAAGACCACGGTCTCGATCTGCTTCTCCAGGGCGCGGGCGGCAATATCCTTGCCCACCTTGGCCGCAGAGTCCTTGTTGGCCTTCAGCGCCTCGCCTCCCCGGGACAGCACCTGGGTGCTGGAGGAGGCCAGGGTGACGCCGTTCACGTCGTCGACCAGCTGGGCATAGAGATGCTGGCTGGAACGGTAGACGACCAGTCGGGGCCGGGCTGCGGTACCGGAGATCTTCTTCCTGATGCGCGGCTTGCGGAGAAGCCGCTGCTCATTCTTGCTTTTACTCATGGCTGTTTCCCCTACTTGGAACCGGATTTACCGGCCTTGCGGCGGATGACTTCTTCAGCGTACTTGATACCCTTGCCCTTGTACGGTTCGGGCGGACGCACGCGGCGGATTTGTGCCGCAACTTCACCGACCAGTTGCTTGTCGATGCCCCCGATGGTCAGCTTGCTGCCCTCGGCCTTGGCGTCGATGCCGGCCGGAAGGTCAAACTCGACCGGGTGCGAGAACCCGACGTTCAGGATGACCTTCTGGCCCTGCACGGACACCTTGTAACCGACGCCGATGACTTCCAGGGCCTTGGAATAACCCTTGGAAACACCCTCGACGCAGTTGGCGAGCAGCGTCCGGCGCAGCCCGTGCTGGCCACGCGCTTCACGGGAGTCGTTGGCACGGGTCACAACGACCTTGCCATCCTCGATCTTGTACACAACGGTCTCGTGGACCGGCGTTTTCAAGGTGCCCTTGGGGCCCTTTACCTGGATCTCAGAGGCTCCAACCGTCACTTCGACACCGGTGGGGATGTCGATGGGATTTTTTCCTATGCGAGACATTTTGGAACCTCTCTACCAGATTTCACAAAGCAGCTCGCCGCCGACGTTGGCCTCTTTGGCCTTGGCGCCTTCGAGCAGCCCCTTGGAGGTGGACACGATACAAATACCGATACCGTTCTGCACGCGGGGGATATCAGATGCTCCAACGTACACGCGACGACCCGGCTTGCTGACCTTCTTCAGGCCCGTAACCAGGGGTTTGCCGTCGGTGTACTTGAGGGTGATACTGATGTCCCTGTCCTCGACAGCGTAGTCGGCGATATAACCTTCTTCCTTCAGGATACCCGCGATGGAGGCCTTCATTTTGGAGGTGGGGACGGCGACCTCATTGTGGTAGGCGCCGTACGCATTCCGGATGCGGGTCAACATGTCGGCTACAGGATCAACAACAGCCATTTCATTTTCTCCTTGATTACCAGCTCGCCTTGCGAACGCCGGGCAACTCACCGGCGAGAGCCTTGTTGCGGAAGCAAATACGGCAAATGCCGTAGCGCCTCAGAAAAGCCCGAGGACGGCCACAAATCGGACAACGATTGTAGGACCGAACCTTGAACTTGGGGGTGCGGCGAGCCTTAACGCGAATGCTTGTTTTGGCCACTTTCCGATCTCCTACTTTTTGAAGGGCATGCCAAGGAGGTCAAGCAACATCTTGCCTTCCTTGTCGGTCTTGGCCGTGGTGCACACGGTCACGTTCATGCCCTTGACCAGCTCGATTCTGTCGATTTCGAGTTCCGGGAATATGGTGTGCTCCTTGATGCCCATCGTGAAGTTGCCACGACCGTCGAAGCCGCGGTCGGGAACGCCGCGGAAATCGCGGACACGAGGCAGAGCGAAGCTCACGAGCCTGTCGTAGAAGTCCCACATGGCCTCGCCGCGCAGCGTGACGCGGGCGCCGATGGGCATACCCTCGCGCAGCTTGAACTGCGCAATGGACTTCTTCGCCTTGGTGACAACGGCCTTCTGGCCGGCAATGGCGGTCAATTCCTGGGCGGCTGCGTCGACGAGCTTGCTGTTCTGCGTGCCCGCGCCGAGGCCGATGTTCAGGGAGATCTTCACCAGTTTGGGGATCTCCATGGAGGAACTGTAGCCGAACGCCTTCTGGAGTTCGGGGGCCACCTTCTCATTATATACTTTTTCGAGACGTGTCATACTGATAACCTATTTGAAGATCTCGTTGCACTTCTTGCAGAAGCGAACTTTCTTCCCGTCTTCAGTCTTCTTGTACCCGATCCGCGTGGGCTTGGTGCACGCATCGCACACTACGGCCACATTGGATACATGGATCGGGGCTTCCTTCTCGATAATCCCGCCGGGCTGCTGGGCATAGGGATTGGCCTTGGTGTGGCGCTGGACCATGTTGACCTTCTCAACAAGGACCTTGTCCTTCTTGGGCAGGATCTTCAGCACCTTGCCGATCTTTCCCTTGTCCTTCCCGGCGATGACCATGACTTTGTCGTCTTTGCGGATCTTGGTCTTCATTTGCATATCCTCTTACAGGACTTCGGGGGCCAGGGAAACGATCTTCATGAAACCGGCCGCGCGCAGTTCGCGGGCGACGGGTCCGAAGATGCGGGTGCCCACGGGCTCGCCGTTGTTACCGATCAGCACGGCGGAATTGGTGTCGAACTTGATGAAGGAGCCGTCGGGACGGCCGAGTTCCTTCTTGGTCCGGACGATCACCGCCTTCATGACCGCGCCCTTCTTCACCTTGGAATGGGGCATGGCTTCCTTGATGGAGACCACGATGATGTCGCCAACGCCGGCATAGCGGCGCTTGGAACCGCCAAGCACCTTGATGCACATGACCTGCTTTGCCCCGGAGTTGTCCGCAACATCGAGTCTGGATTCTACCTGAATCATGGTATTTCCTCCTTCCCCTACACGGCCTTCTCGAGGATCTGCACCAGGTGCCAGCGCTTGCGCTTGGACATCGGACGAGACTCTACGATCTGCACTTTGTCGCCGACACCGCAGTCGTTGGCCGGATCATGGGCCATGAACTTCTTGCGGCGGCGGATGTACTTCTTCAGCAGCGGATGCTTTACCAGGGTCTCGACGCGCACGACGATGGTCTTGTCGCCCTTGTCGGAGATGACCAGGCCGGTCAGCATGCGGCGGTTGCCTTTGTATTTGAGCTCAGCCATTTCTACGCTCCCTGTCGTTCCTGCCGAATGGTCAGGATACGGGCGATGGTCTTCTTGACGTTGCTCAGTTCGCGGGTGTTCTCAAGCTGCGCGGTGGCATGCTTGAACCGCAGGCCGAAGAGTTCCTTGCGGGACTCGTTCAGCTTTTCGCCGAGCTTGGCGTCATCCAGTTCACGAAGTTCCTTGGAGGTGAGCATTCTACATACCCTCCTTCACGACGATGACCGTCTTGATGGGCAGCTTGTAGGAAGCGCGCTTGAGGGCCTCCTTGGCAAGCTCGATGTCCACGCCCTTGACCTCGTACATGATACGACCCGGTTTCACCGGCGCAACCCAACCGTCGGGAGCGCCTTTACCCTTGCCCATGCGGACTTCCGCAGGCTTGGAGGTGACGGGGAAGTCGGGGAAGATTCGTATCCAGACCTTACCGCCGCGCTTGATGTGGCGCATGATGGCGACACGAGCGGACTCAATCTGCTGGCTGGTGATCTTTCCGTGCTCCAGTGCCTTCAGGCCGATATCGCCGAAGGACACGCTGTTACCCCGTTGGGCCTTGCCTCTTAAGCGGCTTTTCTGCCGCTTTCTGAATTTAACTCTTTTTGGAGCAAGCATTACTGTTCTACCTCTTTGTCCAGTATCTCACCCTTGAAGATCCAGACCTTGACCCCGATCACGCCGTAGGTGGTGACCGCCTCGGCAAAACCGTAGTCAATGTCGGCACGGAGCGTATGCAGGGGCACACGACCGTCGCGGTACCATTCGCTGCGGGCGATTTCAGCGCCGGCAAGCCGGCCTGCGCACGCAACCTTGATACCCTCGGCTCCGAATTTCCTGGCAAGGCCCACCGTGCGCTTCATGGCACGGCGGAAGGCAATCCGGCGCTCGAGTTGCTGAGCGATGTTCTCGGCCACAAGCTGGGCCTCGATCTCAGGCCGACGAATCTCGTTGACCTCAATGGTGAACTCAGTTTGAAACTTGCTGCGGAGATCTTCGCGCAGCTTCTCTATCTCTACACCTTTGCGGCCGATGACGATGCCCGGGCGCGCGGTGTGGATGATCAGGCGAATCTTGCCGCCGGCCCGCTCGATTTCGAGACGGGAGATGCCGGCCTGGTAAAGCTTCTTCTTGACGTATTTGCGGATCTGGTCGTCCTGCAGCACGAAGGCGGGATACTCCTTCTTGCTGTACCAGCGGGACAGCCAGTTCTTGTTATACCCCAGACGAAAACCGTAAGGATGTACTTTCTGTCCCATTCTATTGTTCCTTGAGGATGATGGTGATGTGACTGGTGCGCTTGCGGACGCGATAGGCGCGGCCCATGGCGCGCGGCATGATCCGCTTCCAGGTCGGGCCTTCGTTGACCATGACGGTGTCGATGATCAGGGAGTCCACGTCCACGCCCGGCTGCCTCTCGGCATTGGAGATGGCGGAAAAGAGCACCTTGCTGAGAATCTCGGCGGGCTTCTGCGGGGTGAACTTGAGGATGTTCAATGCATCCTCCACGCCCTTGCCCTTGATGTTCTCGGCTACGATGCGGGTCTTGCGGGCAGACACGCGCACGAACTTGGCGACAGCCTTCATTCCTTTTTCCATGGCTTACCTCCCCTACTTCTTTTTGTCGGCGGCGTGGCCGAAGTAGGTACGGGTGGGCGAGAACTCGCCAAGCTTGTGGCCGACCATGTTCTCGGTGACGAACACCGGGATGAACTTGCGGCCATTGTGCACGGCAAAGGTCAGGCCGACCATCTCGGGGATGATCGTGGAACGGCGGGACCAGGTCTTGATGACACGACGGTCCTGGTTCTCGGCTGCCAGTTCGACTTTCTTGATAAGGTGGCCGTCAAGAAACGGTCCCTTTTTGAGCGATCTCGGCATTATCTATACTCCTACTTCTGGCCGCGGCGTTTGACGATAAGCTTCGAGGAAGCTTTCTTCCTGTTGCGGGTCTTGTAGCCCTTGGCGGGGGTGCCCCACGGGGATACCGGGTGACGACCGCCGGAACTGCGACCCTCACCGCCACCGTGCGGGTGATCGATGGGGTTCATGGCAACACCGCGGACCTTCGGGCGAAGACCAAGCCAGCGATTGCGGCCGGCCTTGCCGATCTTGATATT
Organism: Pseudodesulfovibrio sp.; assembly: GCA_036584335.1. Classification (GTDB taxonomy): domain Bacteria; phylum Desulfobacterota; class Desulfovibrionia; order Desulfovibrionales; family Desulfovibrionaceae; genus Pseudodesulfovibrio. Next base: position 12,496 of record JAZHDH010000058.1, on the reverse strand, counting down.
CTCATGCTGAATGTTGCCGACCTGGCCGATGGTGGCACAGCAGGCCGCCAGGACCTTGCGCACTTCGCCGGAGGGCATACGCAGCAGGGCGTACTTGCCTTCCTTGGCGATGAGCTGGGCGTAGGTGCCCGCAGCGCGGCAGAACTGGCCGCCCTTGCCGGGATGCAGCTCAATGTTGTGCACCACGGTACCGGTCGGGATGTTGGTCAGGACCAAGGCGTTGCCGGGCTTGATGTCCGCGCCTTCGCCAGACAGGACGGTGTCGCCCTGATTCAGACCCACCGGGGCCAGGATGTAGCGCTTCTCGCCATCAGCATAGAACAGCAAGGCAATCCGGGCGCTGCGGTTCGGATCGTACTCGATCTCTGCGACCTTGGCGGGAATGCCCAGCTTGCTGCGCTTGAAGTCGATCAGGCGATACAGCGTCTTGTGACCGCCGCCCCGGCGGCGGGCGGTGACACGGCCATTGTTGTTGCGGCCGGATTTCTTGGTCAGACCTTTGGTCAGCGACTTCTCGGGAGTGGTCCGGGTGATCTCGGCGAAATCCGAGATCGTCTGGAACCGGCGGCCCGGAGAAGTAGGCTTCAACTTACGGGTAGCCATCTCTTACACTCCTTCGAAGATTTCGATCTTGTCGCCTTCGGCAAGCTTGACGTAGGCCTTCTTGTACCCGGAGATGCGACCGGACACACGGCCGAAACGCTTGCGCGGCATGGCTTTCTTGCGAATGATATTCACGGACTCGACTTTGACGTCAAAGGCGGCTTCGACGGCCTTCTTCACCTCGATCTTGTTGGAGTCGGGGTGGACGTAAAAAGAGACGTGATTGGCCTTCTCCTTGGCCTCGTTGGCCTTCTCGGAGACAACGGGCTTGAGCAATACCTGGGAGTAATCCATTACTTCAACCTCTCTTGAACGTCTTGGGCGGCAGCCTCGAGCATTACCAGCTCGGGATAGCGCAGCACGTCGTAAACATTCAGATTATTGGCCTCGATGACCTTGATGTGCGGCATGTTGCGGGCCGAAAGCATCAGCTTCTCGTCCGCATCCTTGGCCACAATCAGCGCCTTGGTCATGCCGAGCTTGCTCGCCACTTCGGCGAAGGCCTTGGTCTTCACCTCGGCCAGTTCGATGACATTGACCACGGTCAGCTTGTCCTCGGAAACGCGGGAGGACAGGGCCATCTGAAGGGCCAGCTTGCGGACCTTCTTGTTGACCTTGAAGTCGTAGTCCCGCGGCTGGGGGCCGAAGAGAATGGCACCGGCGCGCCACAGGGGCGAACGGGTGGAACCTGCACGGGCTCGGCCAGTTCCTTTCTGGCGCCAGGGCTTGCGGCCGCCGCCGGACTTCATGCCGCGGGTCTTGGTGGCATGGGTGCCCTGCCGCATGGCGGCGCGCTGGGAGCGGACGACCAGGTTCAGGATCTCGGGGCGGATTTCCACCTCGAAGACCTCCGGAGCCAGTTCGAAGTCGCCGACTTTGGCGTTATTCTGATCAACTACTTGAATTTTTGCCATGATATCTTCCTCGCTAACCGTTCTTGCGGATCATGACGAGGCCGTTGGCCGGGCCGGGAATCTGGCCCTTGACCACAAGGACATTGTCCTCGGGGCGCACGTCGACGATTTCCACGTTGGACACGGTCACGCGGGCGTTCCCCATCTGGCCGGGCATTCTCTTGCCCTTCCAGACACGACCGGGATAGGTCGCGTTACCGACGGAACCGGGAACGCGATGCACCTTCTCGGCACCGTGGGAAGCACGGGAGCCGGAGAAGTTGTGCCGCTTCATGACACCCTGGAAACCCTTACCTTTGGAGGTACCGGTTACCTTGACCACGTCGCCGGCGGCGAAAATGTCCACGGTGATTTCCTGACCGAGTTCGTAACCTTCCACCGCCTCCAGGGGAAACTCCTTGAGGTGGCGGTACAGAGCGTCCCCGGCCTTGGCCATGTGGCCCTTCAGGGGCTTGTTCACCTTGCGCTCGGCGATGGTTTCATAGCCGAGCTGCAGGGCGTTGTAGCCTTCCTTGTCCTGCGTCTTGATCTGCATGACCGGGCATGGCCCGGCGGCGATCACGGTGACGGGACAGACCGTACCATCGTCCTGGAAGATGCGGGTCATGCCCAGCTTTCTCCCGAGAATACCAAGAGTCTTAGCCATAACTACAACTCCTAGAGCTTGATCTCGACGTCCACACCGGCGGGAAGCGAGAGCTTGCCCAGGGCATCAACAGTCTGCTGAGTGGGTTCGAGAATGTCCAGAAGGCGCTTGTGGATGCGCATCTCGAACTGCTCGCGCGACTTCTTGTCGACGTGAACGGACTTCTGGACGGTGGTACGGTGAATGTCGGTGGGCAGCGGCACGGGACCGGCAATAGCCGCACCGGTATTCCGGGCGGTGTCCACGATCTCGTTCACTGCCTTGTCAAGAATACGGTAGTCGTATGCTTTAAGTTTGATTCTGATGCGATCACTCGCCATCGAAGCAGCCATAGTGCTTTCTCCTCAAAGGATTTATCTTTACTCGTCCGTTTTTCAGACGTGCATGTGCTATTCAAGCGGTCGGGTTGAATACCCTTCCCCCGTCGGCATGTCAAGCAAAGGGAAAATCCCGGATCGACGTTAATCTTTCTTCGTTGTCAACTCTTCAGCCAAATTGCTCGGCACTCTTTCGTAGTGGTCGAACTGCATGGTAAACGTTGCACGGCCCTGGGTCTTGGACCTGAGATCCGTCGCGTATCCGAACATCTCGGACAGCGGGACGAAGCAACGCACGACCTGTACGCCCGGGCGGGCTTCCATTTCACCCACGCGGCCGCGCCGTCCGTTGAGGTCGCCCATGACGTCGCCGAGATAGTCCTCGGGGGTCACGACTTCCACGGACATGATCGGTTCCAGCAGGATCGGTTTCGCCTGCCGACAGGCTTCCTTGACGGCCATGGAACCGGCAACGTAGAAGGCCTGCTCGCTGGAGTCGACTTCGTGGTAGGAGCCGAAGACCAGCTTGACCTTCACATCGACGACCGGGAACCCGGCCACGATGCCGTTCTTCAGGGCATCCCGGATGCCCTTGTCAACGGCGGGGATGTATTCCTTGGGAATCACGCCGCCCTTGATTTCGTCCACGAACTCGTAGCCCTTCTCCGAATTGGGCTCGACTTCGAGAACAACGTGGCCATACTGGCCACGACCGCCCGACTGCTTGGCATGCTTGACGTCCACCTTGGTCGGCGCGGAGATGGTTTCCCTGTACGCAACGCGGGGCGCGCCCACGTTCGCGTTCACGCTGAACTCCCGGAGCAGGCGATCAACGATGATTTCCAGGTGCAACTCTCCCATTCCGGCGATCAGGGTCTGTCCGGTCTCCTCGTCTCCCTTCACGCGGAAAGAGGGGTCCTCTTTGGCGAGCTTGGCGAGGGCCGAGGACAGGGCGTCACGGTCGGCTTTGGTCTTGGGTTCGATGGCCACCTCGATGACGGGTTCCGGGATGTCCAGGGACTCCAGGGCGACGACGGTCTTGAGGTCGCACAGGGTGTCGCCGGTGGCCACGTTCTTGAGGCCGACGGCTGCAACGATATCGCCGGCGTACGCCTCTTTTATTTCTTCACGCTTGTTGGCGTGCATTTTCAACAGACGGCCGATGCGCTCCTTCTTGCCCGTGGTCGCGTTGACCACGGTGGCGCCGGACTCGATGTGACCGGCGTAGAGGCGCAGGAAGGTCAGGTGGCCGACGAACGGGTCGGTGGCCAGCTTGAAGGCCAGGGCGGCCAGGGGCAGATCGTCGTCGCACGGGCACTCGATCTCGGTGCCGGTGTCCGGGTCCACGCCCTTCATCGCCGGGATGTCCAGCGGGGAAGGCAGGTAGTCGACGACGGCGTCGAGCAGCGGCTGCACGCCCTTGTTGCGGAACGCGGTGCCGCACAGCACGGGGCAGATGGTCAGGCTCACGGTGGCCTTGCGCACGCCCTCGCGCAGCTCTTCGGGGGTCAGGGGCTCGTCGGCCATGAACTTCTCGAGAAGGGTTTCATCCTCCTCGGCCACGGCCTCGATCATCTCGGCGCGCATCAGTTCGTACTGATCCTGAAGCTCTGCGGGAACCTCCGTGGTGGAGAAGCTGGCGCCGTGGTCCATGTGATCGAAGATGTAGGCCTTGCCCTCGATCAGGTCGACGACGCCTTCAAAGCGGTCTTCGGCACCGATGGGCAGCTGCACGGGCACGGCCTTGGCGCCCAGGCGGCTCTTCATCATCGAGACGCAACGGTAGAAGTCCGCGCCGATGCGGTCCATCTTGTTGACGAAGGCGACCCTGGGGACGTGGTAACGGTCGGCCTGACGCCACACGGTCTCGGACTGGGGCTCGACGCCTGCGACGGAGTCGAAGACGGCGACAGCGCCGTCCAGCACGCGCAAGGCGCGCTCCACTTCCATGGTGAAGTCGACGTGGCCGGGCGTGTCGATGATGTTGATGCGATGGTCGCGCCAAAAGCAGGTGGTGGCGGCAGACGTGATGGTGATGCCGCGCTCCTGTTCCTGGACCATCCAGTCCATGGTGGCTTCGCCGTCATGGACCTCGCCGATCTTGTGGGACACGCCGGTGTAGAACAGAATGCGCTCGGTGGTCGTGGTCTTGCCCGCATCGATGTGGGCCATGATACCGATATTGCGCTGTTTCTCTCTGGGAACCTTTCTAGGCACTGTGCTACTCCGACTCTACCAGCGGTAGTGGGCGAAAGCTTTGTTGGCTTCGGCCATCTTGTGGGTGTCCTCGCGCTTCTTGACGGCGCCGCCACGGTTGTTGAAGGCGTCCAGCAGCTCACCGGAAAGGCGGGCGACCATGCCCTTCTCGCCGCGACCGCGCGCATAATTGATCATCCAGCGGATGGCCAGGGCGGTCTGACGGTCGGGGCGGACTTCCATGGGCACCTGGTAGGTCGCGCCGCCGACGCGGCGGGACTTGACTTCCAGGGCGGGACGCACGTTTTCCAGGCACTTCTCAAAGGCCCGAAGGGCATCTTCGTTGGTCTTCTGGGCCAGGTTTTCGAGGGCCAGGTAGAAAATTTTCTCGGCGACCGCTTTCTTGCCGTCCATCATGAGACGGTTGATGAAGCGGGTGATGAGCTTGCTGCCGTATACGGGATCCGGCAGGATCTGCCGCTTGGCGACAGCACCTTTACGAGGCATTTTTTTTCTCCTTGAATTTCGGCCGGGGGAACATTATTTCAGGCAGCCTCTGCCCTACTTTGTCGTCCATCCCCGGGCGTTGCGAAAAGGCTGAAGAACCTATTTCGGGCGCTTGGCGCCGTACTTGGAACGACCACGGCGGCGATCGGCGACACCGGAGGTGTCGAGGGAACCGCGCACGATGTGGTAACGGACACCGGGCAAGTCCTTGACGCGGCCGCCACGGATCAGAACCACGGAGTGTTCCTGCAGGTTGTGGCCTTCGCCGCCGATGTAGGCGGTCACTTCCATGCCGTTGGTCAGGCGGACACGGGCGACCTTGCGAAGCGCGGAGTTCGGCTTCTTCGGGGTCGTGGTGTACACCCGGGTGCAGACGCCGCGCCGCTGAGGGCATTCCATCAGGGCCGGGGTCTTTTTCCGCTTCGGCAGCGCTTTGCGGCCGCTACGGATCAACTGGTTTATGGTGGGCATTCATCCTCCAATCGATAGTTAATACATTACCCTCGCGAGACGACTCGCGCAAAGAGGACCGCAAGTACTCTCAAATCTCCTCTCTTGTCAAGGGATTTGGCCGTATCTTTTCGGTTTTGCGGTCCCCCGCTGCCTCAAAAAAACAGGAGAGGGAGCCCCTCTCCTGTTTTATCAATACGTTAGCTTGCCTATTACTATATATTACCGATCGAACTCCACCAGGAGCGGATTTTCCTCCAACTCCTCGAGGAACTTGTCGGGACGCTCCTGCTGGTCCGGGACGATGATGCCGGCGTCCGTGTACCTCCGGAAGCCCGTGCCCGCCGGAACCAGGCGACCGACGATGACGTTTTCCTTGAGTCCGCGCAGGGAATCGGACTTGCCGCGCAGGGCCGCCTCGGTCAGCACCTTGGTGGTTTCCTGGAAGGAAGCCGCCGAGATGAAGGAGTCCGTGGACAGGGAGGCCTGGGTGATGCCCAGAACCAGCGTCTCGGCCACGGCGGGGTTGCCGCCCTCGGCCACGACCCTGGCGTTCTCTTCCATGAACCGCAGCTTGTCCACCTGCTCGCCGATGAGGAAGGTGGTGGAACCGGGCTCAAGGATGGCCACCTTGCGCAGCATCTGGCGCACGATGATCTCGATGTGCTTGTCGTTGATGTTGACGCCCTGGAAGCGGTACACGTCCTGGATTTCCTCGACCAGGTAGCGGGCCAGGTGCTTTTCGCCCTTGATCCGCAGAATGTCGTGCAGCTCCGGGGAGCCTTCGGTCAGCAGGTCGCCCGCTTCCACGAAGTCGGCTTCCTGCACCGTGATGTGCTTGCCCTTGGGAATGAGGAACTCCTTGGGCTCGCCCACCTCGGGGGTGACCACGACCTTTCGCTTGCCCTTGGTCTCGGAGCCGAAGGTGACGATGCCGTCGATGGACGAGACCACGGCCAGGTCCTTGGGCTTGCGCACCTCGAAGAGCTCGGCGACGCGCGGCAGACCGCCGACGATGTCCTTGGTCTTGGAGGATTCGCGCGGTTTGCGGGCGATGACGTCGCCAGCCTGGACCTTGTCGCCGTCCTTGACCATCAGGATGGCGCCCACCGGCATGGCGAAGTTGGCATCGATGTCGGTGCCGGGACGCTGCACGGGCTTGCCATCGTCGCCGACCAGGGTCACGGCCGGACGGTAGTTGGTGGTGCGGTATTCCATGATGGTGAAGGAGGCCTTGGAGGTACGGTCCTCCTGCACGGTCTTGCCTTCGATGATGTCCTTGAACTTGATGGTGCCGGAAGCGTCGACGATGAAGGGTTCCATGTACGGATCCCACTCGGCCAGGGCAGCGCCCTTCTTGACCTCCTGCCCTTCATCGACCAGCAGGCGCGCGCCCGAGGGCAGCACGTACTTTTCACGCTCGCGGCCCTGCTCGTCGACGATGCCCACCTGGCAGCTCTTGCCCAGGACCATCTTGTGGCCCTCGGTGTTGACGACCGTACGCATGCGGGACGTGACCACGCGGCCGTTGTGCTGCGACTCGATGGACGAGGATTCGATTTCCTTGGACGCCGTGCCGCCGATGTGGAAGGTGCGCATGGTCAGCTGGGTGCCGGGCTCGCCGATGGACTGGGCGGCGATGATGCCGACCGTCTCGCCGACGTTGACCAGATGCCCGCGGGCCAGGTCGCGGCCGTAGCACATGGCGCAGATGCCCTGCCTGGACTTGCAGGTCAGGCCCGAACGGATAGTCATGGAGTTGACGCCGGACTGGTCCAGCCGGTTGGCGTACTTCTCGTCGATCATGGTGTTGGCCGGGACGATCAGCTCGCCGGTGTCCTCGTCGTACACGTCGAACATGGAGACGCGGCCGCGCACCCGCTCGGCCAACCGCTGCTTGATCTCGCCGCCCTTGATCAGGTGGGCCAGCTCCAGGCCGTCCACGGTGCCGCAGTCCAGCTCGGACACGGTCACATCCTGAACCACATCCACCAGGCGGCGGGTCAGGTAACCGGAGTTGGCGGTCTTGAGCGCCGTATCCGCGAGACCCTTGCGGGCGCCGTGCGTGGAGATGAAGTACTGGAGAACCGAGAGGCCTTCGCGGAACGAAGCCGTGATCGGCGTCTCGATGATCTCGCCCGACGGCTTGGCCATCAGGCCGCGCATGCCGGCCAGCTGGCGCATCTGGTCCTGGTTGCCTCGCGCGCCGGAGGTGGCCATCATGTAGATGGGGTTGAAGCTCGAGTTGACCTCGGTGGCCCCGGTCTTCGGGTCCACGAGGATGTCGGTGCTCATCTCCTGCATCATCTCGTTGGAGATGTCGTTGGTGACCTTGGTCCAGACGTCGACCACCTTGTTGTACTTCTCGGTACGGGTGATGATGCCGTCCTGGAACTGGACCTCGATCTCCTCCACCTCGTTGTGGGCGACCTCGAGCAGGTGCGCCTTGGCGTCGGGAATCTTGAGGTCCTTGACGCCGATGGTCACACCGGCGCGGGTGGCGAACTCGTAGCCCAGATCCTTGATCCGGTCGCAGAGGATGACCGACGCCTTGGTGCCCGCCAGCCGGTAGGCGCCGGAGACCAGGGCGGCGATGTTCTTCTTGTTGAGCACGCAGTTGACCATCTCGAAGGGCACCTTGTCCGGGATCAGTTCGCTGACGATGACGCGGCCGGTGGTGGTTTCCACCAGTTCGCCGTTCATGCGGACCTTGACCCGGGCGTGCAGGCCGACCACGCCGTGGTCATAGGCCGCGATGACCTCCTCCGGGCCGGAGAAGATCATGCCCTCGCCCAGCTCGAAGGAGCGCGGCGTGGTCAGGTAGTACAGGCCGAGGACGATGTCCTGCGACGGATTGATGATCGGGGAGCCGTTGGACGGGCTCAGGATGTTGTTGGTGGACATCATGAGCACGCGGCATTCGATCTGCGCCTCCACGGACAGGGGCACGTGCACGGCCATCTGGTCGCCGTCGAAGTCCGCGTTGTAGGCGGAGCAGACGAGCGGGTGCAGCTGAATGGCCTTGCCCTCGACGAGCAGCGGCTCGAAGGCCTGGATGCCCAGGCGGTGCAGGGTCGGGGCGCGGTTGAGCATGATCGGGTATTCGCGGACCACGTCTTCCAGGATGTCCCAGACGACCAGGTCCTCGCGCTCGACCATTTTCTTGGCCGACTTGATGGTGGTGGCGATCTCGCGCTTTTCCAGCTCGGCGTAGATGAACGGCTTGAACAGCTCCAGCGCCATCTTCTTGGGCAGGCCGCACTGGTGCAGCTTCAGCTTCGGGCCGACGACGATGACCGAACGGCCGGAGTAGTCGACGCGCTTGCCGAGCAGGTTCTGGCGGAAACGGCCCTGCTTGCCCTTGATCATGTCGGAAAGCGACTTGAGCGGGCGGCCGTTGGTGCCGGTGATGGCGCGGCCGCGGCGGCCGTTGTCGAACAGGGCGTCGACGGCCTCCTGCAACATGCGCTTCTCATTGCGGATGATGATCTCGGGCGCGCCGAGTTCCAGCAGCCGTTTCAACCGGTTGTTGCGGTTGATGACGCGGCGGTAGAGGTCGTTGAGGTCCGAGGTAGCGAAACGGCCGCCGTCCAAGGGGACCAGCGGGCGCAGCTCGGGCGGGATGATGGGAATCACTTCCATGATCATCCACTCGGGCTTGTTGCCGGACTCGAGGAAGGCCTCGACGATCTTGAGGCGCTTGGTGATTTTCTTCTTCTTGGTCTGGGACCGGGTACTCTCCGATTCCTCGCGCAGTTCCACGCGCAAGGTCGGCAGGTCCAGGGCCTCGAGCATGGTGCGCACGGTCTCGGCACCCATGCCCACCTTCAGCGCATCCTCGCCGAAATGGTCGATGACCTGGAAGTACTGGTCCTCGCTCACCACCTGGTGCTTCTTGAGCGGGGTTTCGCCGGGATCAAGCACGATGAAGGAGTCGAAGTAAAGCACCTTCTCCAGGTCGGCCATGGTGATGTCGAGCAGCGTGCCGATCTTTGAGGGCAGGGTCTTGAGGAACCAGATATGGGCGACCGGCGCGGCCAGCTCGATGTGGCCCATGCGCTCGCGGCGGACCTTCGAGGCGATGACCTCGACGCCGCACTTCTCGCAGACGATGCCGCGATGCTTCATGCGCTTGTACTTGCCGCAGTTGCACTCGTAGTCCTTCACCGGCCCGAAGATCTTGGCGCAGAAAAGGCCGTCCCGCTCGGGCTTGAAGGTGCGGTAATTGATCGTTTCCGGTTTTTTCACCTCGCCGAAGGACCATTCGCGAATGGTCTCGGGCGACGCGATGGATATCTGGATGGCCTTCAGGTTTCGGCCCTGGGCCGCCTGGTTAGGTGCTCCACGGAGGGTGAACAGATCGTCCAACGTCATGGATATCCCCTATAGTAAAAAGTTATATGATGCCCGGCCGCGCCCTGTGGGCCGGCCGGGCTGATCAACAGTATGCGGCGCGGCTAGTCTACCAGCGGCCCGGTTCCCGAGGGCGGAAAGGCGGGGACGGCGGGTCCCTGCGAACCGGAGCGCGGCTTGCGGTCCTCGTAGTGCAGGATCACATCCAGACCCAGCGACATGAGTTCCTTGACCAGGACGTTGAAGGACTCCGGCAGGCCGGCTTCCAGGAAGTTGTCGCCCTTGACGATTTTCTCGTACATCTTCACGCGGCCCTGCACATCGTCGGATTTGACGGTGAGGAACTCCTGCAGAAGATAGGCGGCGCCGTAGGCCTCGAGAGCCCAGACTTCCATCTCGCCCAGGCGCTGGCCGCCGAACTGGGCCTTGCCGCCCAGAGGCTGCTGCGTGACGAGCGAGTACGGGCCGGTGGACCGGGCGTGGATCTTCTCGTCGACCAGGTGGTGCAGCTTGAGCATGTACATGATGCCCACGGTGACCCGGCTGTGGAAGGGCTCGCCGGTACGGCCGTCGTACAGGACGAACTTGCCGTCGTCGTCGCACCCGGCCTCGGTCAGCCAGTTCCATATCTCGTCTTCGCTCGCGCCGTCGAACACCGGGGTCTTGGCCACGATGCCGTTTTTCACCTTCTTGATGGCGTCCACCAACTCCTCGTCGGACAGGGAGTCGATGAACTGCGCCATCTCCTTGGTGCCGAGCATCTGCTTGGCGCTCTCGCGGAGGTTCTGCACCCCGGCTTCCAGCTGCGCATTGAGCTGCTGGCCGAGCTTGCGGCCGGCCATGCCCAGGTGGGTTTCCATGATCTGCCCGATGTTCATACGGGAGGGAACGCCCAGCGGGTTGAGGACGATGTCCATGGGGGTGCCGTCGGAGAAGAACGGCATGTCCTCTTCCGGCAGGATGCAGGAGACGACGCCCTTGTTGCCGTGGCGGCCGGCCATCTTGTCGCCCACGGAGAGCTTCCGCTTCACCGCGACGTAGACCTTGACCATCTTGATGACGCCGGGAGGCAGATCATCGCCTTCGGTAACCTTCTCGCGCTTCACGTCGTATATATGTTTGATGAACTGGACCTGCTGCTCGTAGTCGGCGACAATCATCTTGACCTGGTCGCCCGCGTCCTTGTCGAACACGCCGACCAGCTTCTTGATGGGCACGCCGTCCAGCGCCTCACGGTCGATGACCTCGCCGGTCTTGCCGAGCACGGTCTTTTTGGAGCCCACCAGGTCCTTCTTCACCTTCTCGCCCCTGACCGCTGTCCAGATCTTTTCCCGGACGGCGTCGGTCAGCGCGGCGATGTGCTTCATTTCCTTGGCGTCGTGGGCGGCCAGTTCGGCTTCCTCGATGGCCTTGGTCCGGTCGTCCTTCTCGGAGGATCGGCGGTTGAAGACCTTGACGTCGACAATGGTGCCCGCGATCCCCGGCGGAACCTTGAGGGACGTGTTCTTCACGTCGCGCGCCTTGTCGCCGAAGATGGCGCGGAGCAGCTTTTCCTCGGGGGTCAGCTGCGTCTCGCCCTTGGGCGTGATCTTGCCGACCATGATGTCGTCGGGCTTGATGCGCGCGCCGATGCGGATGATGCCGCATTCGTCGAGGTTGCGCAGCATCTCCTCGGAGACGTTGGAGATGTCTCGGGTCACTTCCTCGGGGCCGAGCTTGGTGTCGCGGGCGACGAGCTCGAATTCCTCGATGTGGACCGAGGTGAACACGTCTTCCTTGACCATGCGCTCGGAAATGAGGATGGAGTCTTCAAAGTTGAAACCGCACCAGGGCATGAAGGCCACGAGCAGGTTCTTGCCCAGCGCGAGTTCACCGTCGTCGATGCCCGGCCCGTCGGCCAGCACGTCGCCCTTCTTCACCACCTGGCCCACCTGCACCTTGGGGTGCTGGCCGAAGCAGGAGTTCTGGTTGGACTTGTGCCACTTCTGGAACTCGTAGTGCTTGGCGCCGCCGGAGTTGCCGTAGATGCCGCCCTCGTAGTTGACGATGACGCGCTCGGCATCCACATAGTGGACGATGCCGTCTTCCTGGGCCAGCACGCAGGCACCGGAATCGCGGGCGACCGGGCCTTCCATGCCGGTGCCGACCAGCGGCTGCTCGGCCTGGAGGAGCGGCACGGCCTGACGCATCATGTTCGAGCCCATCAGGGCGCGGTTGGCGTCGTCGTGCTCCAGGAAGGGGATCAGCGCGGCCGAGATGGAAACCGTCTGGCTCGGGCTGATGTCCATGCAGGTCACTTCCTCGGCCAGGGTCAGCTGCACGTCGCCGCTGATGCGGGCGTTGACGCGCGGGTTGACGAACGTGCCGCTTTCGTCCAGCGGCGCATTGGCCTGGGCGACCACCTCGCCGGCCTCCTTGGAGGCGTCCATGTAGGTGATCTCGTCGGTGATCTTCCTGTCCACCACCTTGCGGTACGGGGTCTCGATGAACCCGTAGTCGTTGACCTTGGC
>JAZHDH010000057.1:0-6231 GCA_036584335.1 Pseudodesulfovibrio sp. | reverse complement strand
GCCTCGGCGTCCCGCTCCAGGAACACCTGGACCGAGGCGGACTGGTACATGAAGGTGTCCATCCAGCCGATGAGGCCCTTGTTCAGCCCTTCCAGGCCGGAATAGAAATATTCCCACTGGTTGTCGTCCAGAATGGCGCCCTTGCGGCCCACGTCGGACTTGTCCGGCTGCTCGGAGATGGAGATGGCCACGTTCTTTCCCCGGTACTTCGTCAGGATGATCAGCCGGTCCAGGTCGTAGCGGTAGTAGGCCTCGGCAAAGGAATCGGGCGTGTTGACCTCGAACTCGCGGCCGCGCACCAGCACGGGCGCTTCCAGGGCCGCGAGGTCGTCCCACAGCCGGGTCTTGCGCGTCAGGAACTCGCTGCCCTCGCGCCAGCCGGAAAGCCGCAGCACGGCCGGGCAGAGCAGGTAGTTGGGAATGTCCGGATTGTAGAAATAGCGCAGCACGGTGGACAGGTCGGTGGACACGTCGCGCCGCAGGCAGATGCCCTGGCCGCCGAACCGGCGGGCCGGACCGATGTCCTTGGGGTCGGCCGGACCGTCCAGGACGAAGTCGAGCATGGGTGAGATCGCGGCCTGGTCAAAGGTCCCGCTCTTGTCCTCCAACATGCCGAAGAGGTGGTCGATGCCCGCCTCCACGTTCCCGGCCAGGGGATCTGGGTCCTTGGCCAGTTGGACGTCCATGATCCCCTCGGGGTCCTCCTCGGCAAAGGCCGGGAAGGCGCACGAGAGGGCGGCGAGAAGCAGGCCCAGGGCGAGCAGCGACGGATAATTGCGTCTTTTCATGGTCCCTTTCATCACTCGGATGCCGTCTTGCCGCCCGGGGGGTGCGGTTGTTCTTCCCTCAAAGTTTTTAAATAATAATCTTCACCGGCTTTGGCAAGTGATACCGGTTTTCAACTATATCACTCTGAACTTTCACTGCTTTTTCCTGAAAGCAAGCAGATCGACCCGGGTAACCGCAGAAGAACCGAACCGCTGCCGGACCCGGTCCACCGCCCGGTCCAGAGGGCTGGTCTCCTCCCGCACGCGCGGGCTTTCCTCGAACAACAGCGCCTGCCGCGCGCGCGGCTCGAAATGGGATACGCCCACGCCGATGAGCCGCACCGCCCGCCGCAACTCCAGCTCGGCCAGCAGTTCGCGGGCGGTCTCGAAGATCAGCGCCGTATTGTCCGTGCGCGAAGGCAGGCTGCGGCTGCGCGTTGTCTGCTTGAAATCCGCATACTTTACCTTGAGCGTCACCGTGCGCCCCTTGTACCCGTGGGCGCGCAGGTCCGCGCCCACCCGCTCGGCCTGGGCCAGCAGCCAGCGCGCCAGCTCCGCCCGGTCCGACGTATCCTCGCCAAAGGTGTTCTCCGCACTGCAACTCTTGGCCTCGCCCCCCGGCTCCACCGGGTTGGGGTCCACCCCCCGCGCCCGGTCGTGCAGCGCGCCGCCGTACTTGCCCAGCCTCCTCTCCCACCATGCCCGGTCCCGGCGCAGCACGTCGCCGCAGGTGCGCACGCCCAGCCGACCGAGCTCGTCCACCAGCTTCTTCCCCACACCCGGGATCTTCCCCACCGGCAGCACGCGCAAAAAACCCTCCACCGCATCGGGGCGGATGATCGACAGCCCGTCGGGCTTGTCCAGGTCCGAAGCGATCTTGGCCAAAAACCGGACCGGGGCCGCGCCCACCGAACAGGTCAGCCCGGTCGCCTCCCGCACCCGGTCCTTGATGCGGCGGCCCAGCGCCTCCACCGGTCCGAAGAGCCTCTCCAGTCCCGTGCCGTCCACATACGCCTCGTCCACGCTCGCCTGCTCCACCAGGGGCGAGAACTCGCCCAGCACCGCCATGACCGCGTGCGAAATCTCCCGGTACCGGCCCATGCGCCCCGGCACGATCACCAGGTCGCGGCACAGCTTGCGCGCCTTGACCATGCTCATGGCCGAGTGCACGCCGTACTTGCGCGCCTCGTAGCTGGCCGCCGAAACCACGGACCGGTCGGACGTGCCGCCCACCACCACCGGCCTGCCCGCCAGGGACGGGTCGTCCAACTGCTCCACCGACGCAAAGAACGCGTCCATGTCGACATGAAGGATCCAACGCTGCATGCGGCCATTGTACCCGAGGTCCCGGCCGGGGGCCAGACCCTGCACAAGGGGATGCCGTCGGCGGCCGGAGGATTCCTTGTTGCCGGACAAAAACAAAAGGGCCGACCCCCCACCGGGAGTCGGCCCCTTGAAATGGTCGGTCGGCGTCAATCGTCGAGTTCGCGGGCCAGGGCTTCGATCTCCTCGCGGATGATGCGGGCGGCCTCGGCGGGCACGAGTTGGGCAATTTCCTCGCGCAGGCGGTGTTCGAGCTCCTCCACGCGCGCTTCCAGGGAGGCCACCTTGGCCTGCAGCTCGGCCACGTCGGGCACATCGGTGCGCACGTCGGCCATGAACTGGTCCACATCCTCGTCGCCGGGCAGTTCCACGCCCGCGTCGGGGGGCATGGTTTCGGCGGCGATCATGTCGGACACGGAGTCCATGTCCATGTCGGGCACGTCCATGTCGGACACGTCCATGTCGGGCACGTCCACGTCGGGCACGTCCATGTCGGGCACGTCCAGCTCTGCGTCGTCATCGGACTCGTCCATGATGTCGGAAACATCGACCTCGACATTGTCGAGCAGGCTTTCCATGTCGTCCATGGACTCGTCTTCCTCGAGCCCTTCCACGCCCGTCAGTTCGGCTATGTCGATGCCGTCGCCGGATGCGTCGCCGACTGCGGCGGCGGAAGCGGCGGCGGAAGCGGGGACGGCGGGTTCGGGTTCGTCGAGAAGCATGGCCAGTTCGTCGTCGGACATGGCGTCTTCCACCGGAACATCCTGGTCTTCGGCGGCTTCGGCCAGGGCCGCGTCGCCGGCGTCCTCGTCCTCGAGGAATATCTCTTCGACGCCTTCGTCGGGCGCGCCCTCGTCGGTGAGGGAATCCAGGGAAATTTCGTCTTCGGCGACCTCGTCGGCCGTCTCTTCGAGCAGCAGCTCGGGCTCGTCCTCGACCGGTTCGTCGAGCAGCAGTTCGGGTTCGTCGCCGGTTTCCCCGACCACGTCGTCCAGGACCAGGGCGTCCGCGTCCTCTTCCAGCAGGGAGTCCAGGTCGGGGACTTCGCCGCCTTCGTCCAGCAGGTCGTCGAGCTCGATGACGTCCTCGTCTTCAGTCATGTCCGCACCGGGCGCGGCCTCGTTGACTTCGGCGATGTCGTCCACCAGGGCGGCCACATCGTCGCCGTCCGCATCGTCGGCCGCCACGTCGTCCAGGATGAGCAGATCGTCGTCCGCACCTTCGTCGGGCTCGGCCAGATCGTCGAGAAGCAGCAGGGCCTCGTCGTCTTCGGTCCCCGCCACGTCGTCCAGGACGAGCAGGTCGTCATCGTCCGCCGCGTCTTCCCCGGCGGCCATCAGATCGTCCAGGACTATGGGTTCGTCCGCGCCCTCGTCGGCTTCGTCGGCCGCAGCCTGCTCCTCCTCCAGGTCGTCGGAGAAGAGGTCTTCGAGCTCCTGCTCGAAATCGGCGTCGAGATTATCGGTGTCCAGGGCCTCGTTTTCAGGGGCTTCGCTGAACACGTCGTTGACATCGACGGAATCGTCTTTGGGCGGGGGAGCCGGGGTCATGGATACCTCCTGGACGAGGTTGGGAAAAAAGGGGGGCTGTCTGCACAGCCCCCCTCGAATCACCCGAGCATTACTTCTTGGGGTGGCAGTCCTTGCAGCCCACGGGGCCTTTCTTCTGTGCCTTGTGGCAGCCCATGCAGGAATTCTTGGCGGCCTTGCTGTGCCAGGCCGCGTAGAAGCCCTTCGGGTCCTTCTTGGCGGCGGCGCTGCCGTCGGTGTGACAGCCGGCGGTCGCGCAGCCCTTGATGGCGCTCTTGTCGGCTTCCTTGTGGTGGCAGACCAGACAGTCGGCGACACCTTCGTGCTTCTTGTGCGGGAAAGTCACCGGGGTCTTGGTGGCCTTGACATCGGCCGGGGCCTTCAGGGTCATGGTTTCCGCCGGGGCGCTGGCCGCGATGACGGACGGCAGGGCAAAGGCACAGACCAAGGCCGCAACCATCAGACCGATCATCAGAGATTTTTTCATTTACCTACTTCCTCCTGTTGCAAAAATGAACAATCACACTCTCTACTTATGCGGGATAAATAAGTATCCCTCCCCTGTCAAGCAGGGGGTGGCATCGTAGACGCTTGCTTTTACCCGAAAAACCCCTTCGTAGGCAAGGATTATTCCCCGGATCGCGGACCGGCGCCGAGCGCATACTTGCGGTGGTAGCCGCGCGGAGTGAGCAGGAACCCACCGGCCCGGCGGGTGGCCGAATTGCCGATGACGAGCACGGTCTGCATGTCCACGGCGGCCGAATCCACGGCCCCCAGGGTGGTGGTCGCGACGGTCTGGCCCGGCCGGTACGC
Organism: Pseudodesulfovibrio sp.; assembly: GCA_036584335.1. Taxonomy (GTDB): domain Bacteria; phylum Desulfobacterota; class Desulfovibrionia; order Desulfovibrionales; family Desulfovibrionaceae; genus Pseudodesulfovibrio. The sequence continues at coordinate 1,799 of JAZHDH010000057.1, read as the reverse complement.
CCTGCCCACGACGCCCACCGGGGTGTCGGACGGGCGATGCGCGCCGACAAGGGCCAGGGCGCGTTCCAGGTGGTCGTGCCGCTTCCTGGAGCGCGGGTTGTAGACGGCGATGACGAAGTCCGCCTCGGCCGCCAGGGAGAGCCTTTTTTCGATGACCTCCCAGGGGGTGAGCAGGTCGCTCAGGCTGACCGAGGCGAAATCGTGCATCAGCGGCGCGCCGAGCAGCGCGGCGGCGGCCACGAAGGCGGGCACGCCCGGCACCACGGCAAACGGGACCGTTTCCAGCAGCCCCTCGGCCTCCAGGATTTCGAGCAGCAGCCCGGCCATGGCGTAGATGCCCGCGTCGCCGCTGCAGACCATGACCGTGCGCCGCCCGGCCCGGGCGTGGTCCACGGCCTGTCGGGCGCGGTCCACCTCGCCCGTCATGCCGGTGGAAATGACGGTCTTGCCTTCGAGCAGCGCCGGGTCCACCAGCTCGATGTATCCCTTGTATCCGGCCACCACCTCGGCGGCGGCCAGGGCGGCCAGGGCCGCCGGGACGAGCAGAGACGGGTCGCCCGGCCCCAGGCTTACGGCTGTCAGCATCGGTTCGGTCCTTTCTTCCCGGCCACGGCCAGGGTCACGGTTTCGCTCTTGGTCTTCTCCACCAGCAGTTCGCCCCCGCCCGCCAGGAGCAGGGCCGCCGCCTCGGCCACGGAGCCCACGCCCATGCGGCGGCGGACCGTTTCCGAGGGGTTGGGCACGGCCACCGGCCCCAGCCGGCCCCGGCCGAAAAACACGGGCGTCACGCCCAGCCGGGCGGCCGCTTCGAGCAGCCCAGGCTCATCCGCCTTGACCTCTGCGCTGCCCAGGCCGCCCACGGCCTGCAGGGAGAACCCCCGTTCGCGCAGCACGCCCTTGATATGGCCGAAAATCTCGTCCGCGCCCGTGTCCCGGCGGCAGCCCACGCCGAGCATCAGCGCGCGCGGATGCAGCCTGAGCGCGTCCGGGTCCGGGCAGTCGTCGCGCACGGAGACCCACACGCCCGGCTCGCCCGGCCGCCACGATGCAGGATCGGCCACGGCCGACGCCCACGGCTCGCCGTCCGCGTCCAGCCAGCCTTCGGGATCGAAAATCTGCACGGGCCGCCCGTCCAGAAGAGCGCCGTTGACCGCCTTGACCCGGTCCAGGTTGCCGATGGCCAGGCCGCGCTCCACGGCGAGCAGGTCCAGGGACGGCGCGCCCGCCGTGTCCGTGGCCGTGGTGATGACCACCTGGCCTCCCGAGACGGCGGCGCAGCGCCGGGCCAGGTCGTTGCCCCCGCCCAGGTGGCCCGAAAGCAGGCTGACCGCGAACCGCCCCTCCTGGTCCAGGCAGACCACGCCGGGGTCCGCGCCCTTGCCGCGCAGGTGCGGGGCCACGCAGCGCACCGCGATCCCGGCGGCGGCCACGAAGACGTGGCCCCGGTAGCGGGCGAAGGTCTCGGCCACCAGCGTGGGCAGGGAATCGAAGGGACGCGCCCCGCCCTCGGCGCACAGGCGCTGCGGGGCGTAAAGGTCGGCGTTGAGCCCGGCGACCAGGCGGCGGGCCAGGGCCAGTCCCCGGCGGGTGAGGGCGTAGCAGGCGACGGAAGCGGGCATGCCCGGGGTGTACCAGTTCCGGGGCCGATGCGGAAGGGGAAAGGGACGTGGTCAGGCCAGGAGCGAGCCATCGAAATCGAAGACCGCGTAGTCCACGGCGCAGCAGCCGCCGCCGAATGCACGGGCCGCGCGGGCCGCGCGGGCCACGAGCTAAGACGTGCGGCTTCTATCATGGATTCC
>JAZHDH010000056.1:0-6269 GCA_036584335.1 Pseudodesulfovibrio sp. | reverse complement strand
CTCATTCTCTCGGTGAATCCGAGGTGTTCTATCTTGTCAGAATGCTCGAAACCATCGAGAAAGACAGAAAGACGCCCAGGAAAGACAGCATCCCCTTTGACGACAAGATATCGTATCTGGCCGGATTCGAGGAAAGCAATTCCCGAGTGGCCAAAACCTTTTTTGATCGCGAACAACTGTTCTCCGAACCCCGTCCGCAATCGAAAACATTGTCTGCGGAAGAAACCGCCAAGCTTTTTTCCGAATATGCCGTATGCATCCACCACCTTTGGTATGCGTTTATCACCGGCGGAGGCTGCAGCCTTCCGCTCTGCAATTGGTTACGGGTCAAAAAGCTTCAGTCCCAACCGGGCTCCCTCAATTGGCCCCAGCGAATCGAATTGTTTTTCCGCAAGTGCATCCACTCGGTTGGCTGGAGGCTGCTTCCCAACTGGGGTACCGCATGGGAACTGGAAAAAAAATTATGGGAGACGACGCAATCGCTTCCCTCCCGGTATTTCCCTTGCCGACAACCCCATACCGGCTCTGCCTGATTCCGCTATGAAGATCGGCGTGCTGACCCTGGAATTCCGCCTCCACGGCAACCAGTCCCTCAAGGACAAGCGCAAGGTTGCCCTCAGCCTGAAACAAAAACTGCGCAACAAGTTCAACGCGGCGGTGGCGGAAGTCGACGCCATGGACGTTCACGACAAGCTCGTCCTGGCCGTGGTCACCGTGGCGGGTGACGGCAAACGCGTGGAGAGCAGCCTGAGCAAGGCCCTGGCGATGGTCGAAGCCATTTCGCCGGTGGAACTGGCCCGCTGCGAAACGGAAATTTTCAGCGACAGCGACTGAGGAACCAATAATGAAAGCATCCAATTCCCGCCGCGCCGTGCGCATGGGCGACCAGATCCTGCGCGAGGTCGGCACCCTGTTGGTGGAAGAGGCGCAGGACCCGCGCCTGCAACTCGTCACCCTGTCGGGTGTGCGCATGAACTCGAACCTGCGCATCGCCGAGATATTCTACACCGTCTCCGGGGACGCCGCGCACCGCGCCGAGGTCCAGGCGGGCCTGGCCAAGGCCACCGGCTTCCTGCGCTCGCACATCGGCCGCACCCTCAAGCTGCAATACGTGCCCGAGCTGCGCTTCGTGTTCGATGAATTCCTCGAGGACATGGTCTATGCAAAGCCCCAGAAAACGGATTAGCGAGCTGCTGCGGGACGAGGACGACTTCCTGCTCGTCTCGCACTACAACCCGGACGGCGACGCCGTCGGCTCCATGTGCGCCGTGGGCCACCTGCTGAAGGCCCTGGGCAAACGATTTTCCCTGTACAACGGCTCCGGGCTGCCCGCCCGCTACGATTTCGCGCCGCAGCCCGCGCCCATCTCCCCCTCCCTGCCCGCCGTCCTCCCCCGCTGGACCGTGGTCCTCGACTGCGGCTCGGCCGAACGCATGGGCGAAGCACTGCTGGCCCGCCTGGGCGAAACCCGGATCATCAACGTCGACCACCACCTGGGCAATGAAGGGTTCGGCGAGGAAAACTGGGTGGCCGTGGACCAGCCCGCCGTGGGCTGCATGGTCGCGCTGCTGGCCCGTGACCTGGGCGTGCCCCTGACCGGCCCCCTGGCCGAATGCGTCTACCTGGCCGTTTCCACGGACACCGGCTTCTTCTCCTATGGCTCCACCACCCCGGAATCCCTGGAACTGGCCGCCCGGCTGTTGCGTGACGGCCTGGACATCGCCCGCATGAACATGCTCATCACCAAGCAGTGGTCCGAAGAGCGGATGCGGCTGTGGACCGAGATCATGAGTACGGTGGAGCTCTACCTGGACAAGCAGGTGGCCGTGGGGATCGTCACCCGCGAGATGTTCGAACGCACGGGCACCACCTCGGACGACACCGAGAACATCATCAATTTCATCCGCCGGTTGCGCTCCGTGCGCGTGGCGGCCATCCTGCGCGAGGAAGGGCCGGATACCTACAAGTTCAGCCTGCGTTCCTACGGCGACGACAACGTGCAGGCCGTGGCGGCCAGATTCGGCGGCGGCGGGCACAAGAACGCCTCCGGCGGCACGATCAAGGCCCCGCTCGACGATGCGAAGACGATGCTGGTGGAAGTGGCGGGCAGCATCTTGGGGATTCGCTAGATGGGGCGCAAGAAAAAACGCAGCGCCGAACAGCTCGACGGCGTGCTCGTCCTCGACAAGCCCTCCGGCCCGACATCGGCGGCGTGCCTGAACGACATCAAGCGCGAGCTGAGGCAGTCCAAGATCGGCCATGCCGGAACGCTGGACCCCATGGCCCGGGGCGTGTTATTGGTCATGCTTGGGCAGGCCACCAAGCTCGCGCAGTACCTGACGGACAACGTCAAGACGTACACCGGCACCTTCCGGCTGGGCATTACGACCGATACTCTTGATATCGAAGGGAAAATACTTGCTGAGGCCGAGGTTCCCCATTCGCCGGGAGATGTCGAACGTGAAATTTTGCATTGGAAAGAGTTGACAGAGCAGGAAGTTCCGGCCTATTCCGCTGCCAAACACGAGGGGAAGCCGCTCTATGCGCTTGCCCGAGCGGGCGAGGCCGTACCGGCCAAGACGAAGCCCATTGTTATTTCTCATGTGGAAGTGCTGGACGTGGACATGCCGAATGCATCGTTCAGGGTCAGTTGCTCTGCGGGCACCTACATACGTTCCCTGGTCCACAGCTTGGGGAAGCGAATGGGGTGCGGCGCAACGCTGACCAGCCTGAACCGCGAGCGCAGCGAGCCTTTCGGGCTCGACAAGGCGCACGGCCTCGCAGACGTTCTGAAAGAGCCAGGGTCCCTGGCGGACAAGGTGATCCCGCTCAGGGACACCCTGCCCCACTGGCCCCGGTTCGCGCTGACCGACGCACTGACCGGCCTCGTCAAGAACGGGGCATGGCTGCCGGTCAACGACGAGCCCGGGACCCTGCTGGCGGGCGATCTCGGCGATCGGGCCATGTTGCTCGATGCCGCAGGCGAACCGCTGGCCCTGGTGGAGACGCGGGTTCAGGACGGCAAACCCAAGTGGGCCATTCTGCGCGGCCTGTGGGAACAGGACTGAACACGGCGATGTTCACGATCCGGCAAGCAAGATACAACAATACAAACAGGAGGATATCGCTGTGGTGATGACTGCCGAAGACAAGAAGAAGATCATCGAAGAGTACAAGACCTGCGAAAGCGATACCGGTTCTCCGGAGGTGCAGGTCGCCCTGCTGACCGCCCGCATCGAGTACCTCGCCGATCACTTCAAGACCCACAAGAAAGACCACCACTCCCGCACCGGTCTGCTCAAGCTGGTGGGTCAGCGCAGGAAACTGCTGAAGTACCTGCAAGACAAGGACATCCAGCGCTACCGCGACCTCATCGGCCGCCTGGGTCTGCGCAAGTAGTTCTTTCTCAACTGAGTTCATGGGGGGAGACTTCGGTCTCCCCCGTCCGTCTTCACTTTCTGCGGCGGAGCCGTCTTTCCCGCTCCGTTTTCCCCACGCATGTTTAGTTGGCTGCGGAAGGCGTTTTTGGGACCCGGCGGGTTCCACGACCCAAAAGCTCCTCCCCAAGCCGGCTAACCCTTCAAGGGAATTTCGCAGAAAGTGATTCACCTATTACCTTACAAGAGTAGGCAATCACTATGACAATGATTCCTTTTGATGCCACGAGTGTCACCGCATCGGTCGGCGGCATCGACATCACCATCGAAACCGGGAAATACGCCCGCCAGGCGTCGGGCGCCGTGACCATCTCGTCCGGCAAGACCACCGTGCTGGTCACCGCCGTGACCCAGCTCCTGGCGGAAGACCGCGGCTTCTTCCCGCTGACCTGCAACTACCAGGAAATGGCCTATGCCGCCGGCCGCGTGCCGGGCAACTACTTCCGCCGCGAAGGCCGCCCCTCCGAGCATGAGACCCTGGTCTCGCGCCTGATCGACCGGCCCATCCGGCCCCTGTTCGCCAAGGGCTTCTCCGACGAGGTGCAGATCATCGCCACCGTCCTCTCGGCCGACAAGAAGGTCAACCCGGACGTCCTGGCCCTGACCGGCGCCTCCGCCGCCTGCCACATCTCCAAGATGCCGTTCCTCGGCCCCATCGTCGGCGCCCGCGTCGGTTACGTAGACGGCCAGTTCGTACTCTATCCCACCTACAAGGGGATCGAGGAGCAGTCCTCCCTCAACCTGATCTTCGCCGCCACCCGCGACGCCATGGTCATGGTCGAAGGCGGCGCCAAGTTCGTCAGCGAAGACATCGTGGCCGATGCCCTGGCCTGGGGCCACGAGCAGGTCCGCCCGCTCTTCGACATCCAGGACGAGCTGCGCGAGCGTGTCGGCGTGCCCAAGCTCGAAGTGACCCCGCCCCAGCAGGACCCGGAGCTGGTCTCCTTCCTGGGCGATTTCATCAGCGATGATCTGAAGGCTGCGGTTTCCATCCCCGAGAAGCTGGCCCGCTACGCGGCCAAGGACGCGGCCAAGGAAAAGGCCAAGGCCGCCGTTGCCGAGAAGTTCCCCGAGGACGCCGCCAAGCTCAAGGGCGTGGGCGACGTCATCGGCGACATGACCAAGAAGATCGTGCGCGCCCGCATCGTCAACGAGGGCACCCGCATCGACGGCCGCGACACCACCACGGTGCGTCCGCTGTCCATCGAGGTCGGCGTGCTGTCCCAGACCCACGGCTCCGTGCTCTTCCGCCGCGGCGAAACCTCGGCCCTGGCCGTGGCCACCCTGGGCTCCACCCGCGACGAGCAGCGCTACGACTCCCTGCTGGGCGACGCCACCAAACGGTTCATGCTCCACTACAACTTCCCGCCCTACTGCGTGGGCGAGGCCCGCATGCTGCGCGGCACCTCCCGCCGCGAAGTGGGCCACGGCGCCCTGGCCGAACGCGCCATCGCGCCGGTCCTGCCGGACGCCGAGTCCTTCCCGTTCACCATCCGCGTGGTTTCCGAGATCATGGAGTCCAACGGCTCCTCCTCCATGGCCAGCGTGTGCGGCGCGACCCTGTCCCTGATGGACGCGGGCGTGCCCATCAGCGCCCCGGTGGCGGGCATCGCCATGGGCCTGTGCAAGGAAGGCGACCAGTACTTCGTGCTTACCGACATCCTCGGCGACGAGGACGCCCTGGGCGATATGGACTTCAAGGTGGCGGGCACCAGCGACGGCATCACCGCCATCCAGATGGACATCAAGATCTCCGGCATCCCGCAGGAAGTCCTGAAAAAGGCCCTGGCCCAGGCCAAGGAGGCCCGGACCCTGATCCTCAATCACATGACCGAAGTGCTGCCCCAGCCGCGCGCCGAGCTCTCCGAGCTGGCCCCGCAGATGGCCGTGGTCTACATCGATCCCGAAAAGATCCGTTCCGTCATCGGACCCGGCGGCAAGAACATCAAGGCGATCACCGCCGAGACCGAGGCCGACATCGACATCGAGGATTCCGGCAAGATATCCATCTTCGCCCCGACCCTGGCCTCCATGGAAAAGGCCAAGGAAATGGTCCTCTACTACGACCAGAAGCCGGAGCCGGGCAAGAACTACCTCGGCACCGTGCGCAAGGTGCTCGAAGTGGGCGCCCTGGTCGAGATCCTGCCCGGCCAGGAAGGCATGCTGCACGTCTCCCAGCTCGACTTCGACCGCGTGGAGAACGTGGAGGACGTGGTCCAGCTGGGCCAGGAAGTCTGGGTCAAGTGCATCGCGCTGGAGCCCGGCGGACGCATCCGCCTCTCCCGCAAGGCCTGGCTCATGGAGCAGGCCGGCCAGGAAGTGGACCTCGACGAGTTCAAGCGCCCCGCTCCTCGCTCCGGCGACGGCGGCGGTCGGCGTGATGGCGGCCGTCGCGACAGCGGCCGCCGCGACGGCGGCGGCGGACGTCGCCGCTAGTCCCCACCCCTGAAGCAGATTCAGCCCGGCCAGGCATCCGCCCGGCCGGGCATTTTCGTTCTTTTATCCACGGCCACCCTCTGCTATCCTCGGCACCGAGGAACGACCATGGCCGACATCGTCATCTACGGAAAATCCACCTGCCCGCACACCCGGCGCGCTCTGGCGGCCCACCCCGAAGCCCGGTTCGTGGACGTGCTGCTCTCGCCCTTCGACCTCGAAACCATGCTCCGGCTCACGGAAGGCCAGCGCCGCATCCCGGTCATCGTCGAGGACGGCCGGGTCACCATCGGCTTCAACCGAGGATCATGAACAGTATAACCGTCCGGCGGTCCGCCGGACTCAAGACACAGCCACCCCCATCACCCCCAGCCCCGCGAAGCGGCACCAACAAGT
>JAZHDH010000055.1:0-6355 GCA_036584335.1 Pseudodesulfovibrio sp. | reverse complement strand
CGCTTCCAGCCCGGCGACCTGCTCATGGTCATGGGCGGCCCCGACGAACGCAAGGTCTTCCGCGAACGGTTCGCGCAGCCCGCGCGCGAAACCGCGTAGGGGGGAATGCCTCCGGCGGGCAGGGGGCACGCCCCCCAGCACCCCGATCTCCGCTGGCGCGGGGTGGCAGCCTGGGGATACGGCTGCTGTCCGGCTGGCTTGGCGGGCGGCGGCTGTGCGGCGTCCGCAAAGATTCGGCCGAGGCCAAACCGCCCTCCGGGACGGTTTGGCCTCGGCCGAATCTTTACGGACAGTAGCCCACGCCGTGTGGTCCGCTTGGTATGAACTTGAAGATCATGCCATTACGGCGTCTCGGACATTGGCAAAAGTGGGTCTTGGAATGAAAAAACCTGCCTTTCTTCTTCAAAAAACCCCCGGCTGAGGCCGGAAAATGCGGCGGGCGGTGTTCCGATAAGCGGTGCGTATCCCGGCCCGCATTTTCCGGCCTCAGCCGTTACCCGGCACGGCGGGGGCGAGCGGGCAGTCCGTCCCCGCGCTTCGCAGGGACTTCGAGGCTACCGCCCCGCGAAGCGGAAATGGGATTCTTAAGGCCCTCGGCCTTAAGCCGCCGGAGGCATTCCCTTTCCCACGCAAAAGGGCGACCGCACTCGCGGCCGCCCTTCTCATGCCGTTTGATGTGCCCCTGCGGCTACGCGCCGACGTGGAGCCTGAAGGCTTCGAGGGTATTGACCATGAGCTGGGCGATGGTCATGGGTCCGACGCCGCCGGGCACCGGGGTGATGGCGTGGACCTTGTCCTTGAGGCCTTCGAAGTCGCAGTCGCCGACGAGGCCTTCGTCGGTGCGGTTGATGCCCACGTCCACGACAACGGCGCCTTCCTTGACCATGTCGGCGGTGACGAAGTGAGGGATGCCGAGGGCGGCGAAGACGAAGTCGGCTTCGCGGCATTCGTCCTTGAGGTTGGCGGTGCGCGAGTGGCAGAGGGTGACGGTGGCGTTGGCGCACGGGCCGGACTGGGAGAGCATCATGGCCAGGGGTTTGCCCACGATGTTGGAGCGGCCGATGACCACGGCCTTTTTGCAGGCGGGGTCGAGGTTGTAGCGCTTGAGCAGGTTGATGACCCCGGCGGGGGTGCAGGGCTTGAAGCCGGGCAGCCCGAGGCTCATGCGGCCGACGTTGACGGGGTGGAATCCGTCCACGTCCTTGTCGGGATGAATGAGGTCGAGGATTTTCTGGGAGTCGAGCCCCTTGGGCAGGGGCAGTTGGACGAGGATGCCGTCCACGGCCACGTCACGGTTGAGTTCCTGGATCAGTCCTTCCAGTTCGAGCTGGCTGGCGGTTTCCAGGCGGTGGGGGATGGAGCGGATGCCGCAGTCCTCGCAGGCGCGCTCCTTGTTGCGCACGTAGACCTGGCTGGCCGGGTCCTCGCCCACCAGCACCACGGCGAGGCCGGGTTTGCGGCCGTACCTGGCTTCCAGAGCCGCAACCTCGTCCCTGATTTCGGCGCGGATGGTCGCGGCCGTGGCTTTTCCGTCGAGAAGAATCATGGTGCCTCCTGTGGCCGCCACGGGGGGGGAATGCCTCCGGCGGCCTAAGGAACCTTGTGAAAAAGGTTCCTTAGGAATCCTCCAAAACTGTTTGGCTCAAACGGCGCTGTTTTCAGGTGCGGGCCTGGAAACCCGTCATGCGCCGTTTGGGGCGGGAGGTGTTTATGGGTGCGGCGGCCGGGCCGGACGGGACGCCTCCGTCCGGTGCGCGCCGCGCTGACGCAAGCCCCTGCGCCAGCCGCGTTGGGTGCTTCCTAAAGAAAAACGGATGAACGTGCAACCGTTCATCCGCATCGTTTCCTCGTATTCCCGCGCCTTGCCCCGCGAAGCGAGCCGAAAAGCCTGGGAAGGGGGACCGGGGGAAACCTTTCGAGAAAGGTTTCCCCCGGCCGCCGGAGGCGTTTTAGTCTTCGAAGAAACTGCCGCCCAGGACGGGGCCGTAGTACATGCCGTCGTCGGCCAGTTCCTCTTCGATGCGCAAGAGCTGGTTGTATTTTTCGAGCCGGTCGGAGCGGCACAGGGAGCCGGTCTTGATCTGGCCCGCGTTCACGGCCACGGCCAGGTCGGCGATGAAGTGATCGCCGGTTTCGCCGGAGCGGTGGGAGACCACGTTGGTGTATCCGGCGGTCTTGGCCAGTTCGATGGTGTCGAGGGTTTCGGTGACGGTGCCGATCTGGTTGAGTTTGATCAGGATGGAGTTGCACACGCCCCGGTCGATGCCTTCGACGAGGATGTCGGGGTTGGTGACGAAGATGTCGTCGCCCACGAGCTGGAGGCGGTCGCCCATCTTGTCGGTCATGGCCTCGAACCCGTCCCAGTCGCCTTCGGCCAGGCCGTCCTCGATGGACACCAGCGGGAAGCGGGAGGCGAGGTCGTCGTAGAAGTCGATGAGTTCGGCGGAGGTGAAGACCTTGTTCTCGCCGGCCAGGACGTATTTGCCGTCCTTGTAGAATTCGCTGGCGGCGGCGTCGATGGCGAAGCAGATGTCGCGGCCGGGCTGGTATCCGGCCTCCTCGACGGCGCGGGTGATGTACTGGAAGGCCTCGGCATGGGACTGGAGGTTGGGCGCGAAGCCGCCCTCGTCGCCCACGCTGGTGACGTGGCCGTCCTTGGCCAGGATGGCCTTGAGCTTGTGGAAGGTTTCAGCGCCCATGCGCAGCGCGTCGGCAAAGGTCTCGGCACCCACGGGCAGGATCATGAATTCCTGGATGTCCAGGTTGTTGGGCGCGTGCTCGCCGCCGTTGATGATGTTCATCTGGGGCACGGGCAGGAGCTTGCCGTTGACGCCGCCCAGGTACTGGTAGAGCGGCAGGCCCAGGAAGTTGGCCGCGGCGCGGGCCGTGGCCATGGACACGCCGAGGATGGCGTTGGCGCCCAGGCGTTCCTTGTTTTCGGTGCCGTCGAGGTCGATCAGGGCGTTGTCCAGGGTTACCTGGCGCAGGGCGTCCATGCCGATGACCGCGCCCGCGATCTCGCCGCGCACGTTCTCCACGGCGGTGAGCACGCCCTTGCCGCCGTAGCGCTCTTCCTTGTCGCGCAGCTCCAGGGCCTCGCGTGAGCCGGTGGACGCGCCCGAGGGCACGGCGGCGCGGCCCACGTCGCCGGACTCCAGGATGACTTCGACCTCAACAGTGGGGTTGCCGCGTGAATCCAGGATTTCGCGGGCCCAGACGCCGGTGATGATACTCATTGGTCCACTCCTTGGGATATGTTCAGTGTCAGGGATTGCTCGCCGATGGCATACGGGAATCCTAGACCAATTTCCCGCGATGCTCAATTCCATATACCCCGGCAAAAGTGCTGGCAGTTATTTTTTCCCTCTGCCCGCCGAAACCGCCCGGCTCCGGCCGATTTATAATAGCCGCCATCGAATTCATAGCGCATTTTCTACCGTAAGCACCAGGGAGCGCCTCTCTGGAAGGGGAATCGATATCCGACAACAAATCAGCATGGGGAGATGCACATGAAACTGTCCACCAAACTCAACGTGGGGTTCGGGACCATCCTGATTCTGCTCGCCGTCCTGGCAGGCATATCCTATTGGGCCATCGACAATGCCAGCGGCGGATTCACGCAATACCGGGAGTTGGCCCGCGACACCAACCTGGCGGGCAGGTTGCAGGCGAACATGCTCATGGTCCGGATGAACGTGAAGGACTTCATCCTCTCCGGAAGCGAGAAGGACCTGAAGCAGTACACGGAGTACTCCCAGATGATGCGCAAGTTCATGGACGAGGCGCAGCAGGGCATAGTCAACCCGGAACGGGCCAACCTGGTGGACACGGCGGACAAGCACGTCACCGAATACGACCGCCAATTCGCCTTGGTCAAGCAAGGACAGGCGGAGAGCGGCCGGCTGGAGCGCGAGGTGCTGAACGTCCTCGGGCCGCGGATGGAGAAGGACCTGACCCAGATCCTGACCTCGGCCGAGCGCGACAACGACATGGACGCTGCGGTGCGCAGCGGGCTGGCCATGCGCAACCTGCTCCTGGCCCGGCTGTATGTGGTCAAATTCCTGAGCGACAACTCGGAGAAATCCGCTGCCCGGGTCCGCACCGAACACGACACTCTCTCACAATTGCTGGGCGATCTCGACAAGAACCTGCGCCACCCCGAACGGCGCAGGCTGCTCGCCGCAGTGCAGGCCGCCTCTGCCGACTATTTCGGCGCATTCGACAGGATGGCGGGCGTCATCCAGGCGCGCAACGCCGTCATCCACGACCAGTTGAACGTGCTTGGCCCGCAGATCGCCGAGGATACGGAAAAGGTGAAGCTGTCGCTGATGACCGACCAGAACGAACTGGGGCCGCGCATCCAGGCCGCCAACGGCCGGACCCAGTTGGCCATCATCGTTCTCGGCCTGATCGCGCTGGTGCTGGGCGCGGGCGCGGCCCTGGTCCTGATCCGCACGACCATGCGCCAGCTGGGCAGGGACCCCGCCGAGATAGCGGCCATTGCCGAGCACATCGCGCAGGGCAACCTCGGGCTGCGCTTCGACGCCGGGGCCGTGGGCGTGTACCGCAGCATGAAGGACATGGCCGAGCAGCTGATCCGCGTGGTGTCCGACGTGCGCGAGGGATCGGCCAACGTGGCCTCGGGCAGCACCCAGCTCTCGGCCTCGGCCGAAACCCTGTCCCAGGGAGCCACGGAGCAGGCCGCATCCATCGAGGAAATTTCCTCGTCCATGGAGCAGATGGGCTCCAACATCCAGCAGAACGCCCAGAACGCGGCCTCCACCGAAACCATCGCGGCCAAGGCGGCCAAGGACGCCGAGAACTCCGGCAAGGCCGTGACCGAGGCGGTGGTGGCGATGAAGGACATCGCGGAAAAGATCTCGATCATCGAGGAGATCGCGCGGCAGACCAACCTGCTCGCCCTGAACGCGGCCATCGAGGCCGCCCGGGCCGGGGAGCATGGCAAGGGATTCGCCGTGGTCGCGGCCGAGGTGCGCAAGCTGGCCGAGCGGTCCGGCACCGCAGCCGGGGAGATCAGCGAGCTTTCGGCCAGGACGATGGAGGAGGCGGAGAAGGCCGGGCACATGCTCGGCGAACTGGTGCCGAACATCCGGCGCACAGCCGAGTTGATCCAGGAAATATCCGCCGCCTGCAACGAGCAGAACGTGGGTGCCGAGCAGGTCAACCAGGCCATCGGCCAGCTCGATGCGGTGATCCAGCAGAACGCATCCGCCTCCGAGGAGACGGCCTCCACCAGCGAGGAGCTGGCGGGCCAGGCCTCGCAGCTCGACCAGACCATCGACTTCTTCAAAATCGACCATGCGCCGGGAGCTTCCACCGCCCGGGCGAACGTGGCCCGAAAGCCCGCCCGGGCGTTGCCCGGCGCGCCGGGGAGGGCCGCCGCGCCCAAGGCCCCGCCCCTTGAGCCGGGCGGAATCCGCATGAGCATGGACGCGGACGACGCCTTCGAGCGCTTCTAGCCGGACGCGGCGCGGCGGCATGCTCCCCGCCGCGCCGCGTTCCCGGCCGCATCCTTTTCCCGATCGTCACGCAGCGCGCCCTGATCCGTGGCATGGTCGCCCATCGGGGCCGAAGCATCCCCGGCGGCCTGCGCCGGTTGTGCCGGTGCGCAATTCGATGTAGAAAGGGAAAACACCGAAAACCCACAGGAGGGCAACGATGTCTGCCAAGAAAATTCTGATGCTTGTCGGCGACTTCGTGGAGGATTACGAGGTCATGGTTCCGTTCCAGATGCTGCTGATGGTCGGGCACACGGTGCACGCCGTCTGCCCGGGCAAGAAGGCGGGCGAGACCGTGGCCACGGCGGTCCACGACTTCGAGGGCCACCAGACCTACTCCGAGAAACCCGGCCACAACTTCATGATCAACGCGGACTTCGAGTCCGTGGACCCGGCGGACTACGACGGCCTGGTCATCCCCGGCGGCCGCGCCCCCGAATACATCCGCCTGAACGAGCGGGTGCTGGACATCGTCCGCGCCTTCGACAAGGCGAAGAAGCCCATCGCGTCGGTCTGCCACGGCCCGCAGGTTCTGGTGGCCGCAGGCGTGGTCAAGGGCAGGTCCTGCACGGCCTACCCGGCGGTGCGCCCGGACCTCGAAGTGGGCGGCGCGACCTGGGTCAACGTCAACGAGACGTTCTCCAACGCCCACGTGGACGGCAACCTGGTCACGTCTCCGGCCTGGCCGTCGCACCCCGAGCTGATCGCCAAGTTCCTCAAGCTGCTGGGGACGAAAATCGAGCCGTAGGCCGATTTCGAGACAATCGGGAACAAGAAAAACAGCGCCGGGCGAGAGTCCGGCGCCGTTCTATGTGGACGGCCGCGACGCTGTCCCG
>JAZHDH010000054.1:0-6376 GCA_036584335.1 Pseudodesulfovibrio sp. | reverse complement strand
TCCCGCGCATGGTCGAGCGCATGGCCGAACTGCGCATGGCCGACAAGTTCCACTTTCTGGGCTTCGTCCGGGGCGCCGACGTGGAGCGCATCTACGCCATGAGCGACCTCTACGTCATGCCCAGCGTGTCCGAACCCTTCGGCATCACCCCGCTGGAGGCCATGGTCTACGACGTTCCCTCCATCGTTTCCAAGCAATCCGGCGTGGCCGAAATCCTGGAGGACGCGGTCAAGATCGACTTCTGGGATGTGGACCGGCTGGCCTTCGAGGTTCTCGACATCCTGGGCAACGAAAAGCGCGCGGCCAAGCTGGTGGAGGCCGGGCGAAAGACCCTCAAGAAGGTCCAGTGGGACTGGGCGGCGGGCAAGGTCCTCGACGTCTACCGCCAACTGACGGGAGGTGCGTCGTGATCTCGGTCTGCTTCTATTTCCAGGTGCACCAGCCCATGCGGCTGAACAAGAACTACTCGTTCTTCGACATGGGCCGCAGCCACCACTACCGGGACGAGGCGGCCAACCGCGAGATCCTGCTCAAGGTGGCGAACAAGTGCTATCTCCCGGCCAACCGGATGATGCTCGACCTGATCGAGGAGTTCCGGGGCGACTTCCGCATCTCCTACGCCATCACCGGCGTGGCCATGGAGCAGTTCCAGGAGTTCTGCCCCGAGGTGCTGGATTCCTTCCGCGAGCTGGCCGACACCGGCTGCGTGGAGTTCATCAGCGAGACCCACTACCACTCCCTGGCCTTTCTCTTCTCGCGCGAGGAGTTCCGGCGGCAGGTCAAGATGCACAGCCGCATCCTCGAGGAGTTCTTCGGCGCCAAGCCCGTGACCTTCCGCAACACCGAGCTGATCTACAGCAACGACCTGGCCATCGAGATCGAGAAGATGGGCTACAAGAACATCATCGCCGAGGGCGCAGACCAGGTGCTCGGCTGGCGCTCGCCCAACTACCTCTACCAGCCAGCCGGATGCACCCGGCTCAAGGCCCTGCTCAAGAACTACCGGCTCTCGGACGATGTGGCCTTCCGCTTCTCGGACCGGGGCTGGAACGAGTGGCCGGTCTCGGCGGAGAAATTCGCCGGGTGGATCCACTCCATCGCGGGCAACGGCGAGATCGTCAACCTGTTCATGGACTACGAGACCATCGGCGAACACCAGTGGGAAGACACGGGCATCTTCCAGTTCTTCCGCAGCCTGCCCCGGGCCGTACTCGCCCGCGAGGACTTCGCCTTCCGCACCCCGGCCGAAGCCGCAGCCCGGCTCGACCCCATGGCCCAGCTCGACGTGCCCTACTTCACATCCTGGGCCGACCTGGAACGCGATGTCTCGGCCTGGCTCGGCAACCCGATGCAGGACCAGGCGGCGGAGCTGGCCTACGCCATGGAAGACAAGGTCCTGGCCACGGGCGACGACGACCTCGTCGCCACCTGGCGCGAGTTGCTCACCAGCGACCATTTCTACTACATGTGCACCAAGTGGTTCTCGGACGGCGACGTGCACAAGTACTTCAACCCCTACGACACACCGCATCAGGCGTTCATCACCTACATGAACGTCCTCAACGACCTTGCCCTGACCGTGGGCAACGGCCGCAGCCGCAAATAACAGGAGAGAAAGCATGGAGACCCGATGGCTGTTTGAAGTATCCTGGGAAGTCTGCAACATGGTGGGCGGCATCTACACCGTCATCAGCAGCAAGGCGGCCCGCGCCATGGCCGCCTTCGAGGACCGGTACGTGACCATCGGCCCGCTGCTCGCCCGCAACCCAGGATTCGAACCCTGCGACTGCCCGGACGAACTGGCCCCGGCACTGTCCCGGCTGAAAACTGCGGGCGTGGAGATGCGCATCGGCCGCTGGGACATCCCCGGCCGCCCCTTCGCGCTGCTCATCGGCTTCCAGAACGCCGTGCCCGAGCCGGACAAGCTCCTCTTCCAATTCTGGAACGACTTCGGCGTGGACTCCATGGCCGGGGGCTGGGACTACATCGAGCCGGTGCTTTTCAGCACGGCGGCGGCCATGGTCATCAAGGAATTCGCCGACGACGAGGAGGAGAAGGCCGAGGTTTTCGCCCATTTCCACGAATGGATGTCCGGCGCGGGCGTTCTCTTCCTGAAGAAACACGCGCCCGGCGTGTCCACGGTGCTGACCACCCACGCCACCATGCTCGGCCGGGCCATGTCCGGCTCCGGGGTGGACATCTACGACCGGCTGGAGGAGATCGAGCCGAGCCAGGAGGCCAAGGTCTTCGGCGTCACGGCCAAACACTCCATGGAGTCCGTCAGCGCCCGCGAGGCCGACTGCTTCACCACCGTGTCCAACATCACGCGCAAGGAGGCCGCCAACCTGCTCGGGACCAACCCGGCCGTGGTCACGGTCAACGGCTTCAACCTCGAAGGCTTCGCCGAGCCCGACATGGTGGCTGCCAAGCGGGCCAAGGCCCGGCCCCGGCTCGTCAAGCTGGCCTCCCTGTTCCTGGACCGCAAGCTCGACCCTGAAAAAACCCTGCTGGTGGCCACCAGCGGCCGCTACGAATTCCACAACAAGGGCATCGACCTGCTGCTCGACAGCCTTTCCGACCTGGACCAGCGGCTGGCCGACTCGGACAACGACGTCACCGTGGTCGCCTTCCTCCTGGTCTCTTCCGGCTACGCAGGCTTCAGCGAAGAGGCCCGGCGGCGGCTCAAGAGCGAGCAGTACGACATCGAAAAATACGCGGGCATCGCCACCCACCACCTGGGCGATCCGGAGCAGGACCCCATCGTCCGCCGCTGCCGCGAACGCAAGCTGGACAACACGCCGGAAAACCGCTGCTGCATCATCTTCATCCCGGTCTACCTCGACGGCAACGACGGCGTGCTCAACCTCGAATACTACGACGCCCTGGCGGGCATGGACCTGACCGCCTTCCCGTCCTTCTACGAGCCGTGGGGCTACACCCCCATGGAGAGCGCGGCCTTCGCCGTGCCCACCGTCACCGCCGACCGGGCCGGGTTCGGCCAGTGGGTCATGGAGATGCATCCCGAGGGCCACCCCGGCGTCCACGTCCTGAACCGGCTGGACGACGACTACGACACGTCCCGCGCCAAGCTGACGGCCTTCTTCAACGAATTCACCAAATGGTCGAAGGACGAACGCGCCGCCCGCAGCGCCCAGGCCCGGAGCATCGCCGAAGAGGCGTCCTGGGCGAACTTCTACCCCAGGTACATCGAAGCCTACGAGACCGCCGCCGAGATCCGCACCCAGCGCATAGCGGGCGTGCAGCGCATGGTGGCCGCGCCGGGCAGGGAGATCAGCTTCTCCGGCGTCAACACCACGCAGCCCAGGCTGCGGCCCTTCACCGTCATCACCGAACTGCCGCCGACCCTTTCGCGCATGCGCGAGCTGGCGAACAACCTCTGGTGGGTCTGGCACCGCGACTCCCAGGAACTCTTCGAGTGGATCGACGCCGAGCGCTGGCACCGCTGCGACCACAACCCGGTCCTGTTCCTCGACACCATGGACGCCGACCGGCTGCGGCAGGTGAGCGAGGACAACCAATTCATGGGCCGCTTCGCGTCGATCCTGGACCGGTTCGACGCCTACATGGCCAAGAAGGCGGACGCCGACATCCAGGGCATCACCTGGAAGAACCCGGTTTCCTACTTCTCCATGGAATTCGGCCTGCACGAATCCATCCCGGTCTACTCCGGCGGCCTGGGGCTGCTGGCGGGCGACCACATCAAATCGGCCAGCGACCTGAACCTGCCCTTTGTCGGCGTCTCGCTGCTCTACAAGAACGGCTATTTCCACCAGCGCATCAACGGCAACGGCGAGCAGGTGGTCGAATACCGCGAGAACGACTTCGCCACCATGCCCATTTCCCCGGTCCAGGACGGCAACGGCGACAACATCCTGGTGGCCGTGGACCTGCCCGGCCGCACGGTCCACGCCCAGGTCTGGGAAGTGCACGTCGGCCGCGCCACCCTCTACCTGCTCGACACCGACGTCACCGAAAACTCCCGCTCGGACCGCGACATCTGCTCCAACCTCTACGAGCCCTCCTCCAAAGGACGCATCGAGCAGGAGATCGTGCTCGGCGTGGGCGGCGTGCGCATGCTCGGGGCGTTGAATATCGACCCCGCCCTCTACCACCTCAACGAGGGCCACTCCGCTTTCCTGCTCTTCGAGCGCATCCGTCAACTGATGCGGGTCAAGAGCGTGGATTTCGCCACGGCCAAGGAGATAGTGCGCGGCTCCACGGTGTTCACCATGCACACGCCGGTCCCGGCGGGCAACGAACGGTTCCAGCGTTCCCTGGTGGAAAACTACTTCCGGGGCTACGCCGACGAGATGGGCGTGCCATGGGACGCGCTGTGGAACCTCGGCCACATCTACGCCGAGGAGGCCGACCACCTGAACATGACCGTGCTCGCGCTCCAGCTCTCCTGCTACCGCAACGGCGTCAGCCGCCTGCACGGCGACGTGTCGCGCCGGATGTGGATGGACCTGTGGCGCGGATTCCTGCTCGGCGAGGTGCCCGTGGGCCATGTGACCAACGGCGTGCACATCGCCTCCTGGCTCGACGAACGCATGCGCCGCGACATCGAGCAGACCTGCGACCTCTCCGTGCACACGGCGCTCAAGCACGGCCAGGATTGGGACTGCCTCCAAGCCATGGATGACCGGCGGCTGTGGGACACCCACGTGGCCCTCAAGCACCGGCTGTACGAAGAAATCCGCCGCTCCATCTCCAACCAGTGGACCCGCGAGGGCGAACCGCCGAACCGGCTGCGCGCCTTCCTCGACGCGCTCAACCCCGATCACCTGACCCTGTGCTTCGCCCGGCGCTGCACCGCCTACAAGCGGCCGACCCTGCTCTTCCACAACTTGCAACGGATCAAGGAGATCCTGTGCAGCGCGGAGCGGCCGGTCAACGTCATCTTCGCGGGCAAGGCCCACCCGGCCGACACCATCGGCGCCAGCTACATCAGCCTCATCTGCCGCCTGGCCAAGCAGGACGACTTCCTGGGCCGGGTCATCTTCCTGGAGGGCTACGACATCCGGCTGGCGCGGCTGCTGGTTTCCGGCGCGGACGTCTGGCTGAACAACCCGACCCGGCTGATGGAGGCCAGCGGCACCAGCGGCATGAAGGCCGCAGCCAACGGCGTGCCCAACTGCTCCATCCTCGACGGCTGGTGGGACGAGGCCTTCGACGGCAAAAACGGCTGGGCCGTGGGCAGCGGCCTGGTCTACGAAAGCCAGGTCAACCAGGACATCGTGGACGCGGACAACCTCTACGCCACCCTGGCCACCGAGGTGGTGCCGGAATTCTATGACCGTTCCGGCGACGGCATCCCCCACGCCTGGACCGCGCGGATGAAGGAGGCGATGAAGACCGCCTTTGTCCAATACGGCACCCACCGCATGGTCAACGACTACATTACCGGCATCTACGTGCCCGCCATGGCCATGGCCCGGCGGCGGAACAAGTCCGCCTTCGAACTGTCGCGCGACGTGGCCGAATGGAAGAAACGCATCCCGGGCCGGTTCTCCACCGTGACCATCAAGGAAGTCAGCGTGGAGGGCATCTCGGGCGACGTGTTCAAGCTCGGCACCAAGCTCACGGTCCGGGCCAAGGTCGACCGGGGCCAGTTGCTGCCCGAAGAAATCCTGGCCGAGTTCGTGGCCGCCAGCCCGGACGAGCAGAGCGTGGTCGGCTGCATCCCGATGGTGCTGCGGCATACCGAAGGCAACACCCTGGAATACCAGGCGACCTACGAGCCGACCAAGCCAGGCCCGGTGCGCTACGGCGTGCGCGTCATCCCGATGCACCCCGGGGTGAACAACAAGTACGAGCCGAGACTGATCCGCTGGAGCTAGAAGATGCCTCCGGCGGCCCTGGATTCGCCCCGTCCCGGGGCTCACCGCTTCGCGGCGCTGGCGCAGCCAGCGTCCAAATCCGCTATCCTGCGGATTTGTCGGGGAGACCAGGGCTCCGCCCTGGACCCGCCAAGGGCCGAAGGCCCTTGGAACCCCACCTCCGCTGCGCGGGGGAGTAGCCTCGAAGGCTCTGCCGGGCGCGGGGACGGACTGCCCGCTCGCCCCCGCCGTGCCGGGTAACGGCTGAGGCCGGAAAATACGGGCGGAAGTCCCTGCCGCTTACCGGAACACCCTCCGCCGTATTTTCCGGCCTCAGCCGGGGTATTTTTTAAAGAAGAAAACCAAAGGCGAACTTTTTCAAGTTCAGAGCCGCCTTTGCCAATGTTCGAGACGCCGTAATGCCGCCATCTACCAAGCCAGCCAGTCAACGCACAACCCATCAAGTTCCTACCCCGGCGCCGCCGGACCGGGATTCTTAGGCTCTGTTAACAAAATATACGTTTCAAAGTATCTTT
>JAZHDH010000053.1:0-6379 GCA_036584335.1 Pseudodesulfovibrio sp. | reverse complement strand
CGAAACGGCGCATCATCTCCTCTTCCAGGGAAAAATGCCCCACGTCGATCACGCAGGTCCGGGCCTCCACGGCCGGGTGATACTTCATGTCGCCGGTGACGAACACATCCGCCCCGGCATCGGCCGCCGCGTCCGCCAGCGACGCGCCCGACCCGCCGCAGTAGGCGACCACGGACACGGTCCGGGGCCGGGAACCGGCCACGGTGAAATGCCGCCTTCCCGTCAGATCCGCCAGCCGGGCGGCAAAATCTTCAAAGGCCATGGGCTCGGAAAGCCCGCCCACCTGGCCGAAACCGACCTCGCTCAGGGGCGCGGTCAGGGAGCGCAGATAAAAGACCGGGCGTTTTCCCAGGGTGAACTCCACGCCCCTGGCCACCTCGGGCCAGCCGTCCTCGTCGCAGACCACGCGCACCTCGCCCGAGGCGGACTGGGCCACGGAATGCACGGCCTCGTTGTTGGCCCAGACGTCGGCGGTCTCGCGGGAGATGGGTTTGTCGCAGTAGAACGACGCCTCGACGGGCGCGCGCTTGCGCTCCACCTCCAGCAGCCGGGGCTCCGTCAGTCCCAGCGCATCGCCCAGCCAGAAGGCCGGGCCGCCGGGCCGCGTGTCGAGCGATGTGTGGGCCGCATACAGCCACGCCCCGGCCCCGATCACGCGCCGGACCACGTCCAGGAACATCCCCTCGCGCGAGAGCGGCTTGGGCTGCATGTAGAGCGGATGGTGGGTGACCACCACGCCCGCGCCCCAGTCCAGGCAACGGCCGACCATCTCCGGCGTGGGCTCCAGGCACACGGCCACCTTGGACGCGGCCTGCGCCGCGCCCGCCACCTGCACCCCGGAATTGTCCCACCCGCTCTGGTTCCCCTCCGGGGCGAGACGACGAATGGTTGTCAAAATATCCTTTATTTTCATATGGTTACCCATTCAAAGCGAAAAGAGAATGCTCCCGTAGGGAATCCCCTCCGGGAGCATCGAATTCCTCTTCTGTAACCCGGCCTTCGGCCTTTGCGGGAAACGTCAGGACAACTGCGTTCGACGGTGCACCAATCGGTCGTTTCTTCAATCACTGCTCCCGGCCCGGGGAGTTGCGGCCCTTTGCGGCAGCGGGCCTGCTGCCATCGGCCCGGAGAGTTCCGGTCCGTCCGCGATGTGAGTCGGACTCTATAGTATAGATATCGATAAAAGGCAAGGCGAGGAGCGGCCCGGCAGGAACCGGCGCTGCGCCCGAACGGGGAAAGGGGCCACGGCCATCGCCGGGACCCCTTCGTTTCCCTGGTAGGCCAGCCAGGATTCGAACCTGGGACCGACCGGTTATGAGCCGGTGGCTCTGCCAACTGAGCTACTGGCCCTTCGCTCGGACCGCAGTTATTATCCTGCGACTTCGGAAGGTGTCAACCTCCGGGCCGCTTCAGCCGCGCGAAAGCAGGAAGATGCCGCCCAGGACCATCCCGCATCCGGCCAACTGCGGCCAGCCCACGGGCTCGCCCAGAACCAGGGCCGACAGCGCCAGGGCCGAAACCGGCATCACCGCCGTGAACACCCCTGCCGTGGACGCGCCCACCCGCGTGATCCCCGCGAACCAGAAGAGATAGGCCAGCACCGTGACGAACACGCCGTAGTACCCCACCGTCAGCCAGCCCGTGGCGCTCACCGCCCCGAGGTCCGTGGTCGCGGCCTCGACGATGCCCATGGGCAGGAACCAGAGCAGCCCGAAGAACGAAATGACGGTGGACACGGCCAGGGGGGAGAGCGGTTCGGGCACGGTCTTGCGCAGCAGCAGGAACAGGGACTCGAAGGCCACGGCCCCGAGCACCAGCAGGTTGCCAGCCAGCGGGTCGCTCCCCGACACCCGGCCCCCGGCCCGCACCAGGTTGATGGCCAGCACGCCGAGCACCGAGAGCGTGATGCCCGTCCCGGTGCGCCGCGTGGGCCTCTCGCCCAGAAAGAGCCAGGCGATGAGCCCCATGCACGCGGGCGTGGTGGCGGTGATGATCCCTGCGGACGACGGCCCGGTATGCGTCAACCCCCAGAGCAGGAAGACCGTGAACAGGAACGAGCCGCACAGGGACTGGACGCCCAGGCGCAGCCAGGACCTGGCCGAGATGCGCGGCAGCCCGCCCTCGCGCCAGCGGATCAGCGGCAGGAGGATGGCCAGCGCCAGGACGAAGCGCAGGGCGGACGCCAGAAAGACCGGTAGTTCGGCGACCATGACCTTGCCGGCCACCACCGAGCTGCCCACCAGGACCATGGCCAGGGTGAGGCAGATGCAGGGATACAGGGGGGTGTTCATGGGGCGCACCCTACCCCGGACGCGGATCAGCTGTTTTGAAGAATCTTGCGGTATCGGCCCGGCGTGACGCCCACGTGCCGCTTGAACAGCCGGGTCAGGTGCGCCTGGTCGGCAAACCCGCACCCGGCGGCGATATCGGCCAGCCGGTCGTCCCCGGCCAGCAGGGCGCGAGCCCGCTCCACGCGCGCCTGGGTCAGGTAGGCGTGGGGCGTGATCCCGGTCTGCCGCTCGAAGACCCGCACCAGGTGAAACGGCGACAGCCCCGCCTCCCGCGCCAGTTCGCCCAGGGAGACGTCCTCGCCCAGGCGCGCCCGCAGCAATTCCCTGGCCCGGCGCACGGCCCGGTGCTCCCGGCCAGGCTCCGGCAGCGCGCCGCGATCCACCGCGTGGCGCGATATCCAGTGCGCCAGCAGCCACAAGAGCCGCGTCTCCTTCTCGATGGCCGAAATCCCGGGCCGCTCCAGCAGGACATGGGTGCGGCGGATGCAGGCCGCCAGGGCCGGGTCGTCGATGACCCCGGCGCGGAAGTGCGGCGGCGACGGCCGGGGCATCAGCGCCTCCGCCGCCTCCAAAAGCGCCCCCGGCGGCAGGTAGAACATGCGGTAGGCCCAGCCCGTCCCGTCCGCGCCCCGGCCGTCGTGGGGCTCGCCCGGCACCACCAGGTTGACCTGGCCGCGCGGGGCGACCACGCTCTCGCCCCGGTAGTTGAAACGCATGGCCCCGTCCACGATGCAGCCCACGGCATATCCCTCGTGGAAGTGGCGCGAGAAGGACTGGGTGACGAACCGCGCGGTGAGCATCTCCACCCCGCCGAGGAACGGCAGGACGGTCATGGAGGCGGATTCGAGAACGGTCGGGCGGGACATGCGGCGATCATGGCCCGGAGCGGGCGGGATGGCAATGGAAAGCATGGCTCCGGCCGCCAAGGCCGGGACGCGGTGGGAACCGGAAACCGTTCGCCCGGCCCCCTTTCCGGGGTCGGCCGAGTCGAGGGTGTCGCCGGGTCGTTTCCACCGCCCGCCCCGACGGCGCTTTTTACCGGCAGGCCGCGCCGAGTCCGGCTCCGATCGGGAAAACCGCAACCTGATCGGGAATTTCTCATGCCCGACCGGGGATCGCGCCGTTCCGGGCATTGACACATATTGATTCCGAATGTCATTTTCAACTGTGCCCACCAACCTTCGGCAGCGCTCGGTTTCCCGGTTTCGGATTGCCGTTTTACATGAAATCAATGCGCGCCGCACAAACCCTCCGCACCGCTTTGGCGATGCGCCTTGCAAAGGAGCAGAAATGCAGCCCATCACCACAAGCAACATATCCGACGCCGTAGCGGACACTCTGTTCATCCCGCTGTACATGCGGAGCCTGGAGGCCAGACGTCCGGATGCGATCATCCGCGACCCGGACGCCTGCCGCATCGTCGAAAGCGTGGACTACGACTTTTCCAAATACGACAAGGCCACGCGCAGCCAAGTGGGCGTCTGCCTGCGGGCACAGTACTTCGACGCGATCACCCGCAGGTTCATCGAGGCCCACGACAACCCGGTCGTGGTCAGCATGGGCTGCGGCCTGGACAGCCGGGCCAACCGCGTGGGGTTGTCGAGGGGCGTCTTCTACAACCTGGACCTGCCCGAGGTCATGGAGCTGCGGGACCAGCTCCTGCCGCCCGACGAGCGCAACGTCTCGGTGCACCGGTCCATGTTCGATCCGGCCTGGATGCGCGAAATCCGGGAGCAGCACCCCGACGCCAGCGTGCTCGTGCTCTCCGAGGGCGTACTGATGTATTTTTCCGAAGACCAGATCCGGCCGCTGATCCAGCGGGTGGCCAAGGTGCTGGCCCCGGGCGAGCTGCTGTTCGACGCCTGCACCGGGTTCGGCTGCAAGCTCTCCTCGCGGCACGACACGGTGAAGCACACCAAGGCGCGGTTCCATTGGGCGCTGGACGAGGACAACCGGCTGGAGGGCTGGGCGTCGAACCTGTTCCTGAACAGCGTCAACTATTACATGGACAAGGAACCGATGCGCTGGGACCTCATGTCCCGGGTCATGTCCTGGATTCCTCCCTTCGCCCGGGCGTTCCGGATGCTGCATTACCAGATGGCCCCGGCCCGCGCCTGAGGGCAAAAGGCCCCGGGACCGATGGTCCCGGGGCCTTTTCCTTTATCCTCGTCGGCTGTCGGGGGCTATCCGCCGCCCTCCCGGCGGGCGGCCTCGATGTCCGCGATGACCGCCAGCGGTGACTGGACCCGGCGCGAAAACGCCTTGTCTCCCCTGAGCTTCATGAAGTTCGCCTTGGCCGTTTCCCAGTCCCGCCGCTCCCAGGCGCACATTCCCAGCAGGAACCGGCACTCCGGCGCCACGCCGTCACGGGCCAGGGCCTCGGCGAACTCGGCCTCGGCCTCCTTGAAACGGCGGGCCTGATAGAGCATGCGGCCCCGGTTTTCCGCCATGTCGGGCGACCGTCCGTAACGCGAAAGCTGAAGCAGGGCCTCCTGCGTGCGCCCGGCAGATACGTAAAGCCCGGCGATGCGCAGGGACGTGGCCGCGTCCCCGGCGTCCGGCCCGGCCCGGCGCAGCGCAGCCGTGGCCATGAGCGGAGCGTCGGCATAGGCGTAGAGCGAAGCCAGCCGCGCCAGTTCCTTTGCGCTGGGCTTGCGCAGGCGATAGCAGATATCCAGGGCTCCGGCCGCCTTGGCGTATTCCTCGCGGTCCAGGTGCAGCTTGGCCAGCAGCTCCCAGTAGGGGGCCTCCTCCGGATTGATTTCCAGGTAGCGGAGCAGGATCGATTCGGTCTGCCGGAACAATCCGGCCTGCAAATGGGCGTGGACCGCCAGGCGCACCCAGTCCTTCTGGGGGTTGGGCTCGTCCGCCAGCATCCGGCCCAGCACGCGGGCGGCGGCGGCATAGTCCTCGCCGCCGTAATAGGCCGATCCCGCGTGGAAGAGCAGGGAGCCGTCCCGGGGCGACTTGAGCCCGTAGGCCTTCTCGAACAGGCGGCCCGCGTCGGCGTACCGCTCCAGCTCGTAGCAGGCCACGGCGGCGTTGCGCGCCAGCAGATCGCTGTCCGGGTGGGCCTGCATGCCCGCCTCGAACGCCCCCAGCGCCCGCCGGGTGTCGCGGTTGCGGTGGTGGGCGGCGCCAAGCATCAGATAGACCTGGGCCGGCACCTCCTCGCCGGGCTGCTCCAGATGCCCGCGCAGGATGGCGGCGGCCTCGGCGAACTGCCCGGCGTCCATGCGCAGCTGGGCCTTGTGCAGGGCCTGGCGCGCCAGGGGAGGGAGGCGGTCGGCGGCGGCGTGGGCGGGCGCGGCGGCCAGCAGAGCGGCCAGGACAAGGAGGAACAGGTATCGTGCGATCATTGCGTCAACTCGAAGACAAAGGGCAGGAGGACCCAGGTGTCCACGGCCTCCCCCTTGTACCGGCCCGGCTTGAAGCGCCAACGCTTGGCCGCGTTCAACGCGGCTTCGTCGAAGACCCCGGCCGGGGTTGCGGAATAAACGGAAAGCTGTTGCGGCGTCCCCTGGACGGTGACCAGCATGCGGACCACCACCTCGCCCTGCACCCGGTTGCGCTTGGCCACGTAGGGATAGTCCGGCGGCACGCTGCGCATCACCTGCGGGATGTCGTCCACTTCGTCCATGGAAAAACCCGCGTCGCCGAACCCGCCCGAAGGCAGGGCCATGCCGTCCATGAGGCCGGGATGCAGTTCGGCCGAGAATGCCGGGGTGTTCATGGACAGGAGCGGCTTGTTCGGCCGGGCCTCGGAGCGGGCAGTGAAGGTCCGGGGCAGTTCCTCGGGCGGCTTCTCGTCCTGCGTCTTGCGACGCTCCAGTTCGGGCCTGGGCTGGTCGCGTTCGGCCTGGGCCAGGCGAATGGCCCCTTCCACCACGACCATGTTCTCCGGGGGCGGGGCCTCGTTGAGCAGCAGGACGCCCACATAGAGCAGCCCCGCCACCAGGACGGCCAGCAGGCAGGAGGCCACGAATTCCCCTGCTCTCCGGTCATGGACGATCATCATTGCTTCCTAGCCGCTATGCTGATGTTCTTGACCCCGGCCATGCGGCACTGGTCCAGCACCTGGACGGCAT
>JAZHDH010000052.1:0-27288 GCA_036584335.1 Pseudodesulfovibrio sp. | reverse complement strand
TGGCCAGCTTGAAGAAGGCGGTCTGCATGACCATGTTGATGCGGCCGCCCAGGCCGACCTCGCCCGCGATCTTGACCGCGTCCACGGTGTAGAACTTGAGGTTCTTCTCGGCGATGGTCTTGCGCATGGATGCGGGCAGCTTTTTGTCCATTTCCTCGGCGGTCCAGGCACAGTTGAGCACGAAGGTTCCGCCGTCCTTGATGCCTTCGAGCACGTCATAGAGGTTGACGTAGCTCGGGTTGTGGCAGGCGATGTAGTCCGCGTCCTTGATCAGGTAGGTGGACTGGATGGGCTTTTTGCCGAAGCGCAGGTGGGAGATGGTGATGCCGCCGGACTTCTTGGAGTCGTAGGCGAAGTAGCCCTGCGCGTACAGATTGGTGTTGTCGCCGATGATCTTGATGGCCTGCTTATTCGCGCCCACGGTGCCATCGGAGCCCAGGCCCCAGAACTTGCACTGCACGGTGCCTTCGGGGGTGGTGTCCACGCAGTCGCAGTCGAAGAGCGAGGTGCCGGTCACGTCGTCCACGATGCCGACGGTGAAGCCGTGCTTGGGACGGGCCAGGGATTCGTACACCGCCTTGGCCTGTGCCGGGGTGAAGTCCTTGGAGCCGAGACCGTAGCGGCCGCCGACGATGACCGGGGCGTTCGCCTTGCCTGCGTAGGCGGCGCAGATGTCGAGGTAGAGCGGCTCGCCCTGGGCGCCGGGCTCCTTGGTCCGGTCGAGGACGGCGATTTTCTTGACGGTCTTGGGAATGGCCCGGAGCAGGTGCTTGACCGAGAACGGGCGGTACATGCGGACCTTGACCAGGCCGACCTTCTTGCCGCTGGCGTTCAGGTAGTTGACCGTTTCCTCTATGGTTTCGCAGGCGCTGCCCATGGCGATGATGATGCGGTCGGCCTTCGGGTGCCCGATGTAGTCGAAGAGCTTGTAGCGGCGGCCGGTGAGTTTGCCGACCTTCTGCATGTAGTCGGTGACGATGTCCGGGATGGCGTCGTAGTAGGCGTTGGCGGCTTCGCGGCCCTGGAAGTAGATATCCGGGTTCTGGGCGGTGCCGCGGATGTTCGGATGCTCGGGGTTCATGGCCTTCTTGCGGAATTCGGCCACCTTTTTCATGTTCAGCAGCGGCCGCATGTCCTCGTAGTCGATGACGGCGATCTTCTGGATTTCATGCGAGGTGCGGAAGCCGTCGAAGATGGACATGAAGGGGATGGATGCCTCGACGGCGGCCAAGTGGGACACCAGCGAGAGGTCCATGACCTCCTGGACGGAGTTGGACACGAGCATGGCGAAACCGGTCTGGCGGGTGGCCATGACGTCCTGGTGATCGCCGAAGATGGACAGGGCGTGACCGGCCACGGCGCGGGCGGAGACATGGAAGACGCCGGGAAGCAGTTCGCCGGAAATCTTGTACATGTTGGGAATCATGAGCAGCAGGCCCTGGGAGGCGGTGAAGGTGGTGGTCAGGGCGCCGCCGGCGAGGGAGCCGTGCACCGCACCGGCCGCGCCCGCTTCGGACTGGAGCTGCCGGATCTGGACGGTCTGTCCAAAAATGTTTTTTCGTCCCTGGGCCGCCCATTCTTCGGCGATTTCGCCCATGGTGCTGGAGGGAGTGATGGGATAGATGGCGGCCGTCTCCGACATGGCGTAAGCCACGTGGGCAGCGGCGGTATTGCCGTCCATTGTCTTCATTTTCTTGGGCATTTCTCTTTCTCCGAGGTTTTTTGTTGGACCTGCTTCAACCACTTGGATTCCTGCCTGGCCTTCGGTCGCCCTCCGGGGCGGTCCATGTTTGCCATGACAGGAAAGGGGGCCGGACCCGGCATCTTCCGGACCGGATGATCTCCAACTGGCGTCCCAACTGTAACAATTTGTCGCGTGTTCCGTGGGCGAGGTCAACCCCTATCGGAACCGTTGCCCGACAAATTCATGCCACTTACCGAATCCCTCGAAAAATGTCGCCATGCCGCAGAGGCATAGCGGGAAATATGCTGGCGGTCCGGGTTTGCTGCCGGCCCGGGCCGCCGTCAAGGATCATTTCGCCACGGGATAGCCCGCCCTGGTCCAGGCGAGGAACCCTCCGGCCAGGGCGCGAACGTCCCAGTAGCCGTGCTGTTGCAGATAGGAGGCCGCGATGTTGGAGCGGTATCCCGACGTGCAGTAGATGATGTGCTTGCCATCCTCGGGGAGGTCGAACTTCCCGGCAAGCATGTCGGTCAGCGGTATCTTCACCGCGCCGGGAATGATGCCGTGCCCGGTTTCGCCGGGGGTGCGGACGTCAACGATGGACAACTTCTTGCCGTTGTCCATGCAGTTCTTGATCTCCTGCCCCGAATCGATGGACAGCCGGTTGACCGGGCGGCCGCTGTAAACCCACGCCTGGATGCCGCCCATCAGATAGCCGTAGATGTTGTCGTAGCCGATGCGATGCAGTTCCGTGCGCATCCGTTCGTAGTCGTCCTTGTTCTCGACCACCAGCAGCAGGTCCGCATCCGGGGACACGACCATGCCGACCCAGTTGGCCAGGCCGGGGTCGAAGCCGATGTTGATCGCTCCGGGGATGTGGTATCCGGCGTAGGACGCGGTGTCGCGCACGTCGATGACCACGCCGCCGTCGAGCATCCGCTGCTCGAAACGGTCCGGCTCCATGGCCAGGTCCACGGGGCAGCGCTCCAGAAGCGGCGCGCCCTTGGCGTTGGTGGAGATGATGTGCGTGAAACTCTTGGGCCGGTCCGGGAAGTTCCCGGCCATGGCCTCGTGGAATGCATCGAAGCTCTCGAAGCCGAGCATGGGATTGTGCCGCCGTTCGAAGCCGAGAGTGGAGCTGGGCTTGGAACTCATGCCCCGGCCGCACAGGGAGCCAGCGCCATGGGCGGGGAAGACTTCGAGGTGGTCCGGGTAGTTGGCGAGCTTAACATACAAGGAATTGTACAGGTTGGCCACCTGCTCATCGAGCCTGGCGTCTCCTACCAGATCCGGGCGGCCGATGTCGTTCACGAACAGCACGTCGCCGGTGAGGATGATCCACGGCTCCTGGCCGCGCGAGAAATCGGTGACCAGCAGGGAGAGGGCGTCCGGCGTATGGCCTGGCGTGTGCAGGACTTCCAGCCCCGCGTTGCCGATGACCAGCTTTTTCCCTTCCTTGAGCGGGGTGAACTCGTAACCGACCGGCGAGGTTTCGTACATCATGACGTCGCAACCGGTGCGCGATTTCAGTTCCTGCGCCCCGGAAACGTGATCCGCGTGGACGTGGGTGTCGATGACGTGGAGGATGCGCATTCCCTCTTCGCGGGAAATATCCAGATAGTCCTGCACGTCGCGCTTGGGATCGACGACGACCATTTCGCGGGCGGCGGGGCAGCCGATGACATAGGAAAAGCATCCCAGGCCCGGCGTGGTTATTTGTTTGAAGTACATGCTTTCTCCTCGGTGGGGGTGGATGGGAATTACTTGATAATAATTCCTATCTGTGGAAATGGCAACCCCGTTACGGCGATTGCTGCCCCTTGAGTTCCACGCTCTTTTCCAGGAGCCGGGCGGACACGGCGTCCAGCCCATCGGCAGCCGAAGCGAACACGGCCAGCTTGGCCGTGTCGCCGAGGGTCCGGCGATAGGCCCACTGGGCAATGTAAAAGAGATCCCCGGCAGGGCATCCGCTGCATGACTTGCGCAACCGGGTGACGACGGCCGAGCGCACGTTTTCCCTCTGGAGGATGGCCTGCTTGTAGCGTTCGCCCGCCGCCTGGGTTTCGCGCTGATCGGAAAGGGCCTTTTGCAGTTGGGCGTTGGCCCGTTTCACCGCCTTGGATGCCTGGAGGTACTGCCCCGTTAGGACGGTCAGTTCCTGGTCCGTGGCGATGGCGCGCAGCGCGGTGGCGGTCCGTTCCAGGACCCCGGCGTCCAGCCGGAGCATGGCGGCGGTTTCGGTTGCGGTCAGGGCGCGGATTTCGGTCTCCACGCCGACCTTGTATTCCCGTTCCCGGGACAGGGCGGCGTCGGTCAATTCCTGTACGAAAAATGGTCCGTACACGGCGGAAAGCGTCTCAATGGCGGCCGGGACGAAGACATGGTTCAGCACCGCTTTGCGCATGGCCGAGATGTCGTCGCCGTCTACCGAAAGCAGATCGAGGTCGCGGCCGTAGCGCAAGTTCAGGCTTGTGGCCGAGAGGCGGGTGGCCGGATTGCCGTTTTTCGAGACCGGCGTGAAATTGGCGAGGAAATGATCCACCAGCGACTCCACGAAGGCGAAGGTGACCATCTTGTCTTCCTTGATCTCGACGACGTGCGCCTTGGGCGCGGGAGCCGAGGCCGGGGAGGGCGCGGGCGTGGCGTTGTGCGCCTGGCTGGCGGCCGGGGCGTAGTCCGGCTCAGGCGTTTGGCCCGTATTCACCCAGTCAGGGGCCTTGGCGGGAAGCTCGGCGGTCGGGGCGACCGTCTGTCGCAGGACAGGGCCTTCCCCCGGCGCATGCGAGAGCAGGACATAGGCGCCGCCTGCCAAAACGGCGGCGCAGGTGATCAGGATGGCGGCAAGTTGTTTTCTGTTCATTGAATTCGCTCCATGCAGGGAGCGTAACAGGTTATGCTTCGGGTTTCCAGGTGTACTCGTTGGTCTCCGTGGCCGCCTGGCAGGTGGCGTCCTTGTTGCGGAGCATGGCCCAGCGCACGGTGCCCTTGGCCGCCTGTTCGCACATGACGCGCATGCGGGAATAGTAGTTCAGCAGATCGACCATGCGGTCAAGCTCGATGCGCTCCTGGCTGCCCAGTCGCAACAGGGCGTCCTTCAATTCGTCGTAGTCCCGGTGCAGTCGGCCCAGCAACTTTTCCAGTTCCCCGAATTCCGGCGCGCAGGGCGTGTGAGCCGTATTCAGGATGCCCCGGACCTCGCGCCGGAAGTGCCGGGCCGATTCCGAGGCTAAGCCCGGAAGGGCGTGGTCCAGCAGGAGGTGCTCTCGCGCCACGTCGTCGATGGTGTCCACCACCTTGACGAAATACTGCACCACCCGCAGGGCCTGGGGCAGCTTGTCGGCGATGGGTTCGGGCAGTTCGAGGCGCTGCATCTTGAGGCAATATGCCCGGATGGCGGCAACCAGGGCGCCCACGGCCGCACGGTTCTTGAGAAAGTCCTTGTGCCGGAATTTCGAGCCCAGGGCATTTTGGGCCATCATGCGCACGGTTTCGCCCAGCCTGCCCAGTTCCATGAACAGGGCCTCCATGGCGATCGTCGGTGTCTGGAGCGTGTTGTCGTCCAGATACCGGGGCTTGCCGAGTTCGGCCAGTTCGCGGCCGATGCGGCGGTCCAGGAATCGTACCAACTGGTGGGTGAAGGGCAGGAAGAGGATCACGCCGAGCAGATTGAAGGCGGTGTGGAATCCGGCCAGGATCGCGGCAACGCCGGATGTGCCGTCGGGAGCGATGATCAGGCGCGCCACCTTGAGGAAGACCGGGATGAGGAACAGGGCGATCGCGCCGGTGACGAGGTTGAACAGGATGTGCGCGGCCGCGACCTTCTTGGCGTTGTGGGTGGCCCCGATGACCGAGAACATGGCCGTGGTGGTCGTGCCGATATTGGTGCCTACGACGGCTGCTGCGGCGCTTTCAAGGTCGATGAGTCCGGACATGGCCGCCGTGAGCACCAGGGCCATGGCCGCGCTGGAGCTCTGCATGAGCAGGGTCAGGGTGAAGCCCACGGTCACGAAGGCGAGGATGTCGAAGACGCTGCCGAAATGGAGCGTGGAGAGATCGAGGGAGCTGCCCGCCTGGTGGAAGGAGGACTGGAGGGTCTCGATGCCCAGAAAGAAGATGCCGAAGCCGACCATGGCGTCGCCAACAGGCTTGCGGCGGCTGTTTTCTCCGGTCAGGGCGAGCAGGGCGCCCAGGCCGATGAGCGGCAGGGCCAGGACCTTGACATCCACGCTGACGCCCACGGCGGCCACGATCCAGCCGGTGATCGTGGTTCCGATGTTGCTGCCGAAGATGACGCCCACGGACTGGGCCATGGTCATCAGCCCCGCGTTGACGAATCCGATGGTGGTCACGGTGATGGCGGAAGAGGATTGGACAAGGGCGGTGATCATGAAGCCGGTGAACAATCCGCGCAGCGGCGTGCTTGTCCATTTGCCCAGGATGCCGCGCAGGGAAGGGCCTGCGGCGCTGCGCAGGCCGTCGGTCATCAGGCGCATGCCGATCAGAAAGAGACCGAGCCCCCCGAGCAGGCCGGTGATCACGGAAAAGTTCATGGCAGGGAATGCACTCCTTTAACGGTGGCAGTCATGCCATTCATCGGTCGGAATATCAAGATGGCCCGGCCGATGCGGCAGGAAGGTCAATCCAGGGTGCGGCGGAACTGCTTGAGTCCGGCGGCGACCACGGCCGCCCAGAAGAGCAGGATGGGCCAGAGGTGGGGCAGGGAATCCATGAACCCGTTGCCCTTGAGCAGGATGCCCCGGATCAGCAGCAGGTAGTGGGTCAGGGGCAGGATGGAACCGATGACCTGAGCCCAGTCCGGCATGCCCTTGAACGGGAACATGAAGCCCGACAGCAGCAGGGAGGGCATGAAGAAGAAAATGGAGATCTGCACGGCCTGCAACTGGTTGCGGGCGAAGGTCGAGATGGTGACGCCCACGGACAGGTTGGCTCCTATGAAGACCACCGAAAGCAGGAAGGCCAGGATCACGCTGCCGCGCATGGGCACGTGGAACAGGAAGCGCGCGGCCACGGCGATGAGCGTCATCTGGATGTAGCCCGTGAGGATGTAGGGGATGATCTTGCCGAACATGACCTCCAGCGGGCGGATGGGGGTGGACAGCAGGTGCTCCATGGTGCCCCGCTCGGATTCGCGGGTGATGGCCAGGGATGTGATCATGACCAGGGTCAGGGTCAGGATGACGCCCATCAGGCCGGGCACGATGTTGTATTGGGTCTCGCCTTCGGGGTTGTACCGGTTGTGGACGCGGATATCGACAGGGGACGCGGACTGGTTCAGGTCCGAATCCGGTCCGGTCAGTTCCGTGGCCAGGGCGCGGCGGACGATTTCGGGAAAGGCCAGGGTGGCGCGTCCCGTGGCCATGGGGTCCGTGGCGTCGGCCGTGAGCAGCAGCACAGGGCGGTCGCCGCGCAGCAGGTTGCGCCCGAAGTTTTCGGGAATGGCCAGGATGAACAGGACGTGGCCTTCGCGGATGAGGCGCTCGGCTTCTTCCCGTGTGGCCGGATGGCGGGTGATGTCGAAGAAGGTGCTGGTCTGCATGGCTGCGGCAATGGAACGGGAGTAGGGCGTATTGTCCGCCGAAAGCACCGCCGTGGGCAGGTGGCGAGGGTCGGAATTGATGGCGTAGCCGAACAGGATGAGCTGGATGAGCGGGAGGCCGATGAGCATGGCGAAGGTCAGCCGGTCGCGCCGCATCTGCACGAATTCCTTGTCGACCATGGCCGCGAAGCGCCGGAAACTGAACACCTTCACTTCAGCCCGTCCCTGTTCTGGTGCATCAGGTCGATGAAGACCTCCTCCAGGCTGGTGTCGATGACGGACCATGTGAAGTCCGGCGTGCGGAAGGGGGCGATGGACGCTGCGAGCCGGTCCGCTTCGCGGCCGCTGACGTGCAAGGTGTTGCCGAAGGCCACCACCTGGTCCACGCCGTCCAGGGGGCGCAGTTTCCCGGTCAGTTCGTTCAGGCCGTGTTCACGGTCGCGCGGGGTCACGTTCCAGGTGGTCAGGTGCGCGCCGTTCACGATCTCCTCCGCCGTTCCCGAGGTCAGCAGGCGGCCGTAGGCCATGTAGGCAAGCCTGTGGCAGCGCTCGGCTTCGTCCATGTAGTGGGTGGAGATGAGCGCGGTGATGCCGTTTGCGGCCAGGGTGTGGACGTGGTCCCAGAAATCGCGCCGCGCCCCGGGGTCCACGCCCGCCGTGGGCTCGTCCAGGAGCAGCAGGCTGGGGGAATGCAGGGTGCAGGCGCCCAGAGAAAGGCGCTGCTTCCAGCCGCCCGAGAGGTTGCCCGCCAGCCGGTTTGCGAACGGGGCGAGGGCCATGCGTTCGATGCACTCGTCCACCACCCGGTCTGCGTGGGGCAGACCGAAGATGCGGGCCGTGAAGTGCAGGTTTTCGCGGACGGTGAGATCTTCGTACAGGCTGAACCGTTGGGTCATGTACCCGACGTGGGGTTTGATGCGGTCGGCCCCGCCGATGACGTCGAAGCCGAGGCAGGTGCCGCTGCCTGCGTCCGGGGTGAGCAGGCCGCAGAGCATGCGGATGGATGTGGTCTTGCCGGAGCCGTTGGGGCCTAGAAAGCCGAAGATTTCGCCGCGCCGGATGGTCATGTCCAGCTTGTCCACCACGGTCTTGCCGTCAAACGCCTTGGTCAGGCCGCGGACGTCGATGACGGTTTCGGCGGTCATGGGGCGTCGGTCCCGGCGGCCGCCAGCGCGGGCACGTCGACGTCCACGGGCTGGCCGGGGTGCAGTCGGGGGGCGTCCTCGGCCGATGGTCTGGCGCGGACCTGGAACACGAGCTTGGCCCGGCTCTGGCTGGAGTAGATGACCGGCGGCGTGTATTCGGCCGAGGGGGAGATGTAGTAGACGGACGCGGCCACGGGCGCGGGGTCGCCGTCCAGGGTGATCAGGGCCTCCTGGCCCATGCGCAGCTGGGCGACCACGGTCTCCGGAACGAAGAAGCGCACCTCGATGTTGCCGGGGGGCAGCAGGGTGACCACGGGCTTTCCGGGAGCCACCCATTCACCGGCCCGGTACAGGGTGTCGAAGACCTCGCCCCCGACCGGGGCGGACTTCGTTTTCTGGTTCAGGTTCCACAGGACCTGGTCCAGCTTGGCCCGGGCCTGGAGCACCTCCGCCTCGGCTCCGCTGATTTCGTCGCTGCGGCTGCCCAGCCGGGCCGTGGTCAGTTCGGCTTCGATTTCGCGCACGGCATGGTACTGCTGGTCGGACTCGGTGCGGGCGCGGTCCAGTTCTTCCTGAGAAATCGTCCGTTCGGCGATGAGTTTTTCACGTCGCTCGTACTCGATCTTTGCCAGGGCGGCCGTGGTCTTGGCCTGCCGCAGCCGGGCCTGGATGGAGGCGATCTCCGAAGGACGCCGCCCTTTTTCGAGGTTGGCCAGGTTGTTCTTGGCGCGCTGGAGGCCGTGTTCGGCTTCGTCGACGGCGGCCTGCTCGAATGTCTGGTCCAGGGCGAAAAGCGGATCGCCCGCCGCCACCTGCTGCCCGCGCACCACCGAAAGGGTCGTCAGGGCACCGCCCAGCGGGGAGGCTATCTGGATGTATTCGCCCTCCACGTATCCCTGGAAGCGCCCCCCCGAATCGTTTGAGCAGCCCCCGAGGAAGGTGATGGTGAGCAGCATCGGGAAGAGGAAGGCTTTTTTCATGGCGGGAGTTCCTTTTTGCTGCATGATAAAATAGGCCATGTCACCGCGAAAGACAATGCGCAAATGGAAAAAGCCGCGCAGGACGCGGCTTTGCATGTGGAAACAAGTGGAGGAGAAGGCCCGGATCAGCTGAAGTAGCGGTTCTTGTCCTCGCGTTCCTTGGCGCTGTCGAAGTCGATATTGATGTTGGGCCGGTCGCCCGAGTGGGTTCCGAGAACCCGGGAAAAGAGGACGTAGGCCAGCAGAGCGCCGCAGCCGACAAAGATGGCGGAAAGGGTCAGTGTTGTCATAAGGGAACCGTCTTAACGGAAACGGGGGTGGGCGGCAAGGTGTTTTTCCAAAGCCTGCCGGGCTGGGGCGGGCGCATGAACGGTGCGTAACCATCGGATATCAAAGTGAATAAAAAAAGTGAAAAAACCCCTTGGCCTATGGGCCAAGGGGTTGTATTTACTCTGGCTCCCCAGCACGGACTTGAACCGCGAACCTAGTGATTAACAGTCACCCGCTCTGCCGATTGAGCTACTGGGGAACACATTGCGTTGAAGCGAAAGAGGGTTTAAACGAATCACCCGGACTCGGTCAAGGGAAAAAAAGAGTTTTTTCAGGAAAACCTTTTTGTATTATCTTGATCTTAAAGGGTTCATTTTCTTGACGGGAAGCGTTATTTGGCTTACGCATTCAACGTCTCTTGCATTTTTCTAGACTTTTCGGGAGACAGGGAAAAAATTGGCACAGAACAAAAAAGACAATACTGCGGTGAAGCTTGCGACCAAGTCCGAGCATGCCGGGCGGTTCATGCCCATGCTTCAGGCTTTGCAGGCAAAAGACGAACTCAACTCCGTCATCACGACGCGCGTGGAGAAGGCCTGCGCCCTTCTTGATTCCGGCATTTCGCTGTATCCCAATGATTTTCAGCGCGACACCGAAATACAGTCCCTTTGGGACGGGTTTGCCGACACCGACGGCGAAATGCTGGAAGGGGCAGACCACGATTTCATCCTGGCCGGCCGAGTGGTTTCCTACCGCTCCTTCGGCAAGGTCACCTTCTTCCATCTTCAGGACCGCACGGGGAAGATCCAGGTCTACGCGGCCCGGGACGACCTCGGCCCCGACGCCTATCAAGTCTTCAAGAAGACCGACATCGGCGACATCGTCGGCGTGCGCGGCAGCCTGTTTCGGACCAAGACCGGCGAACTGACCCTCAAGACCAAGGAATTTCGGCTGGTGACCAAGTCCATGCGCCCCTTGCCCGAGAAATACCACGGCCTCAAGGACGTGGAGACCCGGTATCGCCAGCGCTACGTCGACCTGATCGTCACTCCGAGGACCGCCGAGATCTTCAAGATTCGCACGGCCGTGGTCCGCGAGCTCAGGAACTTCCTTGACGAGAAGGGGTTCATGGAGGTGGAGACGCCCATGATGCAGGCCATCCCGGGCGGCGCCACAGCCAAGCCTTTCGAGACCCACCACAACGCGCTGGACATGAAGCTGTACATGCGCATCGCCCCCGAGCTCTACCTCAAGCGGCTGTTGGTGGGCGGACTGGAGCGGGTCTACGAGATCAACCGCAATTTCCGCAACGAAGGCATCTCCACCCAGCACAATCCCGAGTTCACCATGCTCGAATTCTACTGGGCCTATGCCAATTTCGAGAATCTGATGGACCTCACCGAGGCGATGTTCTCCCGCGTGGCCGAGAAGGTCACCGGCTCGTCCGTGGTGCCCTACCAGGGGGAGATGATCGACCTGAGCGTGGGCAAATGGACTCGGATGCCGTTCCACGAGTCGCTGGAAAAGATCGGCGGCGTGTCGCCCGAGAACTATCGGGACTATGACAAATGCAAGGCGTTGGTCCGGGAGAAGGGCGAAAAGGTCGTCGAGGGCGAGAAGCTGGGCAAGCTCCAGGCCAAGCTCTTCGACATCCTGGTCGAGCCGCGGCTGATCCAGCCCCATTTCATTTATCATTACCCCACGGATATTTCGCCTCTTTCCCGCAGGAACGAGGCCAACCCGGACATCACTGACCGTTTCGAACTGTTCATGACCGGCCGGGAGATGGCCAACGCCTTTTCCGAACTGAACGACCCCGTGGACCAGCGGGGCCGTTTCGAGGAGCAGGTGGCGGAAAAGGAGGCCGGTGACGAAGAGGCCCATTTCATGGACGAGGATTACGTCCGCGCCCTGGAGTACGGTATGCCCCCGGCAGCCGGGCAGGGCGTGGGCATCGACCGGTTGGTCATGCTCCTCACCGACAGCGCCTCCATCCGTGAAGTGATCCTGTTTCCGCTGCTCAGGCCGGAGGTCGGCTAGACCCCGGAGGGGAGACCGAAAGAACGAACCGTATGCGTTTTGAAACATTCG
Source organism: Pseudodesulfovibrio sp. (assembly GCA_036584335.1). Classification (GTDB taxonomy): domain Bacteria; phylum Desulfobacterota; class Desulfovibrionia; order Desulfovibrionales; family Desulfovibrionaceae; genus Pseudodesulfovibrio. The sequence goes on along the minus strand of JAZHDH010000052.1, from coordinate 15,561 downwards.
TCGCAATGAGATACCTGTTTGCCCTGCGCAAGCAGTCGTTCATCTCCGTCATATCGCTCTTCGCGGTGTGCGGCGTGGCCATCGGCGTCGGCGCGCTCATCGTGGTCATCGGTGTGATGAACGGTTTTTCCACCGACCTGCGCGACAAGATACTTGGGGTCAATGCCCACATCCTGGTCACTTCCGTTCGGGGCGGCATCAACGATTACCGGGAAATGGCCGAAGAGGCCAAGACGGTCCCGGGGGTCACCGGAGTGACGCCGTTTGTCTATTCCGAGGTCATGCTGTCCACGCGAAACGGCGTCAAGGGCGTGGTCCTGCGTGGCATCGACCCCGGCACGTCGGACACCGTGCTCAGCCTGTCCAAGGACATGGTCAGCGGCAACGTGGCCAACCTGGACGCCAACGGGGACACGCCGGGCATCATCATCGGTTCGGAGCTGGCCAAGCGGCTGGGGCTGACCGAGGGCTCCGAGGTCAACCTGCTGTCGCCGTCCGGCCGGTCCGGATCGGCGGGGTTCACCCCGAAGGTGCGGCGGTTCGTGGTCGCGGGCGTGTTCCGGACCGGCATGTTCGAATACGATTCTTCCCTGGGCTACGTGACCATCCCGGCGGCCCGGGCGTTGCTCGGCTTCAAGGGGGATGTTGTTTCGGGCTTGGAGATCAGCGTGGACGACGTGTACAATGTGGAGCGCATTTCCAAGTTGCTCAAGGAAAAGATCGGCTCCTTCACTGTGTACGTGAGGAACTGGCAGGAGATGAACGCCAATCTTTTCGCCGCGTTGCAGCTTGAGAAGTCGGCCATGTTCATCATCCTGGCCATGATCGTTCTGGTAGGGTCGTTCAGCATTGTCACGACCCTGGTAATGCTGGTAATACAGAAAACCAAGGACATTGCGGTGCTTATGTCCATCGGCGCGGACGGCGCGAGCGTGCGCCGGATATTCATGCTGCAGGGGACCTTCATCGGCTTGGCCGGGACGGTCATCGGCTACCTCATCGGGGTGCCGGTGAGTCTTCTGCTCAAGAAATATCAGTTCATCAAGCTGCCGAGCAATGTCTATCCGGTGGACTACCTGCCGGTGCGGCTTGAGGCGCTGGACCTTGCACTCATCGGTGCAGCGGCATTTTCGTTGTGCTTTTTGGCGACCATCTATCCGGCCCGTCGCGCGTCGGCATTGAATCCGAGCGACGCCTTGCGTTATGAATAAGGACGCACTATACCAACTGGTTGCCGTGAGTAAGGAATTTGCGGGTCCTACGGAGCCCGTTCGAGTGCTGCGCAAGATAGACCTGACCATTGAGGCGGGCGAATCCCTGGCGGTGCTCGGGGCATCGGGGTCCGGAAAGACGACGCTGCTGCACATACTCGGAACGTTGGACACCGCGACGTCCGGGCAGATTTACATGAACGGTGTCAACCTGAGCGGGTTGGGAGACCGGACCAGGGCCGAATTGAGAAACCGTTCCATAGGGTTCGTGTTTCAGTTCCACCACCTGCTGCCGGAGTTTTCCACCCTCGAGAACGTGGCCATGCCCGCCATCATCGCGGGCAAGGGATGGTCCGAAGGCATCAGGTTGGCGCGCGAGGCGCTCGACATGGTCGATCTCGGGCATCGGCTCGAACACAAGGTGACCACCCTGTCGGGTGGTGAAAGGCAGCGGGCGGCCATAGCCAGGGCCATATTGCTCCGGCCCAGGGTGCTGCTGGCGGACGAACCCACAGGGAATCTTGACGAGGAGAACGGCACCATGATCGGCCGCCTCCTGGCTTCCCTCAACAGGGAGTTGGGAATGACGTTTGTGGTTGTGACGCATAATCCGGATCTGGCCGCCATGATGCATCGGCGGGTGGAATTGCGCCTAGGAGAACTCTATGCCCAGTAGTCGCTTTCGCTGTGTTGTGATGATAGCCGCCCTGCTTCTCGTTCTGACCGGGGTGGGGGGGGCTGCCGACAACGTCACGCAGGACGTCAAGGTGGCGGTGCTGCCCTTTGTCATCAACGCGGGCGACGACCTTTCCTACCTCAAGGACAGTCTGCCCGAACTCATCTCCGACCGGCTGCGCGAATCCGGCTTTCAGACTGTCGATCCGGCCGAGGTGGCCCGTCTCGTCGAGGAGAAGGGCGTGACCCAGGTGTCTGCCAAGACCGCGCGCGAACTGGCCTTGCTTTCCGGCGCCAACGTGGCGATATACGGGTCGTTGAACCAGATCGGCGACGACCTGACCCTGAATGCCCGCCTGGTGGACGCCTACGGCACCGATCCAGGCAAGAACATTTCCGTGAACAAGGAAGGGCTGATCAATCTGCTGCCCGCAGTGGACGGCCTGGTCGACCAGATGCGGGTTGACCTGCTCAAGAGCGACGTCATCGCCGAGGTGGACGTGGAAGGGACCAAGGTCCTGGACAAAGATGTTGTCCTGATGCGGCTCACCTTGCAGAAAGGGGATATGCTGACCGCCAAATCGGTCAACACAGCCCTCAAGAATATTTATGATCTCGGCTATTTCGATGACGTCGAAGTCAAGGTCGAGGACGTGCCCGACGGCAAGAAGGTCATCTTCGTCGTCAAGGAAAAACCGCGCATCCAGGCCTTGGGGGTGAAGGGCGCCAGCGCCATCGATTCCGAAGACATCATCGAGGCCCTTTCCACCAAGAAGGGCGGCGTCATCAACCCCAAGGTGCTGGCGGACGACATCCGCGTCATCCGCGAGATGTATCGCAAGGACGGCTATTACAAGGCCAAGGTGACGCACGAGGTGGAGGAGGCCGGCACCGGTGTGGCCCGACTGACATTCGTCGTCGACGAGGGACCCAAGCTCTATATCCAGCGCGTCATTATTGACGGCGCCAAGCAGGTGGACCCCGACGAAATAAAGGAAGTGCTTTCCCTGAAAGAGCGTGGTTTCCTCTCCTGGATCACCAATACCGGCGTGCTCAAGGAAGAGATGCTTGAACGCGACGCGGCGGCCATTCAGGCTTTCTACAACAGCAAAGGCTTCATCGACGTCAAGGTCGGCAAGCCCGAGGTTGAGATCAAGGACGACGGCATCGACGTCGTCTACCAGGTATGGGAAGGCGATCGCTACAAGATGGGCGAGACCTATTTCAAGGGCGACCTGATCGAAAGCACCGACGCATTGAAGGGAATCACTTCCGTTGCCAGACTCAAGGAGGCGGATGACTATTTCAACCGGACCCTGCTCAAGAGCGACGTCGAGGCGCTGACCACCTACTACAACAACTATGGTTACGCTTACGCCGACGTGCAGGTGAATCTCAAGGACGATCCGGAAAAGAAGATCGTCGATGTGGTCTACACCATCTCCAAACACCAGCGGGTGCATATCCGCAGGGTCCTGATCGAAGGCAACACCGTGACCCGGGACAACGTCATCATGCGCGAGATGCGTCTTGCCGACGGCGACATGTTCAGCGGCAGCAAGCTGACCCGGTCCCAGCAGCGGTTGAACAACCTCGGCTTTTTCGAGAAAGTGGATATTTCTCCCGCTCCGACGGGCAATCCCGACGAAATGGATCTGCTGGTCAAGGTCAAGGACAAGGCCACGGGACGCATCGGCGGCGGCGTGGGCTATTCCACGTATGACAGCTTCTATGTGGCCACGGTCCTCTCCGAGAGCAACCTCTTCGGCAAGGGCTACTATGTCGCGCTCAATGGCGCTTTCAGTGGGCGAAAGACCGCGTTCTCCTTCAACTTCACCAACCCGCATGTCAATGACACCGACCTGGGATACGGGGCCGAGGCGCACCATCGGGAAGAGGACTACAACGATTACGACAAGGATTCCACCGGCTCCACGCATACCTTGTCCTATCCCGTCGGGGAGTATTCTTCCGTGAGCGGCGGCTACACGGCGGAATACTACACGCTGACCAACATCGCGGACGATGCTTCCGATACCGTCAAGGATGACGCCGGCTCGCACTTCCTGAGCCAACTTGCGGGATCGTTTTCGCGCGATACCCGCGACAACTACATGAACACGAGCCGCGGCACGGTTCTTGTCGGCTCGATCACCTTCGGCGGCGGTCCATTGATGGGAACCGACGACTTCGTCAAGTACACGGGGTCGTTTGACTGGTATACGCCGGCCTTCGAGGAAGTGGTCTTCCACTCCAAGTTCTGGGCCGGTTACCTGCACAAGAACTTCGGCAAGTCCGATGTGCCCGCTTCGCAACGGTTCGAGCTGGGCGGCCTCGGCTCCGTCCGCGGTTACTCCTCCTACTCGATTACGCCGCTTGACTCCGAGGACGCCTCCGAAGGCGGCACCAAGGCGTTTTACACGAACCTCGAGTTCAAGAGGCAACTGAGCAAGGAATACGGCATTTCAGCCCTGACCTTCCTGGATGCAGGCAACTCCTGGAAGGAGGACGAAATGATGTTTTCCGATCCCACCCGCAAGGGAACCAAGCCCACCTTGGGTCTTTACAAGGGCGTTGGCGCGGGTATCAACTGGTACTCTCCGATGGGTCCCATCGGCTTTGTTTACGGCTACGGCCTGGACAGGATCGGAACCAGCGGAAGGCATAAATTCGAGTTCATGATGGGGCAGCAATTCTAACAATTCGATACCATTTTAAGGAGATATATGATGAAAAGGACTATTTTGTTTGCCATTGCCTTTGTCTTTCTGCTTCAGGTGTCCGCCTTTGCGGATGCGAAGGTCGGTGTGTTCAGCATGCGCACGGTCATGTCCGAATGCGACTACGGCAAGGCCGTATCCGCGCAATTGAAGGCCAAGTTCGAGCCCATGGAGAAGGATCTGGAGCGCGAGGGCGAATCCATCCAGAAGCTGGAGACGGAACTGAAGAATCAGGACTTGGCGCTGAAGCTGGAAGCCAAGCAGGACAAGCAGCGGGAATACCGCCGCAAGGCCCGGGACTATCAGGACAGCGTCGTCGCCTATCGCCAGAAGCGTCAGGCCGAGGAACAGCGCCTGGGACAGCCCATCGTGCTCAAGGTGATCAAGGTCATGAATGAGTACGGCAAGAAGAACAATTACACCATGATCCTGGAAATGGGCACCGGCGGCGTTTCTTATGTGGGCGACGGCGTCGACATCACCCAGAACCTGATCGATGAACTGAACAAGCTGAAGAAAACCGAGAAGTAGGGTCCATGAAAATCAAGTTGTCGGCATTGGCCGAAAAACTTGGTCTGGAGCATACGGGAGACGACATCGAGATATCCGGTGTCAACACCTTGGACAAGGCCGGACCCGGGGAGATTTCCTTTCTGGTCAATCCGAAGTATGTGCCGGAACTGAAGACCACCAGGGCCGGATGTGTGCTCACCTCCGGCCCTTATGCCGCCCAGGCCAAGCGCGCTCTGGTCAGCCCCAACGTCTACATGGACCTGGCCAAGGTGGTGAACCTCTTTGCCCGGCCTCAGGGCTGCCTCACCGGGCAGAGTCCACTCGCCTTCGTCCATCCCGATGCGCAGGTGGATGCGTCGGCCTCCGTGTACCCCTTCGCCTTCATCGGCGCGGGAGCGGTCATCGGGGCGGACACCACCGTTTTCCCGGGATGTTACGTAGGCGAGGGGACCACGGTCGGCCGGGGCTGCATTCTGTATCCGAATGCCGTGGTCATGGGCGGGCTGACCTTGGGCGACCATGTCATCCTCCAGCCCGGCGCCGTGCTGGGCGGCGACGGGTACGGCTATGCGCAGACCCCGGCTGGTCACATGAAGATTCCGCAGATCGGTACGGTGATCGTCGAGGACAACGTGGAGATCGGCACCAATTCCGCCATTGACCGCGCGGCTCTGGACAACACCCGCATCGGACGCGGCACCAAGATCGACAACCTGGTCCAGATCGGCCACAACGTCCAGGTGGGCGAACACTGCCTGATCATAGGACAGGTGGGGATCGGCGGCAGCACTCGGGTCGGCAATGGCGTCATCCTTGCCGGACAAGTCGGGGTGGCCGATAACGCCAAGATCGGCGATGGCGCCATGATCGCCGCCCAAAGCGGCATTTCCGGCGACATAGAGGCCGGGAGCCGCATGGCCGGTTCGCCGGTGATGCCGGCGGGGACCTTTCTCAAGGCCGCCGGTGTGTGCATGCCCAAGCTCCCCGAACTCTTCAAGCGGGTGAAGAAGCTCGAAAAAGAACTCGCGGCGCTGAAAAAGGACGCCGTGGAGGATGCGGACTGATGCTCAATGAACACGATATCGACATCCTGCGGATCATGGAGATGCTGCCTCACCGGTATCCGTTTCTGCTGGTGGACAGGGTGGTGGAACTGGACCTCGGCGTCCGCCTGAAGGCCTACAAGAACGTCACCATCAACGAGCCCTTTTTCCAGGGGCATTTCCCGGGCCTGCCGGTCATGCCCGGCGTACTCATTCTTGAGGCTCTGGCGCAGGCGGGCGGTGTTTTCGTCATGGCCACCCTCAAGGAGGATCTCGGCGACAAGGTCTTTTTGTTCACCGGCATCAACAAGGTCAGATTCCGCAAGCCCGTGGTGCCCGGCGACAAGCTGATGCTCAACGTGACCTACGAGCGGCACAAGATGAACATCTGGAAGATGCAGGGTGTCGCCGAAGTGGACGGCGTCGTCGTCGCCCAGGGCGAATTTTCGGCCGCAGTGGCCCAAAAAGGAGATTTCTAGTGGGCAGCGAGATCCATTCCAGCGCCATCATCGATCCTTCCGCCCGACTGGGCGAAGACGTGAAGATAGGACCTTATGTCGTGGTCGGCGCCGAGTGCGTCATTGGCGACGGGACGAAGCTGGAGTCCCATGTGGTCATCCGCGATTTCACCGTTATGGGAAAGGGCAACCACGTTCATCCCCATGCGGTCATCGGCGGTGAGCCGCAGCATACGGCGTACAAGGGCGAGAAGACATATACCCGCATAGGCGACAGCAACATCATTCGCGAGTGCGTGACCATTCATCGCGGCACGGTGCAGGGGGCCTCGGAGACCGTCATCGGCTCCCACTGCATGTTCATGGCCTATGCCCACATAGCCCACGATTGCGTTGTCGGCGACCATGTGATCATGGCCAATGCCGTGAACCTTGCCGGCCACGTCGAGGTCGGCCGCAACGTCATCATCAGCGGCATGTCCGCGGTGCAGCAGTTCATTCGCATAGGCGAATACACCTTTCTCGGCGGCGCCAGCGGCTACAAGCTCGACGTTCCTCCGTTCATGCTGGCCCACGGCGTCCGGGGCATGCTTCACGGGCCGAATCTCATCGGCCTCCGCCGCAACGGATTTGATTCAGTCACCTGCAAGGCCCTGAAAAAGGCCTACAAGATCATCTTCCGTTCCGGTCTGACCCGCGAGAAGAGCCTGGAGTTGGTGGAAAGCGAGATTCAGGGGGTGCCGTCGGTCGATCGCCTGATCGCCTTCATCCGCGAAAGCAAAAATGGCGTTACTCCGGATCACAAGCACCGCAACGGCAACGAAGACGACTAGAAGGGCGCAGCCGTGCCGGACGCCACAACCACCATCGGCCTGATTGCCGGAGGACGTCAGTTTCCGGTCATGGTCGCCCGTGGCGTCAAGGCGCGCGGCCATCGTCTGGTGGTGGCCGGTTTCACCGGCCACACCAACATGGAGGTCGTGCCCCTGGCCGATGTCTGGCTGGAGCTCAAGCTCGGCAAGCTCGGACAACTCATCGACTACTTCAAACGCAATGGCGTGGAAAGCGTCATCATGGCCGGGACGATCAACAAGCCCAAGGTCATGGATGTCCGTTTTCTCGACCTGCGCGCGCTCAAGCTGATCTTCCGCCAGAAGAACAAGGGCGATTCCGCCATTCTCGGCTCCCTGACCGGAGAGTTCGAGAGGGAAGGGATGCCCGTGGTTCCCGCACACGCCTATCTGCCGGAATTGGTGACGCCTTCGGGCGTCCTGACCCGGCGCGAACCCGACGAGCGGGAGTGGGATGACCTGCGTTACGCCTGGAATATCGCCAAGCAGTTGGGCTGCATGGACATCGGCCAGTGCCTGGTGGTGCGCGAGGGCATTGTCTCGGCGGTGGAGGCCCTGGAGGGCACCGACGCCGCCATCCGGCGCGGCTGCGAATTCGGCGGTTCCGGCTGTGTGGTGGTCAAGGTCTTCAAGCCTGGCCAGCAGGAGCAGGTGGACTTGCCCAGCCTGGGCATGGACACGCTCAAGGTCATGGCCGACGGCAAGGCGAGCTGTCTGGGTGTCGAAGCGGGCAGAAGCCTGTTCTTTGACCGCGACGCGGCCTTGGCCTTTGCCGAAAAACACGGCATAGCGGTTGTCGGCCTGACCGATGACCGGTTCGGGAACTGACCGGCCCGCCTTTTCGTCCCGCCCTCGGTTTCCGCCTTTGGCGCGGAACTATTTGGAATCCAAATCGATCAGTGGTAAAACGTGTCTGTCGCCGGGATGATCCCGGTGAAGCCGAGGGAATACGCGATGAACACCTCGCTGGAATGCATGCCCTGTTTCATGAAGATGGCGCTGAGTGACGCCCGGCTCGCCTGCCCTGGCGACGAGGCCATGCACCGCGCCATCGTCAGCGCGTGGGGTCGCCGCCTGGGCGATCTGGACCTGACCCAACCGCCCCCCGCCATCGCGCGCCACCTGGTCGAACTCGTCGAGTCGATGACCGGTTGCGGCGATCTCTATCTCGACGACAAGCGGGAGTCGAACGAACGCGTGCTGCGGCTGTTGCCCGGGCTTCGGGACAGGGTTGCGGAGCAGCGCGCTCATCCCGACGGCGACCCGCTTTCCCTGGCCCTGGAGTTGGCCGTCATCGGCAACTACATCGATCGCGGCGTGGAACTGGAGGCCGACTGGGAAGCGGAGCTGTCCGAGGTGTCGGCCGGGCTTTCGCCGGAGGCCCTCTCCGAGTTCGCAACCTGCGCCCGAACCGGGGCGGACGTCCTGATTCTGGGCGACAATTGCGGCGAGATCGTCCTCGACACCCTGTTGGTGCAGGAACTCAAGCTGCGCGGGTGCCGGGTGACCTATGCGGTCCGGTCCCGCCCGGTGATCAACGACGCGACCATGGCCGACGCCATCGCCGTGGGCATGACCGGGCTTTGCGCGGTGGTGGAGAGCGGCGTGGATACCCCGGGCACGGTTCTGGACCGGTGCGCGCCCGAGTTTATCCAACGCATGCGCGAAGCGGATGTCATCCTGTCCAAGGGGCAGGGGAATTTCGAGGCGTTGCAGGGCCGCTGGCCCGGCGTTTTCTGCGCCTTCAAGGCGAAATGCCCGACGGTGGCGGCCGAGGCGCGTTGCCCGGTCGGAACCTCGGTGCTCATGCGCACCACCCTTGACGACGGCGGGGAAGCGACATGATGCGCCGCTTCGGCCTGATGCTCATCGAATTGATCGGCGCGGCCATCGTCCTGGCTGCCATCGGCCTGTACATGGTGTCGGAATACATCGACACCGAAGGGTTCCGTCAGCAGTTCACTTCGGCCGTGCAGACGCTGACAGGACAAGAGGTCGTTTTGCGCGGCGAGTTGAACATCGCCCTGTATCCCGCGTTGTCGCTCGAGGTCCACGACCTCGAACTCAGGGAAAAGCCCGAAGCCGGGAGTGATTCTCTGGTCCGGTTCGACGACCTGCTGGTCAGTGCCCGGCTGTTGCCGCTGGCCTCGCACCAGCTCAAGATCCGGTCGATCATGGTCAACGGCATGGTCCTCAACCTTTCCCGCCTGAAGGAGGGGGAGTACAACTGGCGGCCGTTACCTTCCCCGGCCTCGTCGGCGGAGGGCGGGAGCGCTTCGGCCTTCTTCGAGTCCGTGTCCCTGGACGGCCTGGAGGTGGCAAACGCCACCATCGCCTATTCTGACGCGGTGTCCGGCCAGAAGTTGCAATTGTCGGGTATTGATCTCAGAACGGGGAGCATTGCGGACAGGGACGACATTCCTTTTTCTGCGGAGAGCCATTTTTCCTGGAAGAATGGCGGAGTGGAATCAACCCTGACCTTGAGCGGCCTGATCGCGCGCGACGACGGCAACCTGGTGCTCAAGGACGCGTCGGCCTATGGCTCCTTCGGCGGGGCCTTCCTGCCCAGGGGAGCCGATCCGGCGGAGGTGGCGGCCCATGTGCGGGTGGACCTGGACAAACGCAGCGTGGAACTGGATAATTTTCGGTTGCACTTCCTCGGGCTCAGCGGCGAGGGGTCGGTGCAGAGTGGCGATCTCGGCCAAGGCGTCAGCGGCCAGGGCCAGTTGACCATCCGGCCGTTCAGGCCGGTGGATCTGGTCAAGCGCTATTTCCCCAAGGCGCCCGTGGGGGCCGTGGACGGATTGAAGGAGGGGGCCTTCACCTCGTTCGTTCATTTCGACGAAAACAGTGTGACCCTCAAGGACATGGCCGCCGTGCTCGATGGCATGACCGTGCGCGGTTCCATCGCCATGAAGCATTTCTCCCTTCCGCAATTCAGCTTCGACCTGCGCGCCGACATGGTGGATCTGGACCGCTATCTGCCCCTGTTCCGCACCGACACGCCCTTTGTTTGGGGGGACTATCAGCTTGAAGCCTTTCGCTCCTTCCGGGGGAGCGGACGCGTCCGGGCGGACGCCTTCAAGGTGCTGGGGACGGTCATCAACGATATCCGGCTCAACGTGAAGGCGGACGGCAAGACCATCCTCGCCGACGCGGGAGCCCTGCGCAAAGGGCAGGGCAGTCTGGCCGGAACGGCCAAATTCATGCTCGGCAGTGACGGGAACGTCACCACCTTGGGGGCGGAGGCCGATCTGACCGCCGAGTCCCTGAAATCCGGATTCGACTTTCTGCATGTGAACCGGGCCGGGCTGACCGGTCCGGGTGTGCTCAAGCTGGCCGTCCGGGCGCCTTCCATGCGTTGTCCCGTGGAGGAGCGCTCCATCAACATTTTGCGCAGGGCGACCGTGGACGGTTCGTTGGAACTCGGTCCGGGCAAGGGAAGCTGGAAGACCGAGGGAGGCGGACAGCCGACCCAGTCCTACGATTCGGCCGGGCTCGCATTCAAGATCAAGCCCGCCGCGTCCGCCAAGGCAGGATTTTTCGGGCTCGGCGTGGATGCCTCCCTGCGAGGCAGGGGCGGCGCTCCATTGGACTCCTTCCTGGTCGCCGCTTCCGGACCGCTGCTGCTTGATGTGGACGGCGGCCGGGTGGAGAGTCCGGGACTGGACGTTCGGGCGCAGTTGTCCGGGAAGCTCGTCACCGAATTCGCGGACCGGATGACGGCTGTCGGCAGGGTCTCGTTCGATTCAACCGCCAGGACCCTCGGCGCGGAGAACGTTGAACTGCGGGTTCTGGAAACCCTGGCCAAGGGGAACGTGCGCGTGGACGGATCGGGCAAGCGGTTCAAGGCGGCGGGAAAACTCGATGTGCCTCAGGCCGACGCACGGCGAATCATCTTTCTGCTGACCGGTGAGCATCTTGCTCTCAACGATCCGATGGCGCTCAAGCAGGTGGGCCTGTCCACCGCATTCGCGGTTTCGGATACCGGATTCACCCTGAGCGACCTGCGGGGCGTCCTGGACGGTATGCCGGTCAGTGGGCTCGTCGTCGGCCAGGGGCTGGCCGATCCAATCCTGGCCGTGTCCCTCAACGCGGGGAAATTCGACCTGGACCGTTACCTGCCGAGCAGCCGGAAGCCGACCCTGACCGAAATCCGGTCCGGAAAAGTGAAGAAGTCGCCGCCGGCCAAGCTGCCTCTGGATGTCCTGCGCGCCCTCCGGATCAACGGCAAGGCCGCCTTCGAGGAGTTCACGCTGGCCCGCATCCGGACTACCGGACTGACGGGCGCGATCAAGGCGGAAAAGGGCGACCTGCACGTCGCCGGACTGAACGGCAATCTTTACGGTGGCGCCTTGAGCGGCGACCTGGGCGGCAAGGTCGGCCCTCGGAGCATGACCGTCCAGGTCAAGCTTCAGGTGGCCAAGATGCAGGCCGCGCCGTTGATGATGGACCTGGCGGAGCGCGAGTATGTCCGCGGCGAGACCGATGTGGACGTGAACCTGATGAGCGGGGGGGCCACGGACGAAGACATACTGGCCAATCTCGACGGCGTGTGCAGCGCCGTCATCCGCCAGGGTTCTTTCAAATTTACGGGCTACGACGCCCAGCCGACGACGACCAAAACCGACGGCAGCCGGGATACGGCCGCCACGGACCCGAAGCTCCGGCGGACGGCTTTCAGCCGGACCACGGCTTCCTTTGCGGTCAAGAAGGGCGTTTTCAACGTGGAGAGCTTCCGCCTCGAATCCCCGCTGCTCAATTCCAGCGGGACGGGATGGTTCAGCCTGCCCGACAACCGGATCGAGCTTGCCGTGAAAAATGATTTCGTTGCCGTGCCGAGCGTGACCATCAATGTGGTGGGCAAGCTTTCAGACCCCGAGGTGAACGTCCCCAAGGGCAAGATTCTGGACAACACCGTCCGCAATATCCTGAGCCTGCCCCAGAAGTCCTTCAAGTTCCTGCGGGATCTGTTCATGTAGCGGCTTCGGGTTTGCTCCTGGCGTAAATTCGGATATACAGTTCGGGTCGTCTCGCATTCAACGGCTGCAGGGAGTACGCGCATGAGTAAGCCAAAGCTGAAACTGACCCCCCGTGACGTCCGGCGTTACTTCTCCGAAGGAATCTGGGTGCGCAATACCCCGGATACTCCCTACCTGCTCCGCCTGTGGCGCGGCGTATGGCGGTTGCTGTATCTGGTCCTCTTCGGTTTTCTGCGCGACCAGTGCATCATCCGGGCCGCCGCCCTGACGTTCACCACCATCCTGTCCATTGTCCCGTTTCTGGCCGTGGCCTTCTCCATTTCCAAGGGGTTCGGGCTGCAGAACACCGAGTTCATTCGCACCCTCGTCCTCAAGCTGACCACCGGCCGGGTGGAGGTGGCGGACAAAATTATCGAGTACATCGACCGCACCAACGTACAGGCCCTGGGCTGGGTCGGCGTGGCCACGCTGCTGTTCACGGTCTTTTCCCTGGTCGGCACCATCGAAAAGGCGTTCAACACCATCTGGCATGTGACCAAGGGGCGTTCCCCCTGGCGCAAGGTGGCGGATTTCTTTCCTGTCATCCTGATTTGTCCGGTGGTCCTCCTGGTGGCGTCCAGCTTCAATGTCAGCCTCCAGCAGCAGGATATCGTCAAGGACCTTCTCAGCGTGGAGGCCATCGGCCTGCTGGAAGCCGCGTTCCTCAAGGCCACGCCCTATCTGCTGATCACCCTGGCCTTCGCCTTCATGTATGCCTTCATTCCCTATACCAAGGTCCGCTTTTCCGGCGCGATCCTCGGCGGATTCGTCGGCGGCGTGCTATGGCAGATGGCGCAGTGGCTCTACATCAACTGGCAGATCGGCGCGGCCAAGTACAACGCGATCTACGGGAGCTTCGCCCAACTGCCGCTGCTGCTGATCTGGATATACATCAGCTGGCTCATCGTCTTGCTCGGCTCGGAGGTCAGCTATGCCTGGCAAAACATCAACTCCTTCGTCAAGCAGCGCTATTTTGGCGAGGCCACGCCGTTTGAACGACAGAAGCTGGCCGTGCTGATGATGGTCGTCCTGGCCAAGCGGTTCCAGGACGGCAAGCCCCTGCCTTCGGTGGAGGAGCTTTCCGACAGCTTCATGGCCCCTTCCACGCTTGTGTCCGATCTTTTCCGGCTGTTGCAGACGGCCGGGTATGCCGTTCTCACGGAAAACAGCGAATGCGAGGTTTACGCCCCGGCCCGCGCCCTGGATCAGGTCCGGGTCGTCGATGTGGTCAAGGTGGTGAATATGGAGGGCGTCAACCGCGTGTTCAAGCATTTCGCAGAGAAGTTCGGCTTCCTGGACGGGCTCTTTGCCCGGCTGGGGGAGGCGACCATGGCCAGCGACGCCAACCTGACCTTGCTCGAATGCGCCGGGCTGTGCCCCGGTGAGGTGCTGGAAGGCCGGTGCGCGGCCGGTTATTCGGAGGCCGAGCCCGCCGCCTGAACGGCCCCCGGGTCTGTGGAGCGGAATACGCCGCCCGCCAGATAGTGCAGGGTCTTGGCGAACTCCAGGATCAGATTCTGCGCCGAGGTCTGATGCTTCCACCAATCCTCGCCGAACCTGTCCTCGTCGCTGGACACCACGGTGATCCGGCTCTCGGGCAGGATTTTCCCGAAGATCATCTTGGCCCTGCGCGCATGGTAGGGGGAGGTGACGATCAGCAGCGACACCTGGCGGCCGTTCAGGTGATCGCGAAGCGCCTCGGCTTCTTCCAGGGTGCTGATGTGGCCGTGGCCGAACGGCTCCATCGGGGCGTCTGCAGCTTCCATGAGCGCGAGCAGACGGGAGTGGTATTCTCCGGGGGATAGGGTGGGAAAGCCCATCTGCCGGTGAAGTTCCCGGAGCTGAGAAGGCGGTGGGATGGCTGGCACGCTTTCCAGGATGACCGGTGCATAGCCCTCCTTGTAGAGTTCGGCAGCCTTGATCCAGCGACTCCCGTTGCCCGCCAGGGGGAGAATGTAGTCGGATCTGACCGGCTGGTCGTCGACTGCCATCCACCGTCCTGCAAATGCGAGCAACCCCCAGGCAGCCAGCAGAACGGCCAGGGACAGGACGCCGACAACCTGGAGAAACAGTCCGGCAATCCGCCTCATTCGGTCTCCGTGGCGTAGACCGCCTCGTAGTGTCGTTTGAGATCGGCGAAGGTGCCGACCTCGATGGCCGCTCGGATCTGTTTCATCAGGTTCAGGTAGAAGTACAGGTTGTGGTAGGTGTTCAGCCGGTAGGAGAGCAGCTCCTTGGCCTGATACAGGTGGCGCAGATAGGCCTTGGTGAAGTTGCGGCAGGTGTAGCAGCCGCACTCGGGATCGAGCGGGGAGTCGTCCTCGGCGAATTCGGCCCGCTTGATGTTGACCTTGCCGCGCGAGGTGAAGAGCGTGCCGTTGCGCGCGTTGCGCGAGGGCAATACGCAGTCGAACATGTCCACGCCCACCGACACGCCTTCGAGGATGTCCAGCGGCGTGCCGACGCCCATCAGGTAGCGCGGCTTGTCGTCCGGCATCAGCGGGGTGATGTGGCCCAGGATGTCGTACATCTGCTCGGTGGACTCGCCCACGGACAGCCCGCCGATGGCGAATCCCTCGAAGTCGATCTCCCGCAGTTGCTCCAGGCTCATTTCGCGCAGGTCCTTGTGGAAGCCGCCCTGGACGATGCCGAACATGATCTGGCCGCCCGTTCCCTTGGGATAGCTCTCGCGGCAGCGCCGAGCCCAGCGGGTGGTCATTCCCAGAGATTTTTCCGTGTATTCGCGGTCCTCGCCGTAGGCCACGCATTCGTCGAGCACCATCATGATGTCCGAGCCGAGGTTTCTCTGGATGTCGATGACCTTTTCCGGCGAAAAGAAATGCTTGGACCCGTCGATGTAGGAGCGGAACTCCACGCCCTGTTCGGTGATCTTGCGGATGGATTGGAGGCTGAAGACCTGGAAACCGCCGCTGTCGGTCAGGATGGGACGCTTCCAGTTGGCGAACCGGTGCAGGCCGCCGCGTCGGGCCACCAGGTCGTCGCCGGGCCGCAGATAGAGGTGGTAGGTGTTGCCCAGGATGATCTGGGCCTCCATCTCCTCCAGGTCGT
>JAZHDH010000051.1:0-6392 GCA_036584335.1 Pseudodesulfovibrio sp. | reverse complement strand
CCCTGGTACGCCTGGCGCACGGCCGAGAGCATCATCTTGTCCTGCACCGGGCGGCCGTTGACATAGAGCAGGATGCGATCGCCCCGCCCCTGGGCCGTGGCGGGCGAACCGGCCAGCCCGTGGACGCGGTAGCCGTCGCGCGCGAGGTCGAAGGGGAGCAGCCCACGGCAGACCGAGGGCGGCCAGAAGGCGTCGAGCCGGGAAAGGAGGTCCTGCCCGGGCGGCAGGCGGAACAATTCGCGCCCGCCCACGGTCAGGGAGAAGCCCGAGGCCGGGTGGGCCAGGGCCACGCGCATCAGGGTTTCCTGGCAGCGCTTGTTCTCGGTGGCCTCGGCCTTGAGGAACTTGAGCCGTGCCGGGGTGGCGGCGAACAGGTCGCGCGCCTCCACCCGGGTGCCGGAAGCGAGCGCGGCCGGGCCTTCGCCCGCCACCTCGCCCGCGCGAACCTCGATGAAGGCCCCCTCGGCCGCACCGTCGGCGCGGGAAGTCACGGTCAGGCGCGAAACCGAGGCGATGGACGGCAACGCCTCGCCCCGGAAGCCGAAGGAGCCGATGGACGCGAGGTCGTCGAAGCTGGAAATCTTGCTGGTGGCGTGGCGGGTGACGGCCAGGTTCAGTTCGTCGGCCGGGATGCCGGAGCCGTTGTCCTGGACCAGGATCAGCGCGCGGCCGCCTCCGTCCACGGTCACGTCCACGCGGGTGGCCCCGGCGTCGAGGCTGTTCTCCACCAGCTCCTTGACCACGCTGGCCGGGCGTTCCACCACCTCGCCTGCGGCGATCTGGTTCTTCAGTCCTGGCGGCAGGATGCGTATGGCCTTGCGTTCGATCATGAGCGGGCGGTCTCCTTGCCCCAGATGTGCCACGTTTGCGGCCGGGAGGCAATGCGCCGGGAGGCCGCACGGCGGCAGGCGCCGGGGAGGGCTAGAAGTTTATCAGGTCGAAGCCGATCTCGAACCGGTTGTCGTTGGGCTTCTGGGTATACTGGAAATGGAGAGTGTAGCAGTCGGCGGCCCAGCTCAGGCGCAGGGTGCGCTCCAGGTCGCGCTCGCTGTTGAAGTCGTGGCGGAACTTGGTCCCCAGGGTGAAGGTGTCGCTCAGGTACCATTTGGCGCCCAGCTCCACGATGGACATGGTCTTGTCGCGGTAGCGCTTGTACTCGTCGATCTTGACCAGGTAGTCATAGCCCAGCGTGATCTCGCCCAGATCGTCGCGGTAGAGGCGGACGGTGTTCTCGTTCTGGGTCATGCTCGACCTGTAGGGCGAGAACCAGACCCGCGAGATGAGGTCGATGAAGGTCTCGGGCTTGATGACGACCTCGGCCATGACGTCGGAGAAGGGCCGCCGCGCGTACTCGGTCACCTGGTCGTCGCGGGTGGCCTCGTTGCGGTCATAGGACTGCTCCAGCCTGAAAAGCAGGAAGTCCAGGTAGTCCGTGGCCACCGACGCCTCGGGGTCGCCGCCGCTGCCCGGGGAGAGGACCACGCTTTCACGGCGGCGGTCCAGGACGTTGGTCAGGGAGTAGGTCACCAGGTTCTCGCCGGTGATGCGGTCGAAGCGGTCGAAATAGGGCAACTCGTCCTGGCCGGTGATGGTCGGCGTATACGAGTACGCCACCCGGGGCACGACGGAGTGCCGCAGCCGGGTCCAGCGGGACGTGCCCACCAGCCCGGGCTCGGCCTTGACGTCGTCGCCCAGGGTGAAGACGCGGGTCAGCTCACTGAAGGCGGTGAATCCGGCGTTCCAGGTGGTGCGGTTCTGGAACCCGTCCTTGGTGGCGTTGGTGTTCAGCTCCTCGTCGCGGCCCCCGGCGTCGACCATGGTCTGGTTGCCGTACCCCTCGTGGGTGGTCAGGTCGTAGGAGGTGTGGTCCAGGCCCACGGACGGGATGACCGTGAAAAACGAGGTGGACACGGGCAGCTTGAGGGACGGAGTAGCGCGCAGCCGGTGGCCGGAGTGGCCCTTGTTGCGCGTGAAGAAGTCGTATTTGGCCTCGCCCGCCACCTCCAGCGGCGTGCCCGCCAACTTCTGCTGGAAGGCGAAGGCCTCCAGTTCGGGCAGGGTCTGGGGCGTGGTGTTGTCGCCCTCCTTGCCGTTGCCGTTCATGAACCGCAGGTCCTCGACGAACTTGGCGGTCCCGGCCAGGCCGAACCGGTCCCAGCTGCGCTTGGCAAAGGCCGTGGAGGTCCGGGTCAGGTCGTCCTTGTTGCCGATGTCGCGGCCGAAGGTGTCGAGAAACTCCTGGCGGTCGGCCTCGAACCCGGTGGGTCCGTCCTGGAAATCGCGCAGGTAGTCCTGGTCCGAAACCAGGTCGAGGTCGAGCTTGACCTGAAGGTCCGGGCTGCCGAGCCAGCCGTTGTACTTGCTGCGCAGCCACCACCGGCTGCGGTTGGGCCGGACCAGACCGTCGCCCTGGTAGTCCTTCCACTCGTCCGCCTCGGTGGTGGCCCGGACGTTGTCCTTGAGCACGTCGAGCTTCCACATCCCCTTGGTGGCGGAGTCGTCGGCGTGGCGGAACTCCACGCCCTGCATGTAGCCCCGGCGCGACATGTAGTTCTGGTAGACGGTCATGTCCGCCTCGTCGCTGATGGCCCAGTAGTACGGCAGGTTCAGCTGAAACCCGAGCTTCTTGCTGCTCGACATGTCGGGCATGAGAAAGCCGCTCTGCCGGGGCATGCGGCCGGGAAGGACCATGTACGGCCAGTAGAAGACCGGGACGTCCTTGATGCGGAAGGCGGAGCGGTAGAGGTGGACGCGGCCGTCCATCTGGATGTCGCCCTCCTCGGTGGTCACGGACCAGGCGGGCTTTTCGCCGTCGCAGGCCGTGACCTTGGCGTTGTCGAACTTGTAGGTGTCGCCCGATGTGCGCTCCACGCGCTCGGCCTCGACGTAGATGTGCGGCTTGGCCATGAACAGGCGGCCGCGCTTGAGCCAGCCGGTCAGGGTGTTCAGGTCGAACTCGCCCTCCTCGGCCTGGAGGAAGTCGCCGCCCCAACGGGCGCGGATGTTGCCCCGCACGAAGATCCAGCCCGTGGACTGGTAGTAGCGCGCAAAGTCGGCCTGGAGCTGGTTTTCGCCCAGGGAGAGGGTGCAGTTGCCGAACGCCTCCACGTACTCGCTGGTGTGCGAGCCGACCACGCGGTCGGCGGAAAACGTCCATTCATCCTGCCTGGGTGTGCTCATCGGAGCGTCGGGAACATACCGCCTGACCTTGTTGAGCAGCGGGTTCTTCCCCAGCAGCGTCAAAGGCAGGCACAGGACGAGGGCGGCCAGCAGCCCCCCGATCAATCCTATTTTCGGCAGGTTCCGTTTCAACAATACCTCGCTTACCGGGTCCGGAGGTAGGGATTGTCCCCGGCCAGGTAGTTGCGCACGTAGTCGGCCGCGCCGTCCTCCAGGGACGTCATTTTGACGTCGCACCCCACAGCGGCGAGCTTGGCCATGTTCGCCTGGGTAAAATACTGATATTTATCGCGTATCGCTTCCGGCATCGCAATGTACTCGATGGCCGACTCCTTGCCCATGGCGGCGAATACGGCGTTTGCCAAGTCATTCCAGGTTCTTGCAGTTCCCGTGCCGAGGTTGAATAACCCGTTCGCCTCGGGATGCTCCAGGAACCAGGCCATGATGTCCACGCAGTCCTTGATGTAGACGAAGTCGCGCATCTGGCCGCCGTGGGGATAGTCTTCGCGGCAGGACTTGAAGAGTTTCAGCCTGCCGGTCTCCAGGATCTGCCTGTGGGCCTTGCAGATGACGCTCTTCATGTCGTCCTTGTGGTACTCGTTGGGTCCGTAGACATTGAAGAACTTGAGGGAGACTATCTGGTCAAGCAGCCCCGCCCCCTTGGCCCAGAGGTCGAAGAGCTGCTTGGAGTAGCCGTACATGTTCAGGGGGCGCAGCCGGTCGATGCCTTCGTGGTCGTCGTCGAAGCCGAATTCGCCGTTGCCGTAGGTGGCGGCCGAGGAGGCGTTGATGAACCGCGCGCCGTGATTGATGCAATGGCGGCAGACGTACTGCGTGTAGCGGTAGTTGTTCTCCATGAGGAAGTCGGCGTTGCGCTCCGTGGTGGAGGAGCACGCGCCCATGTGGATCACGGCCTTGGTCTCGAACCGGTCCTCGTCTTCGAGGATGAACTTGAGGAACTGGTCGCGGTGCAGGTAATCCTCGTACTTCAGGCCCACGAGATTGTTCCATTTTTCGCTGGTGGACAGATTGTCCACCACCAGGATGTCCTCGATGCCCATGGCGTTGAGCTTCCAGACCATGGCGGAGCCGATGAAGCCCGCGCCGCCGGTGACTATGTACATAAGGGTCTCCTCGCTGGGGTCGAACCGCCCGCGCGTACGGGCGGCAAACATCGCTTTATACTTCGTTCCCCGCCGGGACGCAACCCGAACGGCGCGGTAACTCCTTGCCCGGCAAGCCGAAACGGGTCAAGATTATAACCTCTATCCCCTTGCGTCCCCCACCCGTGTTGCGTATATTGAAACACCGTAAGTCAATCAGGCCTCTACCCAACAGGATAAACACACAAAGGAGTGGCTCCATGAAACTTTCCCGTAAAACCCTCTTGATGACCCTGGCTGCGGTCATGGCCCTCACGTTCGCCTTCTCGGCCCCTGCAAGCGCCAAGATAGTCAAAAAAGTCGACAACTTCATCTTCTTCCTTGACCAATCCGGCTCCATGGCCCAGAAATACCAGGACAACGGCGCCCGCAAGATCGACCTGGCCCTGCCCATGATCGACGGCATGAACCAGGCCGTGCCCGCCCTGGACTACACCGCAGGCCTGTTCCTGTTCGCGCCCTTCGAGGCCAAGGTGCAACCCGGTCCCTACAACAAGGCCGCCATGGACGCCGCCGCCGACGCCATCTCCACCAATTTCGACATCTTCAACCGCAAGACGCCCATGGGCAACGGCCTCATGGACCTCGACCCGGTCCTGTCCGGCCTGACCGGCAAGACCGCCCTGATCATCTTCACCGACGGCAACTCCAACATCGGCGCCGACCCGGTCGCCCAGTCCAAGGCCCTGTACGCCAAGTACGGCGACCGCCTGTGCATCCACATCGTCAGCTTCGCCGACGAGGCCCGCGGCCAGATGATCATCGACCAGATCCGCGCCCTGTCCTCCTGCACCGTGGTCGCCGACTACGCCTCCCTGAACGCTCCCGGCGGCATGGACAAATTCGTCAAGGACGTCTTCTACGCGGAAGTCGCCGACGCCCCGGCCCCGGCTCCGGCCCCGGCCCCGGTCGCCATCCCGAGCATCTCCTTCAACCTGCACTTCGGTTTCGACAAGTACCAGCTCACCGATGAGATGACCCCCGTGCTCGAAGAGGCCAAGGCCATCCTGGACGAGTACCCCGCCGCCTCCTTCGAGGTCGCCGGGCACACCGACTCCACCGGCACCGACGCCTACAACCAGGGATTGTCCGAACGCCGCGCCGCCTCCGTGCGCGACTGGCTCATCGCCAACGGCGTCAATGGCGGCCGCCTGGAAGCCAAGGGTTACGGCGAGTTGGCTCCCAAGTACGACAACGCGACCAGCGAAGGCCGCAAGCTCAACCGCAGGGTTGATATCCTGAACAAGTAACGGTACACTCGCATGGCCGGGCGGCTTCCGCCGCCCGGCCATCTCCTTTGTCCAAGGCCCACCGGCCGCCCCCGGCAAAGGGAACCGTTCACAAGGACGTCCTGCATGAAACGCCTGCTTATCGCCCTAGCGGCATCCGCCCTGCTCGGCTTCGCCAGCGTCCCCCCCGCGATGGGGACCGACGCCGCCGCTTCCGTGAATCTGGCCTCGGTTGCCCCCGGCATGGGCACGGCCCCGATCAATTCGGCCACCATCCCCGCCTACCTTGACGAGGACCTGGCCAGCAAATTCGCCGACTTTTCCCGCTTCGCCAAGACCTGGATCAACACCACCAACCAGCACCACATCTGCTCCAGAAACCGAATGCAGATCAAGAAGGAAACCGACGGCACCTACAGCGCCACCTACCACCGCAGCGACGAGAACGACCTCGTCTGCACGGTCAAGAAGAGTGCTTCCGGCGCCTACACCGCGGTCCTGCGCTACAAGGAAATCATCTACAAGGCCATCGCCGCCTCTCCCGAAGCCTGCCGCACCGGCGAGTTCCTGCCCTCCCTGGTCAACCGTCGCATCCGGATTTTCAAGCTCACGGGCTCCAGCTGGGAATAACCCGGCTCCCCCCCTCGGCGACACAAGGGCGGACCTTCGGGGCCGCCTTTTTTTGGCTCATGCGATTTGAGCGTACTGGGGCCGACTTTCTCGTTTGTCATGCCGCCGAAGGCGTATCCTTTGCCGCGCGTCAGCCGTGAGCGAAGCGGACGGCGCTGCGGAGCGAACGCGGTTTGGACTCCGCGCGCCC
>JAZHDH010000050.1:0-27786 GCA_036584335.1 Pseudodesulfovibrio sp. | reverse complement strand
TGGCGGCCGGGGGGAAGGGAAGGGGACAACCCTTTTCAAAGGGTTTCCCCTTCCCTTCCCCCCGGCCGCCGGAGGCCTCCCCCAGCTTACAGCGGTTCGCCGCTGATTTCTTCGTCGGTGAGGTAGCAGGCGGGGTCCTGCGCCCAGAAGTCGTCGTAGACGGCTTCGGCGCGGGCGCGGAAGTTGCCGCCGCAGATGTTGAGGAACCGGCACTTGGCGCAGCGGCCCTTGACGTGCGGGCGCTTGTCCTTGAGCTTGTGCAGCAGCTCGATTTCCGGGTCGGTCCAGATTTCGGAGAAGGGGCGCTCAAGCACGTTGCCGAAGGTGTGGTGGCGCATGAACTGGTCGGCGTGGACCTTTCCGTCCCAGGAGATGCAGCCGATGCCGCGTCCCGAGGAGTTGCCCTCGTTCATCTTGAGCAGTTCGAGCACGTCGGCGGCCCGCTTGGGGTCTTCCTTGAGCATGCGGTAGTAGACGTAGGGGCCGTCGGCGTGGTTGTCCACGGTCAGGACTTCCTTGGGCTTGCCCTTGTCGAAGAGCGCGCGGGTGCGATCCATGATCAGGTCCACGGTCTCGCGGGTCTCACGGTGGTCCAGGTCTTCCTTGATCAGCTCGGAGCCCCGGCCGGAGTAAACCAGGTGGTAGAAGCAGATGCGCGGGATTTCCAGGGTATCGATCAGGTCGAAGAGATGCGGAATCTCCATGACGTTGCGCTTGTTGATGGTGAAGCGCAGGCCGACCTTGAGGCCCTCGGCCATACAGTTTTCCACGCCCTTGAGGGCCTGCTTGTAGGCACCCTTGACGCCCCGGAACTTGTCGTGGACCGCTTCGGCGCCGTCCAGGGAGATGCCGACATACGACAGTCCCACTTCCTTGAGTTCCTTGGCTTTTTTCTTGGTGATGAGCGTGCCGTTGGTGGAGATGACCGCACGCATGCCCTTGCTGGTGGCGTACTTGGCCAGGTCGACCAGGTCTTCGCGCACCAGGGGTTCGCCGCCGGAGAAGAGCATGACCGGCGCGCCGAACTGGGCCAGGTCGTCGATGATCTCCTTGGCCTTTTCATTGGAGATTGGGTCCTCGTGGGCGCTGGGGTCGATGGCGTGGGCGTAGCAATGCACGCACTTGAGGTTGCAGCGCTGGGTCATGTTCCAGACCACCACGGGCTTCTTGTCCTTGGAGAATTGCAGCAGGTGCGAAGGCAACTGCCCGGACTCGCGGCCGTAGCGGAGGGCGTCGGATGGCTCCACCGCGCCGCAGTACAATTTGGAAATGCCAATCATGAATGATTCCTCGCTTAGGTGATGAAGGCCCTTGGCGTATCACACAAAGAGTCGGGTGTAAAAGATGAAAAAGGGGCCGGAAGCGGCCCCCTGTTTTCCTTCTCGGAGTTTTAAGAATAATTCTCAGAAAGTCAAGGCGGGCGGTTATTCAGCCAGGCGGACCTCCACGCGGCGGTTGCGCTGCTGGTCGGCCTTGGTGGTGCCGCTGGAGAGCGGGCGGCTCTTGCCGTAGCCCGCAGTCTCGATCAGTTCGGGCGCGATGCGCCACTTGTCCACCAGGTAGGTCTTGACCGCGTCGGCCCGCTTTCTGGAGAGGGCGAGGTTGTATTTTTCGTCGCCCAGGGTGTCGGTGTGCCCGGCGATGATGATCTTGCGTCCTTTGAGTTCAGGCGATTCCAGGGCCTGGCCCAGGGCGTCCAGGGTGGCGTGGGATTCGGGCCGGATGGTGGCCTTGTCGAAGTCGAACTGGATGTCCAGGTTCACGCCCTTGACGTCCGGGCGCGGTGTTCCGGTCTTTGGGCCGCCTGCGGCCTTGGCGCCGTCTTCCCCGGGCAGGTCGGCTTCCATGGCCCTGGCGTCTTCGGCGGTGGAGGGGGCGCCGGTGGCCGGGGCCAGGGCGGACGCCACGTCCCGGGTGTTGTCGGCAAAGTCGTAGCGCGCGTCAGGATCGGGCAGCCATGCCTTGAGCGGCACGGCCATGTCCCGGGCGATGGAGCGGATGATCTTGTCGAACGCCCCTTGGGGCATGCGGAATTCGTGGCGGACGAGGATGAAGTCGTCGGGCTGTCTTTCCTCGATGCGGGCGGACTGGATCATGGACCAGAGCAGGTCGCCGTTGCCTGCGTTGTAGATGTTGATGCGGATGGTGACGGCCGAGTCGTCCAGCGTGTTGCCCGCAAAGAAGTAGGGGACCATGCCCAGGATGAGCAGGTCGGCCCCGCGTCGCCGGGCCGTTTCCAGGGCCACGCCGAGCCCCTCGTAGCGGGTTTCGGGCTGGTATTCCAGGATGGTGAACAGGCGGTCCTCCATCCAGACATTGTGGAAGATCTCGGAAAAGGCGTGGGAAACGTTTTCGTAGTCGCTGCTGGGCTGCTGGACGACGAAGGGATGGAAATAGGCGGTCAGGGGCCGGAACTGCTTGCTCCGGGGGTGGACCGCCACCTGAAGCGACGATTTCCTGACGGGCAGATCGGAATAAACCCGGGTCTGGTCCGTGAGGGAGGGATCGATGTTGGCGCAGGCGCTGAGGGCGAACAACACTGCGAGAATAAATGCTTTTTTCATGGCGGTCACCGGCTGATGGTTGAGCCTTTCCGGCGGGGGCCGCCACGTTGGCGACGCTCCCGGTGCGTGTGCCGATGAAAAGCAAGTACCGTGCCGTGAGCTACTGCATGGTCTGGGTGGGCGCGGGTGCGGACTCGATGGATTCGAGGAGCTGTTCCCGGGATTCCAGAAGCCCCTGGCGCAGCATCAGCCGCTTGCCCGTGGACAGTCGCCGGAATTCGGGCTGGTCGGCCAGCCGGGAAAGGCGCTCCATTTCGATCAGGATGTTGCGGATCAACTGCTGAATGTCCTTGCCGCGCGGGCCGAGCTGGGCGGCCAGGAGCGCCAGGTCGCGGATTTCTTCGGCCATCCGCTTGAACTGGTGCGGGTCGATCTGCTGCTCCAGCTTGCGCCTCTCCTTCCAGGCTTCCACCTTTTCCTTGATCCATTTGACCATGGAAGCTCCGCTAGATGGAGGCGAACTGCCCCTGGTAGAGGGAGAGGGCCGCGATCATGGCGAGCAGGAGCGGAACCAGGGCCACGGGCACCACCTTGGCGTAGGAGATGTTGTGAATGTGCTTGAGGCCGAGGATGGTCAGGGCCAGCCCCCAGACGGCGACGATGAACATCCAGGCGATTTCGATGGTCCGCGTGGGCATGGGGAAGATGCCGAGCACGATGGGCGCGTTGGAATAGACCAGGGCGCGGAAGGTGCCCTCGAATCCCTTGTTGTCGCCGCGCATGAGGATGAGCAGCACATGGTAGACGCCCGTGAGCACGAACTGGGCCACGGTGATGAACGCGGGCAGGAGCAGGAGCATGGCCAGGGCGCTCATGGTCGTACTCATGCCGCTCATGGCGGCGTCCTCGGTGGAGGCGGAAAGCCCGGCCACGCCCCAGATGTATTGGGCGAAGCTCTGGATCATGGTCACCAGGATGGTGAAGGTCAGCGGCTTGGCCAGCCCGCCGCCCACCGGCATGACCGAGAAGAACAGCCGGGGCGAGAGCAGGATCAGCTTGATGGTCAGGAACAGGCCGTGGAAGAAGCCGTAGCGGTCCAGCTGCTCGAAGGGCGGCGGCACCTGCATCGGCATATCCGGTTCTTCGTCCTCCCGCGCTTCCAGCATCATGGGATCGGGGAAATCGTCGTTGAACTCGCCGGTCCAGCCGGGCACGGGCTGCTGCTCCGCCGGGTGCGGCGTGGGGGCCGGGTTCCCGGGGGCGGCGGATTCCCGTTTCTCGGGCGGAGCCATGCGGTCGAGCCGGTCCCACAATCCGTCGCGGTTGTCGTCTTCCGCTGCGGGCAGGTTGGGGAAGGCGGGCTCCTCGGGGGCCTTGCGGACGGTCGGCCGCAGGACGGGCTGGGCTTCGGCGCTGGGTTCGGGCGTCGGCGAAGCTTTCGGCGCGGGCCGGGGCTTGGGAGCGGGCTCTGGCTTGGGCTCGGCGCGGCGGGGTGCCTGATCCAGCAGGGACCCCTGACGCGGCCCGGGGGCGGGCTTGCGCTCGCCGGACGCCGGAGCGGGCTGCTCCGCGGGCTCATCCGGAGAAGGTTCGTAATCGAATTCCTCTTCCGGCAATTCCCGGAATTTGAATTTGGTATGGCATTTCGGGCAGGTGGCTACCTGCGACCTGGGCGGGACCTTGGTCTCGTCCACTTCGCGGCTGAATTGGCATTCGGGGCAGATTATTTCCATCGTCAATCCTTGGAGGACTCGTTGTTCGCGTGCTCTGTGCCTATCCGATATGTACGTAGGAATCAAGATTTGCGCAAATGAATGACCGGGATCAGCCCGGATATTCCTCCAGCAGGAGCACCTGGATCGCCCCGGCCACGAAGGAGGCCTCGGGGAACCGGCTGCGCGAGAGGGTCGGGTATTCGTCGTTGAGGCGGTGGACGGTGCGGCCGCTGGCCTCCTCGAACTGCTTGAGCTTGGCCGCCAGTTCTTCCGGCGACTTGCGCAATCGGCTGTAGTGCAGGATGGGCGCGTCCAGGGCCAGGGCCGTCCGGCCTTTGACGCCGGTCAGCCGTTCGTGCACCGGCCGCTCGAAGCGGATGCCCGGTTCGTTGCGGAACAGCCGCATCTGCAGGTCGGGCCACAGGCCGAAGCCCACCTTGCAGCCGGCTTCGTCGGGATACAGGGTCATGCGCGGGAAATAGCAGGCCGAAAGCCGCTTGATCAGGAGCAGGGCGGTGAACAGGGACCAGGTGTCCTCGCTGAACAGTTCGTCCCCGTCCAGATAGAGGACCCATTCGCCCTCGCAGGCGTCGAGCATTCGGTTGCGCTGGGCGGAGAAGTCGTCCAGCGGGTGGGCCAGGTGGCGCATCGGCGCTGCGCAGGCGAACTCCCGGTCCGGCACGGTCTCGGCGTCCCAGACCACCACCACTTCGCGCACCCAGTCCGGGAACTGGGCGAAGAAGGCGTCCAGCTCGGGCTCGTCCGGGCTGAGGATCGCCCCCACGCTCAGGTCCGGGGCCTGGACCGCGACATGGCTCAGGTAGGAGCTGTTCAGGGCCAGGTGAGGCCGCGCCTGGAGGAACTGGCGTTGCAGTGCGCGCATCAGGTCGCGGGTTTCGGCGTCCGAGGCCGGGGTCAGAGCCGTGACCGTGTTTTCGGGGGAGGCCCCGGTCAGGGCGAGCAGGTAGAGGTGCGCCCAGGGCGAGCGGTCGGCGATGACGTGGGCGCGTCCGTTTTCCTGCAGCCAGCGGAGATTGGCGTCCAGGAAGCGCCGGGCCAGCTCGATGTCCGTCTCGCAGACCACCAGCAGGGCCGATTCGGGAAGTGCGGCTTCCAGGGAGAGGGCGTAGGCGCCGGAGCCCAGCCCGAACAGGACCAGGGTCGAGGCCCCGCTCTTGTCGAAGATGGAGAGCGTGCGTTCGGTGAAGGCGCGGACCCCTTCCTCCGTGGGAACGTCCGGTTCTATCCGCGCGCGTCCGTCGTCGAGGTCGAAGTGCAGGACGGCTTCGGTATAGTAGGGAATAAGGGAACGGGTCATCGGGATATTCCTTTGAGTTCGAGCAGTTCTTCGTAGATGCGCTCCAACTGCCGGGTGACGGTCTGGGCGCGGAAAAGGCGGGCGGCCTTGGCCTGTCCGGCCAGGCCCATGCGGCGCGCTTCTTCGGGATGGGTCAGCAGGTGTCGGACCGCGCCCGCGTATTCCTCGGCGGAGGCCGCCACCAGGCCGGTGACGCCTTGTTCCACCAGTTCGAGCTGGGCGTTGTCGCGGTCGCCCATGGCCGGATGGGTGACCACGGGCAGGCCGCAGGCCATGGCCTCGGCGATGGCCAGTCCGAAGGATTCGCCCGTGTCGTTGGCGTGGGCCAGCAGGGAGGCGTTGTCGAGAAAGGCGGCTATCTCCGCGTCGGTGCGGACCGGATCGTGAAAGACGACGGCGGATTCCAGGCCTTGCTCATGCACGAAGGCGCGCGCTTCCGGTGTCGCGCCCACGATGTGGCAACGAAAACCGGGCACATCGCGGACGAGCAGGGGCAGGATGTCCAAGGCCAGCCGGGACCATTTGCCTGGATCGGGCCGCGAGAGACGGGCGATGGCCGGGCGGGAAAAGTCGCGGTCGGGACGCGCGTCGGCGGCCAGGGAGTCGGTGTCCACCGGGTTGTGGAGAAAGGAGTACCGCGGCGGCTCGGCGGCGATGCCCGTTTCGCGCTCGAACCGCTCCAGGCAGAAGCGGGAGACGAACAGGGTGCGGTCGATGATCCGGGCGTGGGAGCTGGGATCGTGGCGGCCGAAGACGTTGGTCTCCACCACCACGGGCGTCCGGGCGCGGATCAGGGGCTGGAGCAGGTCCGGCTGGGGCCAGCCCGCGCGGTGCAGGTGGACGATGCGGGGATTGAAGCGCCCAAGCACGCCGAAGAGGTCGCCGCCGATGTGGGTCTCGACGCCAGCCGCGCGGATCAGGGCCGCCCGTTCCCCGTCCACGGGGCTGTATACGGCCGGGAGGAAGCGGGTCCTGTCGAGGTGGGCTGCGAAGAGCTGCATCACCTTTTCGGTGCCGCCGAGGCCCAGGGAATTGGCGACGTGCAGGACGCGGACGGGAGACTCTGGCATGGGCGAAAGGTGACACAAGGACAGGGTCTTGTAAACTCCGGCGCGGCGGGGAGATGAAGCGAAAACCGGTCCGGCCCCGGGGCCGGACCGGCGTGAGGTCAGGAATTGTTGGTGTAGGCGTTGGCCGCCCGGAATTTGGCGGCGTTGAATGCGGAGCGCGGCTTGGGCGCGGGCTGCGCCGCTTCGGGAAGGACCTGGGGCGGCGCGGGGGCGGCCTGCTGCTGGGGCGGCGCTGGCGGAGCCGCCGGTTGGGCCTGGGGAGCCGGAGCCGGGGGGGCCGGAGCCGGAGTTTCGGGTACCACCGGGGCCTGCGTCGGTTGCGGACTGGCCGGGGCGAACGGCTTGCCGCCCATACCATAGGCCGCCTTGGGCATCGGCCTGCCGTACTTGGTCTGCGGCTTGGCGGCGGTGGATTTCTCCTGTTCCTGTTCGGCCTGCATCTGGACTGCCTGGGCCTGCGCGGCCTGAATCTGCGCCGCCTGCGCCTGGGAGGAAATGTTGGTGGGAACGCTTCTGCCTTCCTCCAGGGGCACGATCTGGGCGTAGGCCGAACGGATGCCGTCGATGATCTTGATCACGTCGTCCACCCGCTTGGTGTCCATGCGGATGTTGGCCTTGATCAGCTGCGAGGTGCAGAACTGGTAGAGGGAAAGCAGCGTGGGCGTGATGTTGCCGCCCTTCTCTTTGTTCAGGCTTTCCGAAAGCTCATGGATGATGGCCATGGCCTTGGATATGTAAATGCCTTTCTTGGCATAATCCTTCTTTTCTATCTCCATCTTGGCGCGCTTGAGGAACTTGATCGCCGCCTCATAGAGCATGATCAAGAGTTCGCCCTGCGAATTTGTCCCCACCTGCGTCGCGAGATAGGCCCGTGCCGGGTTGGCCATTCGTTTACCTCCTCCTGTGTCGATGCTAGGACGACGTCAATTGGGTCAGGGCCGATTCGAGCTGTCCCTGCTGGAGTTCGTACTGCCCAAGCAGCGTGTCCAGGCGGGCGTATTTGAGCTTCATGGTCCGCTCCAGCTTTTCGATCCGGTCGTTTTCGAAGTCGATCTTGCTCTGGATGTTCTTCATGATGTCCTTGTAGTTTTCCTGCAGGACCGCCAGAGGACCGCCTTCGTACGTGTACTCGTTGTAGGGTTTCGTCAGATCCTTGAGTTCGTCGATCATCTGGCCGGTCTTGCCGAGGCGGACGGCAATCTGTCCGCTGTGGGCGCCGGCGCTGGTGTTGTCCAGGCGAAAGCCCAAGCCGAGGGCATCGCCGGACTTGGCGGTGATCTCCCAGCCGGAAACCTTGGCCTCCTCGCCGTTGATGGTGGCGCTGATGATCTTGGTGCCGTCGCTGACCACGTTGATGTCGTAGACGCCCGCCTTGGTTGTTCCTTCGATGAGGGACATGAAGGTGAAATCCGCGGATTGGCTTTCGCCCTCGAAGCTGGCGGAGAAGAGCCGGGCCACGGCTTCGGGGTCGGCCTTCAGCGCCTTGTCGAGTTCTGTGTAGTCGATGGTCAGCAGGCCGTAGGTTTCCGATCCGCTTTCCGCATCCGTGCCGATGCCGAGCTGGGCCAGGGCCGAATACTTGTCGCCCGTGGCTTTGTCGTCATCCCAGTTGATGAAGCCCAAGCCGATTTCGGCGGTGATGTTCTTGAGGTTTTGGGAAATGATGTCCACGCCGTAGTTGCCGGTCAGGATGGATCCGTTGCCGTCGTCGTCCACGTCGGTGATGGCCTTGATCTGGGCGCGGATGACGTTCACCGCGCTGACGAATTTTTCGATGTTCCCCTTGATGGAGTCGGTATCGGTGGCCACCGTGACCTGCACGGTGGAGCCGGGGATCGCATCCTTGAGATTGAGGGTCACGCCCTCGATGACGTCGTTTATGCTGTTCGTGGAGCGCTCGATCCAACCGCCCCCGGCGGAGGGGAAGCCGTTGATGCGGATTTGGGAATTCACCGCCTCCTGGGTCTGGTTGAAATCCGATGCGTTGAAAATTATGTCGCCCGCGCTGGAAATGACGAGCTGGTTGTCCGCTCCCTGGTTCAGGCCGCTGATCTGCAGGTGGTAGACCGAGCCGTCGAAAATGGTGGAGGCGTGGATGAATTCCCGGCTGGCGGCGTGGTTGTTGATCAGGTTGACGAAGTTGGCCAGGGTGGTGTGCGCGGAAATGTTGCTGATGGTGTGGGTTTCGCCCGCGTAGCTGAAGGTGAAGTTGGTATTGACCTCGGTGACGGAGAGGTCGAGCGAGCTGAGTCCGCCGTTGGTGATATGCGTGTCCGTGGTGGCGAGTTGGCCTATCTCGATGGCGTGCGAGCCCTCCTGCGCGGTGCTGTCGGCGGTGGCGGTGAGATAGCTGGCATCGGTGGAGGATACGGTCTTGGACATGAATTCGTTGACCGTGTCGAATCCTTCGAGGGTGGTCTTGAGTGAAAGAAGCTGCGTGTTCAGCGAGTAGAACTGTTCCTTCTTGGTTTCCCAGGATGACTTCCAATCCTCAAGGCGGGTGACGCGGCCCTTTTCGACCTCGACGAGCTTGTCGATGAGCGCACCGAAGTCCGTGCCGTTGCCCAGGCCGGTAAAGTTGATTGCTGCGGATGTGTACGTGCTGTCTGACATGGCTTCGCCCTGTACGGAAATAATTTCCCTGTTGGTTCGAGTCGCCATCAGGCTTGCAATCCTGGTGCCACCGGTCCGGCGCTCCGGACCGGAAGAAAAAGGCCGGGTTCCCGCACGGGAACCCGGCCACATGCGCACGTCTGGTGCGGCTTGCCTAAGCCTAGCCCATGAGGGACAGGGCCATACGCGGCAGGGAGTTCGCCTGGGACAGCATCGAGACCGCAGCCTGGGTCAGGATCTGGTTCTTGACGAACGCGGTCATTTCGGTCGCCACATCCACGTCCGAGATGCGGGATTCGGCGGCCTGGACATTCTCGGCCTGGATTTCGAGCACCTTCACGGTGTTCTCAAGCCGGTTCTGCAGGGCGCCGAGGTTGGCGCGGATCTTGTCCTTGGAGACGATGGCCTTTTGCAGGACGTCGAGGGCCTGCTGGGCCAGGGCCTGGGTGGAGATCGAAGCGCCGTTGCCGGTGCCGGCACCCAGGCCGACGCCGAGGGCCGAAGCGGTCGCGTTGTCGATCTGGATGTAGTAGTAGTCCTCGGAACAATCGTTGCCGGTTCCGAAGTGGACCTTCAGCTTGCCGGTGGAGACCAGGTCCGCGCCGGAGTGGCTGGAGGCGGACAGGTTGCCGTTGAGCAGGTAGATGCCGTTGAAGTCGGTCGAGTTGGCGATACGGGTGATTTCCGAAGCCATGGCCTGATACTCGGAGTCGATGATCAGACGCTGGTCGGAGCTGTAGGTGCCCGTGGAGGCCTGCATGGCCAGTTCCTTCATACGGATCAGCTTTTCATCGATAACGCCGAGGGCGCCGTCAGCCGTCTGGATGAGGGAGATGGCGTCGTTGGCGTTACGGATGCCCTGCTGCAGGGCGGTGACGTCGGCACGCATCAGTTCGCGGACGGCCAAACCGGCGGCGTCGTCCGAGGACTGGGAGATGCGCAGACCCGAAGACAGGCGACGGGTGGACGTTTCCAGGGCTCCGAAGTGGCTGCCCAGGTTGCGGGCCGCGTTCATCGCCATCATGTTGTTGTTGATAACCAGAGACATAATTTCCTCCTTGAAATTGTTTCGGCTTCCTTGCCTGAGAAAAACCGCCCGATCTGGTCGAATCCGGGCCTTCCTCTCGCGTGTTGCTCATTTCATCGTCTGAAACAAAGAAAACTTTAGGTTGGGTGAACGATTTTTTTAGCTTCTTAATATTGAGGCGTTACATTCTTCAGGCGGGGTGAACATGCGGCGAAAGTCCCCCCCGTGCGGGAGGGCGGAGGGTGCGTCCGGGCGCTGCGGAAACTAGGCGGGGGAGGAGAAGGTCTGACGCATGACCGACAGCAGGGTGGCCAGGCGGTGGGTGTAGGTGTGTTCGGCCAGGATGCGGCGGCGGGCGTTTTGGGCGATGCGCTTGCGCCGTTGCCCGTCGGCCAGCAGCGAGCGGACCAGGTCCGGGATCTCGTCCGGGCGGCGGAAGACCACGGCCTCGTCGTCGAGGTCGAAGAGGGCCTCCATCTGCTCGCGATAGTCGGTGAGCAGGAAGCCGCCGCAGGCCGGGACGTCGAAGACGCGCTGGTTCACCGCGCCGATCATTTGGCGGCTGGTGCAGTTGAAGTTGATCTTCGAGAGCGGATAGAAGCGGGGCAGGTCGGCGTAGTAGTCCAGCCGGGAGAGTTGGCGCCAGCCGCCGGGGCCGATCTGGTCGCGCCATCCGTCGTCGCCCACCACCAGCGGGGAGAACGGCAGGATGCGGCGGACGCAGTCCAGCCGATACTGCCGGGTGGCCTCCCAGGTGATCAGGGATTCCAGGGCCAGCCGATTCTCGGTCGTGGGCAGGTCCCGGAGGGCGTCGGCCCAGTCCGGTCGGCGGGTGGACAGATAGGCGGTCACGGACGGCTCGCCCGATGCGCCGAAGGCTGCGGCCACGGCCGGGTATTCGTCGCGCAGCTCGGGCAGCAGATCGGCCTTTTCCAGGCACTCGGCCACTGGCCGCGCCATGGAGCTGCCCACGAAGGACACGTCGGCCGCCCAGGAGGCAGGCGCACCGGCGGAGAGGCCCGGCCGGAAGCGGTCCGGGTCCGTGGCCAGGGGCAGGTGGTGGACGTGGGCGAACCCCTTGGCGCGCAGCAGGTCCAGGTTGCCCGCGTCGAAGGTGAAGAGCGCGGTGTTTTCCGCGCCCGGGTGGGCGTATTCGTGCAGGATCAGGTGCGGGTTGTCCACGAACCAGGAGGCCAGCGGCATGCCGAGGTCCGCCAGCAGTCCGGCCAGTCTGCCCTCGCGGTCCAGGCCCAGGTGGTTGACCGTGAGCGCGAAGTCGGGCCGGAACTCCACCACCGCGCGCAGCAGTTCCTCCACGAACCGCTGGCTGCCTGTCTTTCCGCCTTCCAGAACGAGGGGGCGGCATTCGGCCCCGTTGGCCGCCAGGGCGCTGCGGATCTCCCGGCACAGGAAATAGTCGGAATCGAAGAACAGGACCCGGGGCTTTGCCGACTGGAATTTGGGGTAGCGGATCTTGCCCTGGAACACGGCCGCCCCGTCCAGCCGATGATGCAGGGGCGCATAGAATTCCGGATCGAGCCGTCGGTAGAGTGCCAGGAGTACGGGCGCAAAGGGCTTGCCCCCGTGTTCGCGCTGCCAGGCTTCGAGCCGGGCGAAGGCCTGGTCCGGCGTCCCGGCGGCGATCCAGAGTACATTGTCCCGGTTGGTCCAGGCGGCGCGCAGGCCGGTGACGGCCTCGATGGGGTCCTCGCGGTCGACCACGGCCACGGGGCCGCGTTCGGCGAGCCGCTTCAGGCAGCGACCCAGGCCGGCCCCCAGAAGCACGGGCAGGGAGTCCGCAGGCACGCCGTCGGCCAGGTCGGCTTCGCGCCGCAGCCCGTCGCGCCCCCACAGGTGCCAGGTCTTGGCGCCGACGCGGACGCGCAGGTCCTGGATAGCGCCGGTTTCGGGCACGGGTTCGGCCGTGTAGGGAAGGGCTGGGCTCATGGAGTCTTCCTGTACTGCATTTGGTGCGGCCCGGGCAAGGCCCTATATTATATGTAATGAAAGGGCCGCGCCCCGTGAGAGGCGCGGCCCGTGCGTCCAATGGGTCCGGGACGGCTATTCCGACCCGCCGAACAACCCCTTGAGGGCGCTGCCCGCCTTGTCGGTCACGCCCTCCACGGCCTTGCCCAATTGCTCCTTGAGCTGTTTGCCGACCTCGGTGACCGTGCCGGCCACATCGCCGGTCATCTCGCCCAGAACAATGGCGAAGGCCTCGGCCGGGGTGGTCTTCTTTTCCTTGCCGATGTCCTTGAGGTGGATGTCGGGCAGGGCGATGCCCACGCCCTGGTCGCCGAAGGCGTTCAGCAGGGAGCCGCCGAGATTGATTTTGCCGTTCTTGACGATGAAGTTGTTGATCTGGATATTCTTTTCCGCGCCGGTATCGCTTTTTTGGGTGTCGTCCTTGCCTTGCTGTCCGGCCTTCTCGTCACTGGCCACGGTCTTCTGGATGTTGGCCAGGATGGTCTTGAAGTTGTCGGTGGCTCCCTTCTTTTCGTAGCTGACCACCGGGGCGTCGATGAATATTTCATCGATGACGATGGTGTTCGAGGTCAGGGAGCCGGTGTCCACCTTGACCCGGATGGTGCCGCAGGTCAGGGCGCTGGGCATGGTGAAGCCCTGGGGGTTGCCCAGGAGGAAGTCCTTGAGCGTGCCCGATCCGGACAGGACCGAGATGTCCGCCGAGCCGAGCTTGACGTCGGTCTTGGTGATCTGCGGGCCGTAGGTCTCCGTGGCCGTCTTGATGATGGAGCCGAGATTCATCACGGCCAGGACGATCATGACGATGGCCGCCATCAGGATGGCGCCGCTGCCGATCAACAGATATTTTTTCATGGCAACTCCTTTGATTGGTAGTATCGAAGATAGGGCATTTGCGGATGCACGGCAACCGGCTGTGCGTGTTTTTCAGCGCATGTCCGGAAATGGCGGATCGGCGAAGTGGGTCATGCGCCCGGCCGGGACGCCCGGCAGTCCGGTTTCCATGGAAGGCGCGATTCCGGGCAGCGCCGGTCCCGCTCCGTCGAATACGGTCCGTTCCAGCTCGCGGCAGCAGTCGGCGGCCTTTTTTGCAGCCCGGTCCATGGCGTCGGCCAGGGAGAGCGCGGCCCGTTCGCCCGTGACCGGATGGGCGTATTCGATGGTTCCTTCCAGAAAGGCCGCCTGGCGCAGGAGCCGAGGCGCGTGGAACAGGGCCGTCACCTCGCGGGCCGCATCCGGCAGCACCGGCCGCAGGGCGTGGAGCAGCCGGGCCAGCGGCTGCATGGCGCAGGTTCGCTGGATCAGGCCGTAGAGCGTCCAGGCTGCGCCCAGCTCCTCGCCGACCGCCAGCCGTTCCATGCCCGCCAGTCGGGCCAGTCCGTCCAGGTCCACCCCCCGGGTGGCGATGTCCGGGCATTGGGCGAGCAGGGAGCGGAGGTGCAGCTTCGGGTCGTCGAACATCTCCGGGCAGGCCACCCGGTCCATGAGGCCCTCCATGGCCCTGTGCCGCTGCCGGGCCAGGGACCGGGCATGGGGGTCGGCGTCGTAGTAGTGGCCGGTGCAATGCCAGACCAGGGGGTGGAGCACGGCGTCGGCAAAGAGGTGGGAGACCATGCCCACGAGCGCTGCGGTGGCCAGGGGCCGGGCGTAGGGGCGGGCGGCGTGCTGCGCCTGCATCCGGATCAGGCCGAAGGGGTCTTCGCCGTCCACGCCGTGGAACCGATGGGAGAGCCGTTCCAAGGGCCTGCCCCGTTTGCGCACGGCATAGAAGAGGGCGTCGTGAAAGACCGAGCCGAGCAGCAGGCCGGGCCGGGCCTGGGCCAGACAGGGCGCAAACCGGGTGTCGCCGAGGCGCGCAGCCGTGGCCAGGGCGGTCTTGAAATGGATCAGTTCCTTGGGCATGGGTCACCGGATACCGTTTGCATCATCCCCATCCTACTTGATACCGTTTTCGGCGCAAAGCAAAGACTGCGACCAAGAGGTTACCGCATGGAAAAATATCTGATCAATGAACGGGTGGACGTGGAGGACGCGGACGCATCCAGGGCGTTCGGCAAGGGCGTGCGGCGCGAGGACTATGCCGACACCTGGAGAAACACGGGCAACGTGGTGCTGGTGGGGCTGCCTGGCAGCGGCAAGGCGGCCCTGGCCGTGATCCTGGCCGGGCGCACCGGGGCGCAGGTGGCCGTGCCCGGCGATGCGGGCGGGGCGGTTTCGGCCCTGGCCGGGACCGGGTCGATCATCGTTCTGGACGATCGCCTGGTCGAGGACCCGGCCGTGCGCCCGCTCATTCACGGAGCGGGCAAGGTCTTCTACCTCATGGCCGATTCCGGCACGCTTTCGGACCGTGTGGCCGAGCGCGACGGCATAGCGGACCGCGAAGCGCTCTGGCGCGGGATGTCCGCCCGGCTGGCGGTGATGGAGCCGGTGTTCTGCGAGGTGCTGCACTTCATCGTCCCCGCCTTGGGAACGCCCGGGGACATGGCCGGGGACGCCCTGGAGAAGATCGCCTATTGACGGCGGTGCCGCTCGATTTCCAGGTCCAGCGAGAAGAGCGTGATGCGGATGTCGAGCATGAGGTAGATCAGGCTGGCGATGAGGCAGAGCAGGGAGAGGCCGAACAGGGCCTTGATGACCATGGTCAGTTCGATGGCGAAGAGCAGGCTGGTGTAGAGCAGCAGCATGACCGCGCCTACGCCGACGATGGCCAGGCAGGACAGGAAGATGGCCGTCCGGAGCAGACCGCACCGCTTGCGCAGCAGGTCTATCTGGCTTTGCAGCGAGGGCACGTCCCGTTCGGCGGCGCTCTTGAGCTGCGGCAGCAGGTGGCGGATGAGGTCCGTGGGCCGTCCTATCCGGTTGGTCATGGACAACAGGATCAGTCCGATGCCTGAAATGAGTACGAAGGGCGCGATGGACGCCTGGAGAATGGTCACGAGGGCGGGGGTGTTCATGGGTCTACGATGTCGGTTGCGGGCGATGCCGTCAATTATTGTCGGGGGCCTGTCGGATGACAGGAGCCCGGCTTTAAGTTACTGACTGGAGGCTGTCAACCAAAACCAACAGGGAGCCACACGCCGATGCCGGAAAAAAAACTCAGGGTCGAATTTCTGACCATGACCCCCGATGCCCTCTCGCTCATCTATGCCGCCTTCCGCCAGTGTTACCATGCCGGTTTCGTGGCCGACATGTGGCCGAGGCTCCTCAGCGGCGAGATCGATCCCCGGGTCCAGGCGGACTTCGTCAGCAAAACCCTGGAGTCCGGCCACGACAGCCCGGTGGAGCACGTCTCCATGACCTTCGCCGTGGAGGGCATCTCCCGCGCCTGTTCGCACCAGATCGTGCGCCACCGCATCGCCTCCTATTCCCAGCAGAGCCAGCGCTACGTGGCGGAAAACGACATGGACTACATCCTGCCTCCGGCCATCGCCAGGATTCCCGAGGCGCGCGAGCGTTTCGAGCGGTTCATGGCCGAGGTCCAGTCCGCCTACACCGACCTGCGCGATATCCTGGTGGCCGACGGCCGCAAGTCCAAGGCCAACGAGGACGCCCGTTTCGTCCTGCCCCAGGCCGCCGAGACCAAGATCGTCATGACCATGAACTGCCGCAGCCTGCATCACTTCTTCCACCTGCGCTGCTGCAACCGCGCGCAGTGGGAGATCCGGGCCATGGCCGACCGGATGCTGGCCATCTGCAAGGAAAAGCTGCCCGCGATCTTCGCCCTGGGCGGCGCGCGTTGCGAGCAGCTCGGATACTGCCCGGAATCGCCGAAATTCGCCTGCGGCAAATACCCGACCCGCGAAACGGACCGCTGATTTTTTTCCCATCCCGGGAGAATTTCCCACCCCGAATACCCCCTTGAGGAAACTTGAGATTTTTGTGACATTGTATTTTTTCCCGTCATATTAGCCTGTTTCAAGTGTTCAAAACCGGGAATGCCGGGAATCCCTTGGGGGTCGAGGCATCCCGGACGTCAAGGCCGGAACCCGAATTCCACGTGTTTTTTCTGAGAATGATTGCCGGATTCGTTTTTTGTTTTATTTTCGCCAGTTAGCGGAAGCGGACGACGAAAGTGTCATGGAGCGAAGACCTATATCGGTAGAAAATGATTTTTATGGGGCAGGAATATCCTGTGAAAATGAGGAATATGTCGAATTTTGATTTTATACATGTGGAAAAGATTTTAACATGCTGTGGACAAATACAATGTCTAGATTATTTTGAGAGGCTGGGAACCCTTGTCACACGCCTGTTTCACGAGGTGGAGTCCGAAAAACGCAGCAACGCCTAGTGTCTTATGATTTTGCTATGATTTCAAATTGTTACGATCAACCTGTCCTGTAGATAACCTGGGCTCCCCTTTGTTCGCACAGTTGGAAATCGCGAATTGTTTCTTTCCCACCGATCATCTAATCCCCTCTGCATGATGAAAACTGCCTGGAAGCAAATTCTCTCCTCTCTCGAAAAAAGTCTCAATCCCGGTCTTTACCAGGTGTGGATCAAACCTTTGGACGGTCGGGTGGATGGCGGGCGGCTCACGCTCACCGCTCCGAACGATTTCGTGGCCAACTGGGTGCGGGACCGCCTGCTCCAGGTCATCAGCGAGGCCGCCAGCCAGGTGATGGGCGCGGAGCCGCGCATCACGGTCAAGGCGAGCCAGGAAAAGAAAGACAAGCCCGCCGCTGCCGCCGCCGCGCGGCCGTCGGCTCCCAGGGGCGAGGTCGCGGCGCAGCTCGGTCTGCCCATCGTGGACCCGGTCCGGCCCATCGCCGTGCAGAACTGGCGCTTCTCCTTTGATGATTTCGTGGTCGGCCCGTCCAACGAGCTGGCCTGCGCCGCCAGCAAGTCCATGTGCCAGAGCGCCTTTTCTTCGGACCATCTCTTTCTCAGTTCCGGCCCCGGCCTGGGCAAGACGCACCTGCTGCACTCCGTGGGCAACGCCCTGTGCCGTTCGGCCAACCGCAAGAGCCTGCGAGTGGCCTGCCTTTCCTCCGAAGAGTTCGCCACCCGCATGGTCCTGGCCCTCAAGGCCCGCGAGATCGATCGCTTCAAGTCGCAGTTCCGCGAGGGCATCGACGTGCTTCTGCTGGAGGACGTCCATTTCTTCCAGGGCAAGGAGCGGATGCAGGAGGAACTGATGTGCACCCTGACGGCCCTGCGCAATCGGGGGTGCAAGGTGGTCCTGACCAGCTCGTTCATGCCCCGCGAGTTTTCGCGCGTGGACGACCGGCTCATCTCCCGGTTCTGCTCCGGTTTCCTGGCGCACATCGACCGCCCGGACCTGGAAACCCGCCGCCGCATCATCATCGAGAAGGCGCGCAGGCTCCAGGTGGATGTCCCGGCGGACGTCTCCGAACTCCTGGCCGAGCGGATCACCTCGGACATCCGCCAGTTGGAGAGCGCGTTGGGCAACCTGATCCTCAAGGCGCGCCTGCTCAACCGGGCCGTTTCCATGGACCTGGCCTGGGACGTGCTGGACAACTACGCCATCCGCCACTCTTCGCCGGACCTCGCCCACATCCTGGAGTTCGTCTGCAAGAGCTACTCCCTGTCCGAGGACGAACTGAAATCCAAGAGCCGAAAACGGCAGATAGTCCTGGCCCGTAACACCGCCTTCTATCTCGCCCGCAAACACACCGAACTTTCCCTCAAGGACATCGGCGACCACCTGGGTCGCAAGCATTCCACCGTGCTCAAGGGCATCACCAAGGTGGAGCGCGAGATTTCCCTGCAAACTCCGCTCGGCCGTCAGATCGAGCAGACCGCCGACCGGCTCACGCCCTGAGCCCCCACATGTTCTCCCGGGACCGTCGGTAGCATCGGTCACACAGATGTCGGCGGTTCCGGGAGGCATTTTCCTCCCGGATTCACGACGCGAAAACGCCCCGGCAGCCATTGGGCCGCCGGGGCGTTTCGTTTGATGCGAAGGGATCGGGGGGCTTGCCGTGTCCGTCGCCAGGTGGCTCCAGGCGGAGGCGGGCGCTTTGCTCGGGGACCCGGGGCGGGGGGCCGCCCGTCTCCTTGGCGATGGAGGGAAACCGGTCTTGAGAACTGCGACGGGAAAGGGGTGCCGCCTGCGGCTACCGCCGTTGCAGGTCGTTGAGCCGCCGTTGGGCCTCTTCCGGGTCGAGTCCCCGCTGGCTGGCTATCTGCGGCAGGTTGTCCTCGGCGTCCGAGGGGCGGACGTAGAACGGCTCGATCTCGCCGTCGCCGTACCGGGCCAGGCAGGCCGCTTCGAGCAGCATCTGCGGCGAAGGCGCGTCGAAGCGGGGCGGCAGCAGGGTGGTGCCGGGACGGGCGGCAGCCAGCTCGGTGAAGAATGCGATGTTCCTGCGCAGGCCGCTGCCCAGGAGCAGGGCCGGACCGGGGTGGGGCGCAAGGTGTGCGGGCACGTCCTTGAGGGCAAGGGAGAGTACGGGGCAGAGCGGGGCGCGGTCGCTGGCGGCGAAGGTCTGGATGTAGACCAGGCCGCGCCGGGCATAGGTCGCCACGTGCACCGTTCCCCCGGCCAGGGGAGCCGGACCTTCGGCCAGCAGCGGCAGGTAGTCCATTCCCGCCAGGGGCAGTCCGCGTCCGGCGGCCAGCCCTTGGGCGGCGGCCAGGATCAGGCGCAGGCCGGTGAAGCTGCCCGGGCCGCGCACGCAGCCGATGCGGGCCACGCCTTCCATGCCTGTTCCGAAGCCGTGCAGGGTTTCCTCCAGACCGGGGATCAGGAAGCGCAGCGACTGGCCGGGCACGGTCCATTCCCGGGACGCGAGCAGCACACAGCCGTCCGGGCCGGGCTGGCCCAGAACCATCTGCAACCGGTCTTCGCACCCGGCCAGGGCCAGGGTCAGGCCGCTCGGCTTATGAGAGCAGTCGGCTGAAGTCATTGAAAATCGCCAGCGCCATGAGCATGAGCAGGACCAGCAGCCCGATGCGCATGGCCATGGCCTTCCATTTGTCGTTCAGCGGCCGCCGGAAGACGATCTCCAGGACGTTGAACAGGATGTGCCCGCCGTCCAGCACCGGGATGGGCAGCAGGTTGATGATCGCCAGGTTGATGGAGATGAAGGCGGCCAGGGCCAGCACGTCGAACACCCCGGACTGTGCGCCCTGGTGGATGAGCTGGGCGAGCATGATCGGGCCGCCGATGGACTTGGCCGGGACCAGCCGCTCGATGATCGAGACGAACCCCTTGACCACCATCTTCGAGCGCAGCCAGGTGGTCTCCACCGCATAGACCAGGGCGGAGCCCTCCACGGGTTCGTAGACCAGGGCGTTGCCCTGGAGAACGCCCACCACGGGCACGGTTTCTTCCTCGCCGTACAGGTTCTTGAAGGTCTTGATTTCCGGGGTGACGCGCAGAGCCAGGGTCTGGCCGGCGCGGTCCACTTCCATGGCCAGCTCCCGTCCCTCGGCGTCGCGGATGGTCAGGACCATGTCGGACCAGGATTTGATGGGCTTGCCGTCGATGGTCAGGACGCGGTCGCCCGCCTTGAATCCGGCCGCCGCAGCCGGGCTGTCGGCCACGATCCCGCCCGCCACGGGGAGCAGGATGCCCTGCCCCTGGGCCAGGGCAAGGAACCAGTAGATAAGGAAGGCGAGCAGGACGTTGAACAGCGGCCCGGCGGCCACCACGCACATGCGCTGCCAGGCCGGGCGGTTGGAAAAGAGCTGGTTTTCCGGGAAGTCCCCGTCCTCCTCGCCGGCCTCGCCCGCCAGGGAGACGTAGCCGCCCAGGGGGATGGCCGAGAGCTTGTACTCGGTGTGGCCGGAGACGAAGCCGAAGAGCTTGGGGCCGAAGCCCAGGGAGAAGGCCTTGACGCCCATGCCGAACAGGCGCGCCACGGAGAAGTGCCCGAGTTCATGGAAGAAAATCAGCCCGCCCAGGACCAGTACGATCGCGATGGTGCTTGTCAGCATGTATTCCTCGATAGACCGCAGGCCGCTAGGCGCACGGCGGGGTGCTAGAGTGCGTCCCGGACTTCGGCGCGCACGGCGCGGTCGAGTGCGAGAATCGCCTCCGGGCTGGATACGTCCACAGGGACGTGTCGGTCAAGGGCCGCTTCGATGATGGCCGGGATGTCCAGGTAGCCGATCCGCTGGTCGAGAAAGGCCTCCACGGCGATTTCGTTGGCCGCGTTGAGCACGTTGGCGTGGCTCGGTCCGGCGTCGAAGGCTTCGCGGGCCAGGCGCAGGCAGGGAAAGGCGTCCATGTCCGGCGGCTCGAAGGTCAGGCTGCCCACGGCGGCCAGGTCGAGCCGTTTCACGTCCACCTCCACCCGGCGCGGGAAGCACAGGCAGTGGGCGATGGGCACCTGCATGTCCGGTGTGCCCAGGTGGGCCAGTTGCGACCCGTCCACGTATTCCACCAGGGAGTGGACGATGGACTGGGGATGGACCACCACGTCCACCCGGTTCGCCGGCAGGCCGTAGAGGTGGCAGGCTTCGATGACTTCCAGCCCCTTGTTCATCAGCGTGGCCGAGTCGATGGATATCTTCGCGCCCATGCTCCAGTTGGGATGGGTCAGGGCCTGGTCGCGGGTGACAGTCGAGAGGAAGGTGCGGTCCCGCCCACGGAAAGGGCCGCCCGAGGCGGTGAGTATCAGCCGGGAGAGTTCGCCGTCCGCGTCGCCGTGGCCGCACAGCCCCTGGAACAGGGCGTTGTGCTCGGAGTCCACGGGCAGGACCACGGCCCCGGACTCGCGGCAGGCCGCGCGGATGACGTGGCCGCCCAGCACCAGGGATTCCTTGTTGGCCAGACCGATCATCCTGCCCGCGCGGGCCGCCGCCAGGGTGGGCTCGAACCCCGCCGCGCCGACGATGGCCGAGAGGACCAGATCGACACCGGGCAGGGCGGCCAGCGCCTTGTATCCTTCGGGGCCGACCAGAATTTCGGGTTTGTAGCCGCAGGGGAGCAGACCGGTGAAATCGTTTCTGGCGCGGTCGTCCAGCACGCCGACGAAGCGCGGCCGGAACC
The DNA here is from genome assembly GCA_036584335.1 of Pseudodesulfovibrio sp. Classification (GTDB taxonomy): domain Bacteria; phylum Desulfobacterota; class Desulfovibrionia; order Desulfovibrionales; family Desulfovibrionaceae; genus Pseudodesulfovibrio. The sequence goes on along the minus strand of JAZHDH010000050.1, from coordinate 6,594 downwards.
GGGCGCACAGTTCGGCCAGCCTGGCCGCGTTGCGGCCGCCCGCCAGGGCCGTGACCGTGAACAGGTCCGGGTGCCTGGCGATGACCTTGAGCGCGCTGGCGCCGATGGACCCGGTTGCGCCGAGAATGGCTATGGACCGGGGGAATTCCGGGAGGGCGGCGGTTTCGGGCCATGCGGAGATGTAGGTTTTCACGGTGCGCCTGCGGGCTAATCGAAAAACGGGTGGGCCAAACGGATCAGGCCGTAGACCGGGATGACCAGGAGCAGGGAGTCCACGCGGTCGAGCAGTCCGCCGTGGCCGGGCAGGATGTGGCCGGAGTCCTTGACATCCAGGGAGCGCTTCAGGGCGGACTCGAAGAAGTCGCCCATCTGGGCGGCCAGATTCAGGGCCGCGCCGAGGAGCAGCCATTGCCAGGCCGGGGAGCCGTTGCCCAGGGCCGAGCCGAAGGCGAGGGTGGCGGCGGTGCAGGCCGCAAGTCCGCCCAGGCTGCCCGCCCAGGACTTTTTTGGGCTGATGGCGGGCCATATCTTCCGCTTGCCCCACAGGGAGCCCGCGTAGAATGCCGCCGTGTCCGAAACGGCTGCCGCGCCGATGACCAGAATGCATTCCGGCCGGTTGAAATCGAGCAGGAAATGGAAGTTGAGCGGCACGTACACCAATCCGGCCAGGAAGATCATGGTCTGCCTGAACGAGGTGTTCAGGTCGCGGCTGTAGCGGAAGAGGAAGGCCAGGGCGCAGGTCCAGAAGCCGATCAGTAAGATGATGGTCGGGTAGTGGACCTTGCCGGTGGTGTAGGCCCCGAGCAGCAGGAAGGTGAAGGCCGCCCCCAGGCTCTTGAGGGTCTTCATGCCCTTGGGCGCAGGGAACAGGTCGAAGAACTCCCAGAGGGTGAAGACGCAAAACAGCGCCAGGGCCGTGAACAGGACCCATCCCTGGAAGAGAAGGGCCAGGGCGGGAATGAGTGCCAGGGCCGCGCTGGTGGCTATCCGCTTTTTGTGTAGGGCAATGTCCATAACGATTTCGGCAAAAGCGTTTTGCGCCCTGTTGTGGGCACGATCGACAATTGTTTACGCTATTTGCAGTGCGGGAGCAACCGGATTGGTGACAAGTTTGCCGGTTACGCCTGTTGGTCGCCTGTCTTGCCGAAACGGCGCTGGCGCGAGGCCAGTTCGCGGATGGCCTTGTCCAGCTCCTCGGACGAAAAGTCGGGCCAGTAGGTTTCGGTAAAGTAGAATTCCGAATAAGCGCACTGGAAAAGCAGGTAGTTGGAGAGCCGCAGCTCGCCGCTGGTGCGGATGATCAGGTCCGGATCGGGTTGGCCCGCCGTCCAGAGTTCGGCGGCGAAGGCTTCCTCGGTGATGGCGTCGCCCGTGAGCCCCTTGGCGGCCAGGGCGCGGGCCGCGCGCAGGATTTCCTCGCGGCCGGAATAGTTGAGGGCCAGGTTGAGCATCATGGCCGAGCAGTCGCGGGTCTGGCGCATGACGTGCTTGAGTACTTGGCGCACGGCCAAGGGCAGGCCGTCGATGTCGCCGAACACGTTCAGCCGGATGCCCTGCTCCCTGAGACTCTTCTCCTCGCGGGTCAGGAAGGTGGTCAGCAGGCCGAAGAGGGTCTTGACTTCGTCCTTGGGACGCGCCCAGTTTTCCTTGGAGAAGGTGTAGAGCGTGAGGTGTTTGACGCCCAGCTCGCGGCAGCGGGTGACGACGGCGCGGGCCGTCTCGGTCCCGGCCCGGTGGCCTTCGGTCCGAGGCAGCCCGCGTTGTTTCGCCCACCGCCCGTTGCCGTCCATGATGATGGCGATGTGGGCGGGGATGTGCATAGCTTCCAAGAGTGGGTCCTTAGATTTCCAGGATCTCTTTTTCCTTGGCGGTCATGGCGTCGTCGCTTTGCTTGACGTGGTCGTCGGTCAGCTTCTGCACGTCGGCCTCGCCCTTCTTCCGCTCGTCCTCGCTGATCTCCTTGTCCTTCTCCAGCTTCTTCAGGGAGTCGTTCAGGTCCCGCCGCACGTTGCGGATGGCGACCTTGCATTCCTCGGTGTACTTCTTGGCCACCTTGACCAGCTCCTTGCGGCGCTCCTCGGTCAGCGGCGGGATGGAGATGCGGATGATCTTGCCGTCGTTGACCGGGTTCAGGCCGAGGTCCGAGGCCATGATGGCCTTTTCCACGGAACCGAAGGCGCCCTTGTCCCAGGGCTGGATGGTGATGGTCTTGGAGTCGGGAACGGAGACGGAGGCGAGCTGGCTGATGGGCGTGGGCGAGCCGTAGTAATCGACCACGATGTCGTCCACCAGGGCCGTGGTGGCCCGTCCGGTGCGCAGCTTGGCGAAGTCCTTCTTCAGGGCGGCGATGGCGCCGTCCATGCGTTTTTTTCCATCTTCTATCAAGACTTGCATGCTAGAGTCCTCCTTGCACTGTCGTTCCGATGGTTTCGCCGTTGGCGGCCCTGCGGATGTTGCCTTCTTCGTAGAGGTTGAAGACGATGATCGGCAGGCTGTTGTCGCGGGCCATGGAGATGGCCGTGGAATCCATGACGCCGAGGCGTTTCTCCAGGGTTTCCAGGTAGGTCACGGTTTCGTATTTGACCGCGTCTGGGTGCTTTGCCGGGTCCTTGTCGTAGACGCCGTCGACCTTGGTGGCCTTGAAGATGGCGTCGCACTTCAACTCCAGGGCGCGGAGCGCGGCGGCGGAGTCGGTGGTGAAATAGGGGTTGCCGGTGCCTGCGGCGCAGATGACCACGCGGCCCTTGTCCATGTGCCGCAGGGCGCGGCGGCGGATGTAGGGCTCGGCCACCTCGGCCATGGAGATGGCGGTCATCACGCGGGTGTCGCAGCCGTGCTTTTCCAGGGCGTCCTGCACGGCCAGGGCGTTCATCACCGTGGCCAGCATGCCCATGTAGTCGCCCTGGGCGCGGTCCATGCCCTTGGCGCTGGCCGCCATGCCGCGAAAGATGTTGCCGCCGCCGATGACCAGGGCCAGTTGCAGCCCGGAGGCCGCCACTTCGGCGATCTCCTTGGCGAACTGGTTGATGGCCGTCGGCTCGATGCCGAACTGCTGATCCCCGGCGAGCGCCTCGCCGCTGAGCTTGAGCAACACCCGGTTATACCGCGCTTTTCCCATTGTCACCTCGTCCTTACGATTGGTTTCCCGCTCGCCCACAGGCGATACCATGTTTTCGGCACAAAAAAAACGGGCCGTGCGGCCCGTTTTCATTTTTTCTAGCCTTCGGCTTCGGCGTCCTTGCTCCCGCCCTCGCCCAGTGCGAGCCGGTGGAAGCTGACCACCCTGGCCTTCCCCAGAATGTCCTTCACGGACTTCTTGTCTTCCTTGATGAACGCCTGCTCGATGAGACAGACGTCCTTGTAGAACTTGTTCATGCGGCCGATGACGATCTTCTCGGCGATGGCTTCGGGCTTCCCCTCGTCCATGGTCTGCTTCATGTACAGGGCCTTCTCACGGTCCAGCACATCCTGGGGCAGCTGGTCCGGGGAGATGCAGGCCGGGTTCATGGCGGCCACGTGCATGGCGATGTCCTTGGCCAGGGCCGCGTTGTCGGTGCCGGTCAGTTCCACGACGACGCCGAGCTTGTTGTTGCTGTGGATGTAGACGCCGAGCACGCCGTCGGTCACGACCTTGGCGAAACGGCCCACGCCCATGTTCTCGCCGAGCTTGGCGATCAGGTCGGTGACGTCGGCCACTGCGGCGGGCAGGGCGGAAGCGTCGCCCACTGTGACGTCGAGGTCGGCGATCTTCCCGGACAGGGCGGTGGCGAAGGCCTGGAAGTCGTCGCCCTTGGCGACGAAGTCGGTTTCGCAGAGCAGTTCGGCGATGACGGCGGTCTTGCCGTCGGCGGAGACGAACGGGGTGACGAGGCCTTCGCTGGTGGCGCGTCCGGCCTTCTTGGCGGCCTTGGACAGTCCCTTCTCGCGAAGGTACATGATCGCCTTTTCCTCGTCGCCGCCGGATTCAACCAGGGCTTTCTTGCAGTCCATCATGCCTGCGCCGGTCTTTTCGCGCAGGTCCTTGACCTGAGATGCGGTGATTCCCATTATTCCTTCTCCTCGGCAGGGGCCTCGGCCGGAACCTCGGCCTCGTCTTTCTTGGGGGCGGCCTTCTTTTCGGCCGCAGGGGCTTCGGCCTTCTCTTCCTTGGCCTTGGCCGCATAGTCCTTCTGCATGGCGTTGCCTTCGAGGCAGGCGTCGGCCATGTGGGTGGCGAACAGCTTGATGGCGCGGATGGCGTCATCGTTGCCGGGAATGATGTAGTCGACCATGTCGGGGTCGCAGTTGGAGTCGACCACGGCGACGACCGGGATGCCCAGCTTGCGGCATTCCAGGACGGCGATGTGTTCGCGCTTGGGATCGATGATGAACGCGGCCCTGGGCGGCTCGACCATGTCCTTGATGCCGCCGAGCGCCAAGTTCAGCTTCTTGACCTCGCGGTTCATGCCCACGGCTTCCTTCTTGGTGTAGCGGGAGATGGAGCCGTCCTCGAACATCTGCTCAAGGGACTTGAGGCGGTCAATGGACCGTTTGATGGTTTGGAAGTTGGTCAGGGTGCCGCCCATCCAGCGGTGGGTGACGAAGAACATGCCCGCGCGGACGGCCTCCTGGGTCACGGCTTCCTGCGCCTGGCGCTTGGTGCCGATGAACAGGATCTTGCCGCCCTTGGCGACGGTGTCCACGATGAAATCATGGGCGGTGGCAAACATCTTGACGGTCTGCTGCAGGTCCATGATGTGGATGCCGTTGCGAGCCCCGAAAATGTAGGGGCGCATCTTGGGGTTCCAGCGGCGGGTCTGGTGGCCGAAGTGGACGCCGGTCTCCAGCATCTCCTTCATAGTTGCGTAAGCCATGGTAATCTCCTGGGTTTTTCTTCCATCCCGCAGTCCAATACGGAGCCCGTGCCATCATGGGCCACCCGGAGTTATGGGCGGGATGTGTGGTTTAGAGTCGGGGGTACTTATCGCACTTCGCCGCCGTTGGCAAGTGGCGGGGGCGGCTTTTCCCCGGCTTGTCGGGGAACGGAGGCGCGCATCACCTCGCGGATTCTCTCCAGCCGGTCCTCGAAGGCGTAGTAGAATTTCGTGTCGTTGCCGATGACCTGGCCGAGCTTGGCTGCGGTGAAGGTGTTGGCGAAGATGGCCCCGGTATTCTGGTGGTGGATGCAGCGCACCAGCCCGCAGTAGCGGACCACGCCTCCGGCCAGCCGCAGGTTCAGGTCATGGACGATGTCGTCCACCTGCGACGGCGAGTAGCGCAGGTCGAAGCTCGGCCCGTCGGGCATGTGGGCCATGCGCAGCAGATGGCAGCAGCCCATGACCGTGTCGGTCTCGCATATATAATCGTAATGCCCGCAGTCCATCTGGGTGACCTGGTTGGGGTCGGTCAGCTTGATCATGCCGGGCCGGGCCAGGGAGAAACGCCGGTGCAGGTATTGGATGCGCCGGGGCTCGTAGCTGTATACCACCTTGCAGCCCGTGACCGAGGTATCGGGGTGGCGCTCCATGATCGTCAGGTAGTATTCCAGCCAATTGCCGGGCAGCTCCACGTCGTCGTCGAGATAGGCCACGAACTCCGAGGCGCGGACCTCGGGCATGGCCCCGAGCCAGTTGCGGGCTGCGGGCGCGCCCACGTTCACCGGCGCGGCCTCCCAGGCGTAGTCATTGTGTGGGAACAGGGCTCGGGCCGACTCCACCACCTCCCGGCTGCGGTCGGTGCAGCCGTTGAGCAGGATGCGGATGCGCGCCCGGCCGATGTTGGTCCGGGCCAGGCCGTGCAGGGTTTTTTCCAGGTCGTCCGCCTTGTTCCAGGAGTAGAGGCAGATGCTGACGTCCTTCTCGTTCGGCAGGGAGGCCTCGGGGACGAAGGGGTGCTCCAGTTCGGCCATGCGCAGGCGTACGGGATACTGGCTGGGGTCGATTCCCAGGGAGCGGCGGTAGCAGTCCAGGGCGGCTTCGACGTGGCCGAGCTTGGCGTACATTTCCGCCGCCAGGTTGAGCTGGACCTCGCAGTGCGGGAGGTGCTTCAGTTTCTCCCACAGGGCCAGGGCCTCGTCCGCCGCGCCCAGCCCGGCCAGGTGCAGGAAGAGCCGCTGGTTCCATGCCTCGCTGAAGAACTTGGGCACCGCCAGGGTGTCGAGCCAGTCGCCGCGCTCGACGCCCTGGTAGAAATCCAGGAGCAGGAGCATGGACGCGGCCGGGATGTGGCCCGGCTTTTCCTTGAGCAGGCGCATGAACCTGGCGCGCTTGCGTTCCAGTTTGTCCGGCTTGTTGATGGTCGAGCGCATGTCGCACAGCCCGGATTCCATGTCGTAGAGCGCGAGGCGGCGCAGCCGCTGGGCCAGGGCCGGGTCGCCCGTCAGCCGCTGGGCCAGGCCCAGGGGCTGGGGGTCCAGCGGGCCGAAGGCCGCAGCCTTGCGTACCAGCCGGGGCACCCAGGTGGCGGTCAGGGGATGGCCGCCGAAGGCCTCGTCCCGCAGGATGCGGGAGAGGTAGACCATGCTGGCCTCCAGGTCGAGGAGCAGGGTCCGGCAGTAGACGTCGAGGATGGAGAAGACCGTGTCCAGGTCCACGCGGTCCAGTTCCTCGAAGCGGT
>JAZHDH010000049.1:0-6650 GCA_036584335.1 Pseudodesulfovibrio sp. | reverse complement strand
TATTCAAATCTCATGTTCTATAAATTGTGAATCACATATTCTTGCAAAATAATCTGCCGAACCCGCGCCCGCCCGGCCCTAGGGCCGGATCACGTCCATCACCAGCCGCGCGCCCAGCCCGGCCACGCCGGCCAGGCACCCCCAGACCAGGCGCTCCAGGGAGCGGATCTTGACGTCGTGCCCCGCACAACGCCGGGTGTCGTTGATCTCGCGGATGTCCTCCTGAATCGCCTTGACGCGCTCGTCGATGCGCACCAGCAGGTCGTGCAGGTCCTCGCGGTCCAGCGCGGTCACCGGGGGCCTCCCACGGCGTCCTTCAGCCCCTTGACGGCCGAGGGCAGGTAGTCGCCGATCTTCTTCACGCCGAGTACGGCGGCCACCACCCAGAAGGTGATCTGGAGGAACCAGTCGGGCAGGTTCTCCCAGGCCCGGAGGACCTCTCCGGCCCCCTCGGGGTCCATGCCGCTCCAGATGAAAAAGCCGATCCAGGCGAAGAAGAGGACGTCGTCCTTCCAGCCCGCGTTCTCGAGCTGCTTCATCTCCCATTCGTGGTTGAACTCGCGGTCGCTGGCCGCCAGCCGGAGCCGGTTCTCCATCACCGCCTTCTTCAGTTCCTGCTTGCGCTCCAGGTGGCCGGTCACGCCTTCCACCACCGTGGTCAGCAGGCTCGCCACCGCGCCGATTATGGGTATGGGCATTGTTTTTTTCCTCGTATCCATCCGCAGATGCGGGTTTTTCCCCTTGGCGTGCGGGCAGTATACCCCGGGTTTCGCCGCCAGGGAAAAACAGCGGAGCCGGGGGGTAAAACGGGTAAAAAAAGCGCAACTCGGCAGGTTGACACGAATCCGGCCCGGCCACCCCGGTGCGGATAATCTATAATGGCCCCCAAGCAAGGCCTGGGGCAGAGTGAGCCGGGAAGCGATAGGAGCGTTCGTGCGCCCGCCTGGGCGCCGCAATCAATCATGGAGGTTGTCATGGGCTGGAGGGACTGCAGACTCTGCGTCAAATTCGGCATCGGATTCGGGCTGGTGCTGCTGCTGCTGGTGGCCCTTGGCGGCTGGTCCATCCTGGGCATCAACGGCATCGTCGGCAATGCGAACGAGGTCATTGAGGGCAACAGGCTGCGGGGGAACTTCACGCAGCGCATCGTGGACCACCTGAAGTGGGCGGAAAAGGTCAACGAGCTGCTGACCGACGTCAACGTGCACACGCTGTCGGTGCAGACCGATCCGCACCGGTGCGCGTTCGGCGAATGGTACTACAGCGACGCCCGGGTCCAGGCCGAGAAACTGGTCCCGTCCATCAAACCGCTGCTGGCCGAGATCGAGAAAGCCCACAACGACCTGCACGCCTCGGCCGTGGACATCGGCAAGAAATACGCCCCGGCCGACGTGGCCCTGGGCGGCTTCCTGCGCGACAAGAAGCTCGACCACCTGGAGTGGCTGGGCCAGATCAAGAACGCCCTGATCGACCTCGACTCGCGGGCCACGAACGTCCAAAGCGACCCCCGCCAGTGCGGCCTGGGCAAGTGGCTCTATTCCGAGGAAACCAGGCGGCGCATGGAAAGCGACCCCGACTTCGGCCGGACGGTCCGGGCCATCTTCGATCCCCACGCCGCACTGCACCGCTCCGCCGAAGCCATCGACGAGCGACTGCGCGACGACAGAAACGCCGCAGTCCTGCATTTCGAACAGGAGACCGCCCCCCTGGCCGAGCAGACCCTCGCGGCCATCGACGGCGTGCTCACGCTCAACGATGCGCGCCAGAAGGGGTACGACGAAGCCAAGGCCATCTACTCCGGCGTGACCCTGCCCTCCCTGAACCAGGTGCAGGCCATCCTGAACAGGACCACGGACGAGATCGCCGCCAACATCATGACCGACCAGGAGATGCTCCGCGAGGCGAGCACCACCCTGACCGGGGTGATCCTCTTTTCGGTGATCGCGGTCCTCATCGGCGCCCTGCTCGCCTGGATCATCGCCCGGGGCATCATCGGCCCGCTGAAGAAGGGCATCGAGTTCGCCCAGACCGTGGCCTCCGGCGACCTGACGGCCACGGTGGACCTCTCCCAGGACGACGAGGTGGGCCAGCTCGCGGCCGCGCTGACGTCCATGGCCGACGCCCTGAGCAAGGTGGTCGGCGACGTCAACTCGGCCACCGAGGTGGTGGCTTCGGGCAGCGAGGAACTGTCTGCGGCCTCCCAGGGCCTGTCCCAGTCCGTGACCGAGCAGGCCGCTTCCATCGAGGAGGTCTCGGCCTCCATGGAGGAGATGGCCGCAGGCATCCGCAACAACGCCGGCAACGCCCGCCAGACCGAGCAGATCGCCTCGGCCGCCGCCTCGGGCGCCAGGGAGAGCGGTCAGGCCGTGGGCGAGGCCATGGACGCCCTCAAGTCCATCGCCGAGCGCATCACCGTCATCCGGGCCATCGCGCGCCAGACCAACCTGCTGGCGCTCAACGCCGCCATCGAGGCCGCCCGAGCGGGCGAGCACGGCAAGGGATTCGCCGTGGTCGCCGCCGAGGTGCGCCAGCTGGCCGAGCGTTCGGGCAAGGCCGCCGAGGAGATCAGCGAGATTTCCGACCGCTCGGTGGCCGTGGCCGACAAGGCGGGCAGGATGCTCGGCGAACTGGTGCCGCAGATCGGCAAGACCGCCGAACTGGTCCAGGAGATCACCGCCTCCTGCATGGAGCAGGACCAGGGCATCACCGAGATCTCCGCCGCCGTGGGCCAGCTCGACAACGTCATCCAGACCAACGCCTCGGCCTCCGAGGAGATGGCCTCCACAGCCGAGGAACTCTCGAGCCAGTCCCAGCTTTTGGCCCAGGCCATGACCTTCTTCAAGGTGGCGCAGGGAGGCTCGCCCGCCCGCACCCGGGCGGTGGTGAGCCGGACCAGACCCCGCGCCCTGCCCGGCGCGGCCCACGAGGACCTTGAACGGTTCTGACGCATTCCCGCGCGCCCGGCCCCGGCCGGGCGCGCGGACCCATTTGCCAGCGGCGGCCTCCCGCGCTAGACTCCGGACGGATCGCAACCAAGGAGTCCCCATGCCCGCACCCGTCCTGGCGCTGCTGCTCGCCGCCGCCCTGCTCCTGCCCGCCGCGCCCGCCTCGGCCCTGTCCTTCGAGCAGGCCGCCCAGCGCCCCGACGTCGCCGCCAAGTACCTGATCTACCTGCACGGGGCCATTGTCGAAACCCAGGGCAAGACTGCGGTCAGCCCGCGCTACGGCGTCTACCACTACGACGACATCGTCAAACATTTCGAGACCCGGGGACTGACCGTGATCGAAGAGGTGCGCGGCAACGTCAACCCCAACCGCTACGCCGCCCGGGTGACCGACGAGGTGCGCCGACTGATGGCCGGGGGCGTCCCGGCGGGCAGCATCACCGTGGCCGGATTCTCCAAGGGCGGACTCATCGCCCTGCTCGTGGCGTCGAGCCTGGGCATCCCGGAACTCCGATTCGCCATCCTGGCCGGATGCTCGCGGGGGCTGCGCAACGGGCCTTTCGAGCAGTTCCTCCGGACCAAGCGCGGCGCGCGGCTCTCGGGCCGGGTGCTCTCGGTCTACGCCGTCGGCGACCTGGAGGCGGGCTCCTGCTCCGCCGCCGCCGGGCAGCACGCCGGACCGGGCCTGACCTTCCGCGAAATGACCCTGCGCAGCAACCGGGGCCACGGCCTGTTCTACGTGGCCCTGCCGCAGTGGGCAGACCCGGTGGCCGCCTTCGCCCTGGGCGGGGAGTAGCGTGCTCCCCCCGGCACTGCCCCTGGAGCTGCCCCTGACCCCGGACCCGGCCTGGGCCGACTTCCTGGCCGCCCGCCGGGACGCCCTGGACGCGGTGCACCTCGGCCTGGGCCACCCCGCCCTGGCCGACGCCCGGCAGCGCATCGCACCCCCGGACCTCGCGGCCGCGCATGCCGCCATCGACCGCGTGGCGGGCACGGACGTCTTCGTGCTGATGAACTCCCGGCTGCACGACCCGGCCAAGTACGCCTCGGCCCCGGCCCTGAACACGGCCGCCGACCTGCTGGACGCGCTGGGTGAACACCCGAACGTGCGCGGCCTGGTCTTTGCCGATCCCTATTTCCTCCAGGCCCTGTCCGACGCCCGCCCGGCCACGGCCGCCCGCTACGAGGCCGTACCCAGCGTCAACGCGGGGCTCGACTCCGCGCCCAAGGCCCTGGCCCTGCTGGCCCTGATCGACACCACCGCGTTCCGGCCGCCTTCGCGGCTGGTCCTGGACCGCGCCCTGAACCGCGACATGGACCGGCTGGCCCAGACCTCGGCCCGGCTGCGCGCGGCCCGGCCCGGCCTGAAGCTGCTGCTCATGGCCAACGAGGGGTGCCTGCTCCACTGCCCGTACAAGCCCGCCCACGACGCCCACGTCAGCCTGGTCACCGAGGGCATGGCCCCGGACCGGACCTTTGCGACCAACCGCGACCTGGGCTGCGTGCGCCGCTTCCTGGCCGACCCGGGCGCGGTGCTGGCCTCGCCCTTCATCCGGCCCGAAGACGCGGGCCGCTACGCCGGGCTGGCCGACGGGCTCAAACTCTGCGGCCGCAACCGGGGCACGCCGTTTTTGCGCCGCGCGGCCGGGGCGTACCTGGCGGGCTCGTATCCCGGGAATCTGCTGGACCTGCTCGACACCCTGGGCGATCTGGCGGGCCACCTCCGCGTGCCGGGCGACGCGCTGCCCCCGGACTTCGCCGCACGGGTGGAGGCCTGCGGCAAGGACTGCCGCGCCTGCGGCTGGTGCGGCGCGCTCATGGCGCGCATCGCGGTGCGCACCGACCCCGGCCTGCCCCGGCTGCGAGTTCCCTTTTGCCCGGGTTTGCCGTAGGCTTTTCCCCGCAACCTTCAGCCAAGGAGAACGACCATGAAGACATCCCTCGGAGCCAAGACCCTGGCCCAGCCCACGCCCGTCTGGGCCATTGCCTCCTACGACGAGAACGGCAAGCCCAACGCCATGATCGCGGCCTGGGGCGGCATCTGCGGCTCCCAGCCGCCGTGCGTCACCGTGTCCGTGCGCTCCTCGCGCCACACCTATGCGGGCATCCTGAAGCACAAGGCGTTCACCGTGTCGGTCTGCCCCGAATGGCTGGCCGCCGAGGCCGACTACCTGGGCATGGTCTCGGGCCGCAAGGAGGACAAGTTTTCGGTCACCGGCCTGACCCCGGTGCGCAGCGACGTGGTCGAGGCCCCGTACATCGGGGAGTTTCCGCTCATCATCGAGTGCGCCCTGATCCACACCTACGACCTGAACGCCCACGTCATGCTCGTGGGCGAGATCAAGGACGTGAAGTGCGACGAGGACAAGCTGGTGGAGGGCAACCCGGACCCGGAAAAGGTCCGGCCCATGATCTTCACCCCCGGCACCCGCGACTACCACGGCCTGGGCAAGCTCCTGGGCAAGGGGTTCGACATGGGCAAAAAGTTCATGAAGGAGTAATCCGGGCATGAATGATCCGCTCCGTTTCGAGGACTTCCGGTCCGGGACGCTCAAGCAGCAGTTCCGGTACCGGAGCTTTTCCCCGACCCCGGTCAACCGCCAGTGGTCGTGGGAGGACCCGGCCATCAACACCCTGCTGGAAAAGGCCACCCGCTCCCTGGCCGGGCTGGACGCGTTCTCGAACATCGTGCCCGACATCGGCATGTACATCGAGATGCACGTCATCAAGGAAGCGAGCACGTCGAGCCGGATCGAGGGAACCCGCACGGGCATGGACGAGGCGCTCATGCCCGAGGAGGACATCCTTCCCGAGCGGCGCAACGACTGGAAGGAGGTCCGCAACTACGTCAGCGCCATGAACCAGTCCATCGAACAGCTGCGGACCCTGCCCCTTTCCAACCGGCTCATCCGCCGAGCCCACGAGGTGCTGCTGCAAAGCGTGCGCGGCGAGTACAAGACCCCCGGCGAATTCCGCAGAAGCCAGAACTGGATCGGGGGCACCAGCCTCGAAGACGCGGTCTTCATCCCGCCGGACCACACCGAAGTCCCCGAACTGATGAGCGATCTCGAACGGTTCTGGCACAACGAGGAGATTGAGGTTCCGCACCTGATCCGCATCGCCATCAGCCACTACCAGTTCGAGACCGTGCACCCCTTTCTCGACGGCAATGGACGCATCGGTCGTCTGCTCATCCCGCTGTATCTCATCGGCCACGGGCTGCTGGCCACGCCGTCGCTCTACCTTTCGGCCTACCTCGAGCAGAACCGGGGGGCCTACTACGACGCCCTGACCACGGTCCGCGCCTCCCACGACCTCGGCCATTGGATCAAGTTCTTCCTCAAGGCGATCCACGAGACTTCGATCAAGGGCCAGAAGACGTTCCAGGCCATCCTGGCCCTGCGCACCGAGGTGGAACAGCCCCTCCTCTCCTTGGGCTCCCGAGCGAAAAATGGGGCCGCCCTACTCAACCGGCTGTACCGCAATCCGCTTATTTCGGTGAACGAGGCCGCCGAACTGCTCGGCGTCACCCATCAGACCGCCAACGTCCTGATCGGCGATTTCGAGAGGCTGGGCATCCTGGAGGAACAAACCGGATACCGCCGCAACCGGCAGTTTTTCTTTTCCCGTTACTATCAGCTGTTTCTCGTTTAGCCCTGGAATGAGAAATGAAGTGATTTTTACGTAAGAAAATCCATATATAAA
>JAZHDH010000048.1:0-6716 GCA_036584335.1 Pseudodesulfovibrio sp. | reverse complement strand
GCTGGGAGATCTGGATCAGGGTCAGGCAGATGTCGTCCACGTCGGCGGGCTGGTGGGAGGGCGTGCCCTTCAGCAGGGCATGGATGCGGGTGCGTTCGACCACTTCGCGGGCCAGGGTCATGGACAGGGGCGGCAGGGTCAGTGCGCGGTCCTGGATCATCTCGCGGGCCATGCCGCCGTGGCCGAAGGAAAGGACCGGGCCGAAGACCGGGTCCACGTCGGCGGAGATGAACAGCTCGTGCGCGCCGGGCCGCCGCCCCATCTTCTGGACGGTGAAGCCCTCGATGTAGGCGTCGGGCCGCTCGCGGGTGCAGCGGGCCAGGATGGAGGCCGCGCCTTCCCAGACGCGCTCGGGCGTCTCCAGGTCCAGGAGCACGCCGCCCACGTCGTAGGGCTGGGGAATCTGCGGGCTGCGGAGCTTCACGGCCACGGGGTAGCCCAGGGCGTCGGCGGCGATGACCGCCTCCTTGGCCGAAACGGCGATGCGCGTCTCCACCACCGGGATGCCGTAGGCGGCCAGGATGTCCTTGGCCTCGGGCTCGGTCAGGGCTTCGCGGCCCTCGGCCAGGGCCAGGCGCACCACCTCGCGCGCCCGGCCGGTATCCGGAAAGAAGTCCGAGGGCAGCGAATCCGGGGTCTCGATGAGCATTTCCTGGTTTTGCAGGTATTCCGCCATGTACAGGAAGGCGCGCACCGCGTGGGTCGGGGTGTCGTAGGTGGGGATGTCCGCCCGGCGGAAGACCTCGCGCGACTGCTCGGCCGCGCCGGACCCGAGCCAGGCGGTCAGGACCATGCGCTTGACCCGCTTGAGCGAATCGCACAGGGCCTGGGCCACCTCCACGTCGGGCTGGGCCTTCCAGGGCACGTGCATGACCAGGACGCCGTTGGAGTTCTTGTCCTTGAGCAGGAGCTTGAGGACCTCGGAATACTCCTTGCCGCCCGCGTCGAACGGGATGTCCACCGGGTTGGTGCGCGACCAGCTTTCGCGGCCGAGCAGCTGGTCGATGGCGTCCACGGTGGATTCGTCGAGCAGGGCGCGCTCGCCGCCGCCCGCCAGCAGCCGGTCGGCGGCCAGGATGCCCGCGCTGGTGCCGTTGGTCAGGATGGCCAGCTTCTTGCCGAACACGCTGCGCGGCGTGCCCAGGGTCTGGGCCGCGTCGAACATGCCGTCGATGTTTTCCACCCGGAGCATGCCCGCGCGGCGAAAGGCCACGTCGTAGACAGCGTCCACCAGCCGGTGGTCGCCGGTCTCCTTGAGCTTGAGATCGCCCAGCGCGGTGTCGAGCGCCTGGCCGGGCCGGATGACCAGCACCGGCTTGTTGCGCGAGGCCGCCCTGGCTGCGGACATGAACTCGCGCGCGTCCTTGATGGACTCCACATAGAGCATGATCGAGCGGGTCAGCGGGTCGGACCCGAGGTAGTCGAGGATGTCGGCGAACGAGACGTCGATGCGGCTGCCCAGGGCCACCAGGTAGGAAAATCCAACCCCCTTGGCCTTGGCCCAGTCGAGCACCGTGGCCAGCAGCGAATCGGACTGGGAGATGAAGGCCACCTTGCCCGGCGCGGCCTCGGTGTGGGCCAGGGAGGCGTTGAGGTTCAGCGAGGGGACCATGAACCCCAGCGACTTCGGCCCGATGATCCGGAATTCGGGCGGGTTGGCCACGCGCAGGATGGTCGAGGCCACGTCGAGCCGCTCCTCGCCGGTCATGGCCGCGAACCCGGAGCCCATGAGCACCGCGCCGCGCGTGCCCCGCTCCTTGAGCGAGTGGATGATCTCGGGCGCCTCGTCCAGCGGGGAGCAGACGATGGCCAGGTCCGGGGTCTTGGGCAGGTGCTTGACCGAGGGGTAGGTGAGCACGCCCGCGATGGCCTCGGCCGTGTCGGAAACCGGCATGACCGGCCCCAGGAACCCGCCCGCCATCAGATTGCGCATGACGATGTTGCCCGCGTTCTTCGGATCGTTGGTCGCGCCGATGACCGCCACGGACTTCGGTTTGAAGAGATATTCCAGATTGATGACGCTCATGGATGCCTCGCGTTCGTTGTTCGCCGACTGTCTGCCAGGGTACCTTGAATTGCCCGGCGGGCGCAACATTCATATACCCTAAAGTTCCCCGGGAAATGACCGATCAAGACATACGGAGTATGCTATTCTCTGGCAGGAGGCCCGAAATGATCATCGAATCCGGTCTGGCGCAGACCACGCAATTTACCGAGTCCATGGACGTCAAGACGACGCCCTCCCTGGAAAAAACCGAGGCCGAGCAGGCGCGGGAGACCAAAATTCCCGAGCAGGGGTCCGCCGACACCGTGACCATCTCCGAAGAGGCGCGCGCCCTGGCCGCAGCCGAAAACTCCGGCGGGACCGGCTCCGGGACCGGCGACGGGCAGAAAAGCGGCGCCGACTCCGAAGAGGAGCAGAAAGGCGCGGCCCAAAAGGGAATGAGCGCGGGCACCGCTTCCGAGACGGAGGACGAGGACCTGACCAACGCCGAACAGCAGATCCAACGTCTCAAGGAGATGATCGAGAAGCTGGAGGAGGAGATCAAGGAGATCGAGGGCGACGACTCGTTGTCGGACAAGCAGAAGATGCAGAAGGTCCAGGCCAAGCAGACCGAGCTCATGGAGATGCGGGAACAGCTGTCCGATGCCCTGAAGGAGCAGGCCAAGAAGATCGGGGCCAGCCCCTACGGCGGCACCCGCGCCGAGGGGGCCGGCAACTCGGCGTCATCCTTCTAGAACGCGGCGATCACGGCATGCATGGCGCGGCGGGCTTCGGTCCGCCGCGCTTTTCTATTCCAGGACCGCGTCGGCCAGGGAGCCCTGCACGTCGTAGGGGATGGTCCGCTGGCCGATGGTCACCTCGCCCTTGAGCGCAAAGGAGGTGCGGTAGAGGTTGCCCGGGTCCACGATCCCCCGGCCCGTGGCCTTGATGGCGATGGGGCTGCGCATGGAGAAGTCCCGGACATCGAGGTTCTGGCCGTTGATCTCTGCCGTGAAGGCCAGGTCCTCGATGGATTTGTCGTCGGGCAGGGTCAGCTGCTGCGAACGCAGGTCGAACCATCCCTTTCTGGGCAGGGTGGCCCCGGCGGGCAGGAAGAAGCTCCCGGCCACGCGCAGCACGCCCTTGAAATCCGCGCCGCCGAGCAGCGAGGTCAGGTTCAGGTCGCCCTCGAACTCGAAGGTGCCGTTGCGAAACAGGTCCAGCTCGCACTGGGAGCCGCCGGTGTCGAGCCGGACGTGGGCCAGGGGCGAAAAGCCCATGGAGACGTAGGCGTGGCGAAAGGCCAGGCTGCCCGGGGTGTCGGCCACGGCGATCTTGAAGCCGCTGATGCGGAAGCCCAGAGGACCGTCGCGATCAATGAAGTCCCAGCGGAAGCCGACCGTGGGCAGGGACTCGTCCAGGGAGGTCAGGGCGTGCGCCCAGATCTTGTTCCACGGCATGAACAGGACCACGCCGAGCAGAAAGCCCAGGACGAGCAGGAAAGACCGGGCCAGGATGCGCCCGGGCAGGGACGAGGGCTTGCGGTACTGCGGGGTCACGGCAGGCTCCTCATCGCGCCAGGACCAGGTGCAGGTCCGCCAGGCGCGGGTCGCCTGGGTTGCGGGTCAGGACGCACTGCGGGGTTTGCAGGCTGGCCCGCGCGCGCAGGGCGTTCAGGAAATCCGCCATCTTGGCCAGGGAGAGCCCGGTGAAGGTCGCCTGGATGCCGGGCGTGTTCTCGTCCACCTGCGTGGAGTGCAGGGAGGTCAGCTGCGGCTCGATGCCCAGGTCGTCGACGATGGCCCACAGGGCGTCCTCCACCCCGAGGTGGGCCAGGTTGCCCTTCTGCGCCTGCAGAGCCGTCACCTCCTGCACCAGCGGCAGGACGCGGCCGTACTGGGCCTTGGCCTGAGCTATCTCCGTGTCCACGGCCCCCGCCAGCAGCCGGATGCCGATGACCACCGACAGCGTGAGCAGCAGGCCGCCCACCAGCACCAGCCGGAAGAACCGCTGCTGCGAGGACGGCGGCCAGGAGGACCAGAAATACCGGGTGCGGACGCGGCGGGTCATCGCGGCTCCACGATCAGGCTGAAGGTGATGCCGCCGAACACGTCTTCGCGGTTCTCCAGGGTGAAGAGGTACTGTTCGTCGTCGGAGAGCTTGTCCAGGTACTCGTCGAACCGGGCCGTGTTGGGACCGAAGAAGCCGCGCGCCCGGCCCCGCTTGCCCTCCAGGGAAAGGCCCTCCAGGCGCAGATTCTCCCCGGCGGGGCGGCTCAGGGCGGCCAGCACGCTCAGGGGGTCCAGGCCGATGCGCAGGGATGCCGCGAGCTTGCCGTGCTCGAACTGGAGGCGGCCGAAGGGCGAGGAGCCGATGTCCTCCCCCAGGACCGAAACGTAGAGCTTGCCGGTCTGGGCGCGGATTTCGTCGAGCTGGGCGCGGACCCAGTGGTAGCGCAGCCCCTGCCCGGCCAGGAGCAGGGAGCAGATGATGACCACCCAGACGAGATTGCGGAGAAACCGTCTGGAGGCCTTGCCGGAGTGGTAGCGCTGCGCGCCGGTCGTCGCCATGGTTAGCCTCGCGTCCTCAGTACGCGAAACCCGGGGCGGAGTCCAGAATGCGCAAGGGGGACGCGGCGCGGGCTAGCCCCCCGCATAGGTGGCCAGCACCCGCTTCAACTCCTCGAAATCCACGGGTTTGGACAGGTAGCCGTCCATGCCCGACGCCAGGAACCGTTCGCGGTCGCCGGCCATGGCGTGGGCCGTGAGCGCCACCACCGGCACCGACGCCCTCTCGCCGAAGCGGTCCCGGTCGCGGATGATCCGCACGGCCTCCAGCCCGTCCATCTCCGGCATCTGGATGTCCATGAGGATCAGGTCCGGCCCGTGCGCCTCGAACCCGCCCACGGCCTCGCGCCCGGTGGCGGCGGTGAAGACCGTGGCCCCCAGCTTCTCCAGGATGCGGGCGATGGCCATGCGGCTGACCGCGTCGTCCTCGGCCACCAGCACGCGGGCGCGGCTCGCCGCCGGGACGGGAGCGGGCAGGCCCTCCGGGACCTCGGGAACCACGATGGCCTCCCCGGGCGGCAGCGGCAGGGCGACAAAGATGGTGGTCCCCGCCCCGATCTCGCTCTCCAGGGAGAGGGTGCCGCCGAGCAGGCCCACCAGCCGCTTGACGATGCTCAGGCCGAGCCCGGCCCCCTGGTGCGGCCGGGTGTGGGAGTAGTCGGCCTGGGTGAAGGCGTCGAAGAGGGTGTCGATCTTGTCGTCGGGAATGCCCGGCCCGGTATCGGTCACGGAAAAAAGCACGGTGCGCCCGCCCCGAAGCGGCTCGGCCGTGACCGTGATGCGGCCCCGCTCCGTGAACTTGAGCGCATTGCCCACCAGGTTGAAGAGCACCTGGCGGACGCGCAGCTCGTCGCCGACCAGGGTTTCGGGCAGCCGGGGGTCCGGCAGCAGTTCGAGGACCACGCCCGAGCTGTCGGCCTGGAGCCGGAACAGCTCCTCGATGGCGCGGAAGAGCTCGGCCGGGGAAAACCGGGTCGGCTTGATCGCAAGCTTGCCCGATTCGATGCGCGAGAGATCCAGGATATCGCCGAGGAGCCCGGTGAGGCGGCGGCAGGAACGGGTGGCCATTTCGGTGTATTCGACCTGCTCGGCGTCCTGGGAGGTGGAGGCCAGCAGCTGGAGCATGCCCAGAATCCCGTTGAGCGGGGTGCGTATCTCGTGGCTCATGTTGGCCAGGAACAGGCTCTTGGCCCGGCTGGCGGACTCGGCCGCGTCCTTGGCGCCGCGCAGGTCGTCCATCATCCGGGCGCGGTACAGGGCCATGGCGTAGAGCTGGGCCAGGGGCTCCACGGCCTCGATGTCCCGCCGGGAGTAGGGCCGCGCACTGTTGGCCACGGCCACCTGGCCGTAGACCGTGTCCATGTGCACGGCGGGCACGGAAAGGAAACGCTCGATGCCCATGTGCCCCTCGGGCAGCCCCTGCGCCGCCCGGTGGCGAGCCGGGTCGTTGGTGAAGAAGGCCTCGCCGCCATGCAGCCCGTAGCCGAGCAGCCCGCAGCCCCCCTCCGGACCTCCGGGGAGCACCTTCATCCCTCCGGCGTCCCGGCAGAAGGCGCTGCCCTCGGCGACGGAAAGCTTCCGGACCACGTTCCGGCCCGTCTCCGGGTCGATGGACGAGACAAACCCCACCTCGCTGCCCGTGATGTGCAGGGCGTGCTGGTGGATGGTGCGCGCGATGTCCTCGATGCTCACGCCGGGCCGCGTCAGCACCCGGGCCGCCTCGGCCGATGCCGCGTTGATGTCCGACTGGAAGGCCAGGGCGTCGTCCGCCGCCTTGCGCTGGGAGAAGTCCTCCACCGTGGCGATGACCTCGGTGGGCGACTGGCCCGGATTGACCGGATTGAAGACCATCCGGAAATAGCCGGTCGCCCCCCCGCTGACCGAGGTGTAGAAGTCCTCGTACACGCTGCGTTCCCCGGCGATGGCCCGGCCCGCGACCTCCCGCATCCCGGGCGATGTCCCGGCAAGGGGGTTGAACCCCTTGAGCCGCGCCCTGTCCGCGCCCATGATCTTGGCGAAATGATCGTTGCAGTCCAGGATCACCCCCTCGGCCGAGAAGCGGACCATGCCCAGGGGGGAATTCTCGAAGATGACCCGGTGCCGGTGCTCGCTCTCGCGCAGCACGGCCTCGGTCTCGCGCATGCGGGTGATGTCGCGGAACACGC
>JAZHDH010000047.1:0-6722 GCA_036584335.1 Pseudodesulfovibrio sp. | reverse complement strand
ACGATGAACACCTTTTCGTGCTCCGGGCCGCGCGTTCCGGCCAGCACGTAGACGGGACGGTCCCTGAACCGCTCCTGCGCCACTTCCTGCAACCGGCTCTTGTAGTCCTTGGCCTCGGTCAGCGAGGCGGGCTCGGGCCACCTTCCATCGAAAATCCGCAAGATCACGCTCCGGGCGGCCTCGAAACCGGCGTCCAGGAACACCGCGCCCATGAGCGCCTCGAAGGTGTCGGCCAGCAGGGCGTCGCGGTCGCGCCCTCCCTGCTGCTCCTCGCCCCGGCCCAGCTGCACGTGCAGGTCGAGCCGCAGATCGCGCGCGATGGCGGCCAGGCTTTTCTCCTTGACCATCTGCGAGCGGATGCGCGTCAACTGGCCCTCGGGCGCGTCGGGAAACCGCTTGAAGCCCTCTTCGGACACGCACAGCTCCAGTACGGCATCGCCCAGGAACTCGAGCCGCTCGTTGTCGGCGTTGACCTCCTGTTCGTTGGCGTAGGAACTGTGCGTGAGCGCGGTCTCCAGGAGCTTGACTTGGTCAAACCTATGGTGGATACACTCTTGCAGGCCAGCTACATCCATTCAACCCCCCTGAGGTCCATGCTTTCCGGCACCAGTCTTCGCCCCCTGCTCAACCCCGGCTCCATTGCCGTGGTCGGCGCGTCGAGAAATCCGGCGAAGCTCGGGCACGTCATCCTCTCCAATCTGGTGCGCGCAGGGTACAGGGGGAAATTGTTTCCCGTCAATCCCGCAGGCGGCGAAATCCTGGACCTGCCCGTGTTCCCCTCGGCGGCTTCCCTGCCCATCGCCCCCGACCTGGCGGTCATCGTCCTGCCGCGCGACCAGGTGCTCGAAGCCATGGTCGAGCTGGCCGACGCCCGCGTCGGGGCCATCTGCGTCGTCACCGCCGGGTTCCGCGAGACCGGGCGCGACGGGTTCGAGCTGGAGATGGCCATGGCCGAACTGGCCCGCCGCCGCGACATCACCCTGCTCGGCCCCAACTCGCTGGGGCTGATCAACACCGGCTGCGGCCTGAACGCCACCATCGCCCAGGCCTACCCCGCCGCCGGGTCCATCTCGTTCTTCTCCCAGTCCGGCGCGCTGTGCTCGGCCATCCTCGACTGGGCCGACGGCGAAAACATCGGCTTTTCCAAATTCATTTCGTTGGGAAACAAGGCGGGCATCTCCGAGGCGGACGTGATCGAGGCCCTGGGCGAGGACCCGGACACCCACGTCATCATCGGCTACCTGGAAAGCGTGGACGACGGCGAAAAATTCATGCGCAAAGCCCGGCTGGTCACCGAAAAGAAGCCGGTAATCATGATCAAGGCGGGCACCACCCAGGCCGGAGCCCGGGCCACGTCGAGCCACACCGGCTCCATGGCCGGGTCCGTGGAGGCGTCCACGGCCGCCTTCAAGCAGGCGGGCATCATCCAGGCGCACAGCCTGGAGGAACTGTTCGACCTGGCCCGCGCCTTTGCCGAGCAGCCCCTGCCCCAAGGGCCGAACCTGACCGTGGTCACCAACTCGGGCGGCCCCGGCATCCTGGCCGCCGACGCCTGCGAGGGCGCGGGGCTGAACCTGCCGCGCCCGGCCCAGAAGACCCTGGAGAAGCTGACAGGCGCCCTGCCGCCCTTCGCCTCCATCTACAACCCCATCGACATCATCGGCGACGCCAAGGCCGACCGCTACCGCGCCACGCTGGCCGCCGTGGCCGAAGACGAGCTGACCCACGCCGTCCTCGTCCTGCTCACGCCCACGGCCTCGGCCGAGATCGAAGCCACGGCCCGGGCCGTCATCGAGGTGGCGGCGGGGTCCGAAAAACCTTTCTTCGCCTGTTTCATGGGCGACCGCCGCGTCGGCCCCGGCCGCAGCATGCTGATCAAGGCGGGCATCCCCTGCTGGGGCTATCCCGAGCCCGCAGTGCGGGCCATCTCGGGCATGCTCGCCCACTACCGCTGGAAACACCGCCCCTATCCCGTGGAGGTCTGCTTCCGCCGCGACGTGGGGCGGGCCAGCCACGTCATCCGCGAGGCCAAAAAGCTCGGGCTCAAGGAGCTGCCCTTCGCCGACGCCATGGACATCGCCATGGCCTATGAACTGCCCGTGCCCGAATCGCGGCTGGTGCGCACCAGCGAGCAGGCCGTGCGCGCGGCCAAGAAAATCGGCTACCCCGTGGCGCTCAAGATCGTCTCGCCCTCCATCACGAGCCGCCGCGACGTGGGCGGCGTGACCCTCGACCTGCACAACCCCATCGAGCTGCGCGACGCCTGGATGGCCATCACCAACCGCGCCCAGCGCCGCCGTCCCGACGCCTACATCGCGGGCTGCCTGGTCCAGGTCATGGGACCGGTCAAGGCCATGGAGGTGGTCTTCCGCTTCACCCAGGACCCGCAGTTCGGGCCGCTGATCTCGTTCAGCCTGGCCGGGCCATCGGCCGAAATGCTGCACGACGTCAGCTACCGGCTGGCCCCGCTCACGCTCCAGGACGCCCAGGACATCGTGCGCGAAATCCGCTCGTTCCCGCTGCTTCAGGGCGCGCGCGGCGGCGTGCCGGTCAACCTGAACGCCATCGAGGACATCCTCCTCTCCCTGTCCCAGATGGCCACGGACTTTCCCGCCATCCAGGAGGCGGAGCTGAACCCGGTGCTGGTGGACGCGCACGGCGCGTTGGTGACCGACCTGCGACTGACCATCGCCTGATCGTCGGCTGCCCCTTGGCTTTTTCATCGGTCTGGGATACGAAAACAGGATGGGACGCCGCCAGGCGTCCCCGCTCACAGTTCAGGAGGAATACAGGCATGGCTGGACTCTACATCGGCTCGACCACGGGGTACTCAGGCAAGAACATGATCATCATGGGCCTGGGCCTCAAATTTCAGAAGGAAGGCTTCAACGTCGGCTACATGAAGCCGGTAGGCGCCATGCCCATGGAGATCGACGGCAAGCTCGGCGACGAGGACGCCGCCTTCGTCCAGGACGTGCTCGGGCTCGACGAAGACCCGGAACTGGTCACCCCGGTGGTGGTCACGCAGGACTTCAAGGTCAAGGCGTTCACCGGCAGCGTCGAAGGGCTGCTGGGCAGGATAGTGGAAAGCTACAAGACCATTTCCGAAAGCCGGGACATCACCCTGGTGGGCGGCTCCGGCTCCATGTATTCCGGCAAGTACTGCGACACCGACGCCATCTCGGTGGTCAGGAAGCTCGGCATCAAGACCATCGTCATCGACCGCTTCCAGAAGGAACTGAAATACGACTACCTGATGGTCATGAAGGAACAGCTGGGCGACCTGCTGGCCGGGGTCATCCTCAACGACGTGCCCCCCCAGTTCATGGACGAGATCAGCCAGCTCCTCGGCCCCGCCCTGGAGAAAAAGGGCGTGCGCGTGCTGGGCGTCATCCCGCGCGACCCGCTCATGGGCGCGATCAAGGTCCGCGACCTGGCCGACCGCCTCGGCGGCAAGATCATCTCGGCCCACAACAAGAGCGAGCGGGTGGTCGAGACCTTCCTCATCGGCACCATGCAGGTCGAAAACTTCATGACCCACTTCCGCAAGAAGAAGAATTCGGCCATCATCGTCGGCGGCGACCGCTCGGACGTGCAGCTGGTGGCGCTGGAAGGCGACTGCCCCTGCCTTGTCCTGACCGGCAACCTCTACCCCAACGACATCATCCTGACCCGGTCCGAAGTCCTGGAGACCCCGATCATCATGGTCCGCGAAGACACCTTCACCGTGGCCAAGAAGATGGACGACATCCTCTCGCGCCACAAGCTGCGCGACGCCATCAAGATCAAGCAGGGCGCGGAACTGGTGGCCGACAACATCGACTTCCAGATCCTCAAGAAGGAACTCGGCCTGAAATAGCCTGGTCCCACATATCTCGACGCCAAAAGAGCCGGACACCCGAGTGTCCGGCTCTTTTTTGCCTCCGGCGGCTTGAGAATCCTTTGAAAAGGGTTCTCAAGAATCTCCGAAACTTTTTGGTTCGCTTCGCGGGGGGGCTTGGGCGCTGGGTTGATTACCGACGACCTGCGCGAGGCTTTCTCTTGGAATCATGGAGCTGGCCGCCCGCCCCCCGGGACAGCCTTGCCATGTCTATTTCGATGAAAATACTGAAAAATCGTGCACCGTCAGAGAGCCTTCCCCGGCTGCGGCCACCAGGGGCAGGACGTACGCGGCCCCTTCCGGCGGCGCGAGCAGTTCCATCTTGCGGTAGTTCGACACAACGTATTCCGTTTCCCCCAGATACCGCCTGCCCTCGTCAAAATAGGCGACCTTCATCGCCCGTTTCAACTCGCTGGGCTCCTTGGACAAGACCAATTGCGCGAAGGTCATGCGATCGCGCCGCAGGGGGATGGGAAGCGCCGGGTCCGGGCTTTCGACATCCGTCGCCCCGGGGAGGACGGCGAGCATGTCTGCGGATGAAACCTGCACCTTCCCGTCCTTGACGCCGCACCTGTCGAGCATGTCGATCTCCTCTACCAGCTCGCCGCTTTTTTCGCGCGGGAAGAACTCATGCACCGGCGTGAGGTTGAAAATGCGATTGGTCTTCACATAGTCGCAGGTGCTCAGGAAATCCTCGATGTCGGTGGTGCCTGTAGCGTCGAACGCCTCGCAATACAGGACGGGACGGTCTCTCTCTATGATCTTGGCCAGCCCCCGTATCGCTTTCAATTCCATTCCCTCGATGTCGATCTTGATCAAACCAATTTTCTGCGCCGCCACGGCAGGGTGCTCGCCCAGTGGAACGCAATCAAAGTCTCTGCCGGCATAATGCGCCTTCTCATATCTGTCCGACGCGCCGACCCGAAGCAGTTCGATCTTATCTCCTCCACCATTCATATCCAGTATCCTTGCGGTGTCGTTGACTGGCTCCACCGCGATTACTTTCGATGCAGGGCAATACCTGACGAAGAAAAGCGAATGATTCGCCCATGCCGCCCCAACGTCAAGATAGGCTCCTCCAAGGGCCAGGGATTCAATGTACCGGAGAAAGATGAATTCATAAAACATGTTCTGTCTGTACATGGAGGCCGCCGAGGAAGAGACGTCGTCAGGAAAGTGTACTGACTTGTTTTTGTACTCGATTGTATACATGCATTGCCTCCTTGAATGACGGGTGGTGAGATAGTCAAAGCCAGACAAACCAGAATTGGAATCCGCTGTCTAGCTATTTAATTGTCCACAGGAAATGTTGCCGTTCAGCCCGGACTTTTGCGCGACAATGCCAGGGAGGCACGATGAAGCGGGCAAGAGCGCGCGGTGGCGTTTGCGCACCGCCCTTTCCGGAGCGACACGGCCGACCTTTTCCCCGCCGCACAGGTCGGGGCGCAGAGCCTCCAAATCCAAACGCCGAAGCCCTTCTCAATGAGTGACCGGCCGCAATTCTCACCCTCTGCGGCCCAGCCAGACGCCTGCGCCGACCACGCCGCAGGCCGCGAGCTGGGCCGGGGTCATGGTTTCGCCCAGGACCAGCCAGCCGGAGACCAGGGCCACGGGCGAAACGAGGTTGATGGCCATGGCCGCCCGGCCTGCGGGGATGCGGGCCATGGCCATGTTGTAGAGCCCGAACGCCCCGAGGGTGACGAACAGGCCGAGGTAGGCCACGGCCAGCCAGCCGAGCGGCTCGGCCGGGAACGAGGCCCAGGGGCCGCCCAGGAGTGCGCCCGGGAGAAAGAAGACCGTCCCGGCCAGGCACTGCATGCCGGTCAGCCACCAGGTGGAGTAGCGGGCCGAGAGCCGCTTCATGACCACCATGTAGATGGCGGCGCAGGCCATGGCCCCGACCTCCAGCAGGTTGCCCAGGGCCGGGTTGGGCGCGGCGTCCCCGGCCAAGCCGGACAGGG
Organism: Pseudodesulfovibrio sp.; assembly: GCA_036584335.1. Lineage (GTDB taxonomy): Bacteria > Desulfobacterota > Desulfovibrionia > Desulfovibrionales > Desulfovibrionaceae > Pseudodesulfovibrio. Next base: position 881 of record JAZHDH010000047.1, on the reverse strand, counting down.
AGAGCCAGACCACGCCCGCGATGGACACGAGCAGCCCGGCCCCGCTGCGCGCGGAGAGCGGCTCCTTGAGCAGCGCCCACGCCCCGGCCGCCACCAGCAGCGGCACCAGGGACGAGATCATCCCGGCCTGGGACGAGGTGGTCAGGCTGATGGCGTAGCCTTCGAGCAGGAAGTAGAGGCAGGGCTGCATCAGGCAGAGCACGGCCAGGATCTTCCAGTCGCCCGGCCGGTAGTCCGGCTGGCCCATGCGGCCGCGCAGGGTCAGGGCCACCAGCGAGGCCAGGGCCATGCGCAGCCAGATGACGGCCATGGGCGGGAACGCGGCCAGGGCGGTCTTGGCGGCCATGAACGAGGTGCCCCAGAGCAGCACCGACCCGGCCAGCCACAGGGCCACGGCCAGGCCGGAGCCGCCCTCGTCCGCCGGAGCCGCCGCCCCATCGAATCCTTCGTTCATGCGCCCTACCCCGCACCGAGCATGGCGCGCAGGACGAAGAGCGCGTTCTTCGGATTCTCGCCCACGCGGCGGATGGAGTACGGCCACCAATCCCGGCCGAAGGGCAGATAGAGCCGCAACCGCACGCCCCGGCCGACCAGTTCGCGCTGATAGTCCGGCCGCACGCCGAGCAGCATCTCCACCTCCCATTCGCCCGGCCGCCAGCCGTTGGCTGCGGCCACGTGAGCGGCCAGATCGACCATGCGATCATCATGGGTGCCGAACACCGGACGAACGCCCCGCTCGCGCGCCTGTGGCGAGAGCAGGGTGGTCAGGCAGCGGCGGTACGCGTCGTCGCGCTCCCGCCGGGAGGTGAAGGCCACGGCAGAGGGCTCGGCGAACGCGCCCTTGACCAGCCGGACCATGGCCCCGGACTGCGCCAGGCCGT
>JAZHDH010000046.1:0-6744 GCA_036584335.1 Pseudodesulfovibrio sp. | reverse complement strand
TCAACGCTGTCCAGGTCGGGCAGAAAGTCGTTCTCTTCCAGCAGCGGCATGAACCTGACTTCGCCGCCGGCGAAGTTGGAGGCCACGGGGTACACCGGGTAGTTGGGCGTGGGCACCAGCACGAGATCGCCCGGATTGACGTAGGCCAGCGGGAAGTGGGCGATGCCCTCCTTGGAGCCGATGAGGCTGACCACTTCGGATTCGGGGTTCAGGTCCACGTTGAAGCGCTGCTTGTACCAGTCGGCCACGGCTTTCCGGAAGGCAAACATGCCGATATAGGAAGGATATTGATGGTTCTTGGGTTTCTTGGCGCCTTCGTACAAGGCTTCGATGATGAAATCCGGAGTGGGAAGGTCCGGGTCGCCGATCCCCAGGCTGATGATGTCCATGCCTGTGGCCGCCACTTCGGCCTTGGCCTTGTCGATGGCGGCGAAGAGATACGGGGGCAGAGCCGAAAGGCGGTCTGCCAGCTTGAAATCTGCCATGAATGAAAACTCCTTCAATTAGCTTGGAGCAATCTTCATAATTGGGCGCGGAGCGACTGTCAATGCGAAGGATTATTGCTCTTTGGCCGCTCCCTTGGTAGCTAGGGGATGATGCCGCGTTCAAAGGCAGGCCCGGGGTGTGATCGTTAAGTCGATTGTTTATGTTTTATATTTAAAAAACAATAAGTTAACTTGATTGAGTCGTGATCATGTCGAACATGAGAAAACAGACCGGGGGGAATCCGCCCAACCATCGCTGGGTGGACCGCTACCTGGAGCACGTGCTCATCGAGAAAGGGTTGTCGGAGAACTCCCTGACCGGCTACTCTCAAGACCTGGCCGCCCTGCTCCTCTTCTTGGAGGACAAATCCTTCCGGCTGGAGGACATCACGGACAAAACCCTGTTCCTGTACCTCACGCACCTGCGGGCGCGCGGGTTGAAGAATCGTTCCCTGGCGAGGCATTTGTCCTCCCTGCGAGGATTTTTCGCCTTCGCCGTGCAGGAAAAATGGTACAAGGAAGACCCGGGCAAGTTGCTGGACAATCCCAAGCTGCCAAAAAAATTGCCGGAGTTCCTGACTCGTCAGGAAATCTCCCGCGTGCTCGCTCTCCCCGACTCTTCCATCCCGCTGGGCCTGCGCGACCGGGCCATGCTCGAAGTACTCTATGCTGCCGGGCTCCGCGTTTCCGAACTGATCGGCATGCGAGTCCTGGACTACGATCCCCAGGTGGGGCTGCTCAAGGTGTTCGGCAAGGGGTCCAAGGAGCGGCTGGTGCCCATTCACTTCACGGCTCAGAAGATTCTGAACACCTATATGGAGACAACGCGCCCTTCGTTCAATCCATCGGAAGATTTGATGTTTCTCAATCGATCGGGCAAAGGGCTCACCCGCCAGGGCGTGTGGAAACTGATCAAGAAGTATGCTCTTCAGGCGGGCATCCGGCGCAGTATCTCGCCGCACACCTTCCGCCACTCCTTCGCCACCCATCTGCTGGAAGGAGGAGCGGACCTGCGCACCGTGCAACTGCTGCTCGGCCATGCGGACATTTCGGCCACCGAGATATACACTCACATCCAGGCGGGCCGATTGAAAGCCATGCACCAGCAATTCCATCCCCGTTCGGGGATGTGATCACAAGAGTCGGCAATCTATGGGAAAGATGGAAAAAATTTCTGCGAAAACCGTGATAACCTCTCACGCCAACGCCGATTTCGACGCCCTGGCCAGCATGGTCGCGGCCAGCAAGCTCTACCCCGGGGCCGCGCTTATCTTTCCCGGCAGCCAGGAAAAGAACCTGCGCAATTTCTTCATCGAAAGCACCACTTATCTCTTTAATTTCAAGTCGTTCAAGGATATCGACCCCTCCAGTGTGGAGTTGCTGGTGGTGGTGGATACGCGCCAGCGATCGCGTATTCCGCACGTGCAGCCACTTCTGGAAAACCCGGGCTTGCGGATTCACCTTTACGACCACCATCCCGACACGGAGGACGACCTGACGGCCGAAATGACCGTGTACAAGGTGTGGGGCTCCACTACCACCATCCTGGTTGACCTGATGCGCGGGCAGGACGTGATCCTCACTCCCGAGGAGGCGACGCTTCTGGGGCTTGGCATCTATGAGGACACCGGCTCCTTCGGCTTCAATTCCACCACTCCCAAGGATTTCGAGGCGGCGGGCTGGCTCCGGGAACAGGGCATGGACACCGAGGTAATTTCCGACTTGCTCTCCCAGGATTTGTCCGCCGAGCAGGTCACGCATCTGGGCGAATTGCTTCAAAATGCCTCGACCTATGACATTCACGGCGTCGATGTGGTGATCACCGAACTGTCCACGGACAAGTTCGTCCCGGATTTCGCCCTGCTGGTCCATAAACTGGTGGACATGGAAGGTATCAAGGTCGTGTTCGCCCTGGGCCGCATGGCCGACCGCATCCACCTGGTGGCCCGCTCCAAGAACCCGGACGTCAATGTGGGTCGCATCTGTTCCTCGCTGGGCGGTGGCGGGCACAGCGTGGCCGCGTCCGCGACCATCAAGGACAAGACCCTGGCCGAGGTGCGCGACGACCTGTTCGCCCTGCTCTATTCCCAAATCAATCCCGAGATCGTGATCGAGAACCTGATGTCGCGGCCTCCGGTGGTCATCGAAGGGCACAAACCCATGAGCGAGGCCGTGGAGCTGATGACCCGCTATGGGCTCAAGGACGTGCCGGTGGTCGAGACCGGGACCATGAAGTGCATCGGCATCATGGGCCACAAGACCGCGGACAAGGCGTTTTCGCACGGACTGGGCGATGTTCCCCTGAACGAGTACATGAGCCGCACCTTCGATACCGTGGAGGCTCGCACCGATCTTTACCGGATCATGGAGATCATCCTCGGCAATCGGCAGCGGTTGCTTCCGGTGGTGGATGGCGAGACCCTGGTGGGCGTGATCACTCGCACCGACCTGGTGCACCTGCTGGTGGAAGAACCGGCGCGCATGCCGACTTCGCTCATGCCCGACCGGCGGCGCGAACGGAACATCAACTCCATGGTCGCCAACCGGCTGCCCCAGACCATGCTCGACCTGCTCAGGGCGGCCGGGGCTCTGGGCGACGATCTGGGATGGGAAGTATACGCCGTCGGTGGTTTCGTGCGCGACATCATGCTTGGCCGTCCCAACCTGGACCTTGATCTGGTGGTCGAGGGCGACGGTATTCGCTATGCCAAGCAGTTGGCTTCCCGCCTGGGCGGGCGGGTCAAGTCGCACCTCAAGTTCAAGACCGCCGTGATCATCCTCGACAATGGTCAACGCGTGGACGTGGCCACGGCCCGGCTCGAGTATTACGAATATCCCGCCGCCCTGCCCACGGTGGAGCTTTCCTCCATCAAGATGGATCTGTTCCGCCGTGATTTCACCATGAACGCCCTGGCGCTCAGGCTCAATTCCGGCCGGTTCGGCCAGTTGGTGGATTTCTTCGGCGCGGAGCAGGACATCCGCAGCAAGACCATCCGGGTGCTTCATTCCCTGAGCTTCGTTGAAGATCCGACCCGTATCCTCCGGGCCATCCGCTTTGAGCGGCGGTTTGATTTTCAGATCGGCGGCCAGACCATGCGGCTGATCAAGAATGCCTTGAATCTCGAGTTGTTCAGCAAGCTGTCCGGTACCCGGGTCATGCATGAGCTTCAGCTGATCATGGAGGAGGAGGATCCCCTGGCCTGCCTGAACCGGATGGAGGAGTTGGGCATCATGGAGGCCATTCATCCGGAACTCAAGCTCAAAAACGACCGTGTCCAAGTGTTCATGGAGTTGGTCAAGGTCAAGCACTGGTACCGGCTGCTCTATCTGGAGCCCCCGGTCATCACCTGGAAGCTCTATTTCCTGGCCCTGACCATGGGCATCAAGCGGGAGGAAATTGCCGGAGTGACCCACCGCCTCCATTTCACCGAAAAGGAGGAGCGAGATTTCATTCAACTGCGCGACATGGTCGGCGACGCCTTGATGAAATTGATGGGCTGGAGCGAGGAGGCCTCGGGGTTGAGCGCCCTGTACACCCTTCTCACTCCCATCCCGGTGGAGGGCGTCCTGTTTCTGATGGCGCGGAGTCGCAAGGAGCATATTCGGAGGAGTATCTCTCAATATCTCAGCAGGCTGCGTTACATGAAAATCGAAATTTCCGGCAAGGACTTGCAGGAGATGGGCATTGTTCCCGGTCCGATGTATTCGACCATCCTCGGCAAGGTCCTGATGGCGAAGATCGACGGCCGGGCCGAAGGGCGCGAGGAGCAACTTCGGCTGGCCGATCTGCTGTATCGAGACATGGTCGGGCCAAACCACGGCGAAGGCGGGGGCTGATGCCGCATTCCTGCTTGCCCTGATGACCCGGTCCGTGTAAAAAAAATGGGGGATTGCTGTCCGTTAACCCTATGTCGATTCAGGCGGAGTGAAATGGAAGTTTTGTGGGCGCCCTGGCGGCTTGACTACATTCTCGGCCCCAAGCCGGAGGAATGCGTGTTTTGTATTCCCGAAGGCACGGAGGAGGATGAGGAGCGGCGCATCCTGGCCAGGGGTGAACATTGTTTTGTCATCATGAACAAGTTTCCGTATAACAACGGCCATCTCATGGTGACGCCCTACCGTCACGTCAGCAACCTTCTCGATCTCGCCGTCGAGGAGACCAACGACTGCATGATGTGGCTGAGACACAGTGTCGCCGTTTTGGAAAAGGCCTTTCATCCTCATGGGATAAATGTTGGACTGAACCTGGGGGAAGCCGCTGGAGCCGGCATCGCGCAGCACCTGCATTTTCAGATTGTGCCGCGATGGAACGGGGACGCCTCGTTCATGGCCGTGTTCGGAGAAACAACCGTCATCCCGGAACACCTCGCATCCACCTACAACAGGCTCAAGCCGTTGTTTGATGCCGTCACCGTGTAAGGAGTCATTGCATGCGTTTCATCAAGGTAATTTGTTTGCTGATCCTTTTCGTCTTCTCCATCCTTTTTTTCAGCCAGAACAACGATGTCCTGCTACAGGGATTGACGCTGAAGCTCGAAATTCCCTACGCCGTGACCCTGCATTCCATCCCCCTCCCCTTCGGTGTGCTCATCCTGGCCGCCTTCGTGGCCGGTTCCCTGCTGACCATGGTCTATTTCATTGCGGACAAGTTCCGCGCCGGAGCCCGGCTGCGTGAGTGCAAAACCCGCCTGGCCAGCCTGGAGCAGGAAGTCAATTCACTGCGCAACATGCCCATCGGCGAAAGCCCCTACGGCGGCACCGAGGCCCCCAAGGAAGAGAACAAGTAACGGAGGCGTCCATGATCTGGAAACTCTTCGGTCGCAAGAAGGCCAGTGGTTTCGAGCGAAACCAGCGGGCAGTCCGTGAGGCCGGCGGCGGGGAAACGCTTCCGGTGCAGGATACCCGTGCGGCGATCGAGGAGTTGAGCAAGGTCGTCAAGAACGACCCGGAGGCCGTGGAAATCTACCTCGCGCTGGGCAGCCTGTATCGGTCCCAGGGAGAGATAGAGCGCGCCATTCAGATCCGCAACAGTCTGATAGTCCGGCCGGGCCTTGACCGCGAGTTCAAGGCCCGCGCCCTTTTCGAGCTTGGGCGTGATTTCCGCCGCGGCGGCTTCCTCGACCGAGCCGAAAAGGCGTTTTTGGAGTCCCGTTCCCACGGGTATGACTCCACGGCCATCCAATACGAGATGGCCCGACTGGCATCCGAGCGCGGCACCTACGAGAAGGCCGCCGAGGCCTATGGACAGCTCGGCCTTCCCTTGCCCCAGGCCCACTATCTGGTTCGGCTGGCCATGGACTATTTCGAGGAGGGCGAAGATTCCCAGGCCCATCGCGCCCTGCGCCACGCCATCCGGGCCTATCCCGGATCGGTTGAAGCGTGGCTGGAGCAGATGGTTCAGGCCTACAAATCGGGCAGCGAGCGCAAAGTAGCCGACATCCTTAAAAACGCCCTGGAAAACGTGGCTCCCGAGTTGCGGTTCGTGTTGCTCGAAGGGTTGCTTCAGGCCCTGGACCGCGCCGAACGTGAGCGCGCCACGCCCGCCCGGGGCGAGGACGCCCGCTGGGCGAACGCTTGCGGCGAAGAAGGATTGACCCGCGCCCTGCTGCCAGTCCTCGAATCCCAGGACCCGGATGTCCTGCTGCTGTACTACGGCGCGGCCTTTCTGCTGCGCATAGGTGACGAGGACAACGCCAGGGGGTGGCTGGAGAAGACCCTGGTCATGCACCCGGATTTCTGGTTGGCCCGGCTCGATCTCTTCGAGTTGTCGCGCGCGGACCAGACCCTGACTCCGTTCTTCAAGGAGCAGCTGTCCTTTTTCATGGACCGCGCCCACAAGATTCACCGTTTTTTCTGCCGCCGTTGCGGCCTCAAGCGCGACCAGCTCTTCTTCACTTGTCCCCGTTGCCGCAGCTGGCATTCCATCGCGTTCCGCACGGACTTTTCCCAGTAAGCACACTCGACACTCGTATTCGTGACACAGACCAAACTGACCCCCATGCTCGAACAATACCTCCGCTTCAAGGAGGAAAATCCGGGCGCGCTGCTGTTTTTCCGCATGGGAGACTTCTACGAGCTGTTCTTCGAGGACGCCGAGACCGTTGCCCGGGCCGTGCAAATCGCCTTGACCAGCCGCAATCCCAACAACGAGAATCCCATTCCCATGTGCGGCGTGCCGCACCATTCGGTGGAGCCCTACCTGAGCCAGCTGCTCGACAAGGGCTACAAGATCGCCATCTGCGACCAGATCGAGGACCCC
>JAZHDH010000045.1:0-6811 GCA_036584335.1 Pseudodesulfovibrio sp. | reverse complement strand
CGCCCCTGGTGCTGGAGAGCGGCCTGCGCGGCTCGGCCCGGGGCTGGGGCGAGGAACTCTCGCGCGAGAAGCTGCTGGAGATGATGCGCGACCCGCGCTACAGCGACCCGCTCCAGCGCGACGCCGACTTCGTGAAAAAGGTGCGCGAGGGGTTCCAGACCCTGTATCCCGGCGACTATGTGCCGGGCAGCCGGCCCGCCTAGCGGAAAACGAAACGGGCCGGGGAGGTGACGTCCCCCGGCCCGGCCTCGGCCTTTTCCGCTCCGGGACGGGGCGTCCGGGGCCGTTTAATCCAGCTCGTCGAAGTTCCAGGGTTTTCTGATGAACATGCCGGGTTTGATTTCCGGATGGTCGCAGATGAGCACGGCTTTCTGGCCCGGGTGGGTAACGTCGAGTCCCATGCCGAGCTCGTTTTCCACGCCGTAGTCTTCGCGGGAGATGCACGGCCGGTGCAGGCCGGGGATGAGCAGTTCCATGTCGGCGGTGGCATCCCAGCGCGCCTTGGTCTGGACGGTCCATTTGCCTTCGCCCACGGGTTCCATGACCCGGGCGAGCACGGACCGTTTTTCGGATTCGTCGGGCGGCCGGGCGATGGCCCCGCGCCGGTCGGGGTCGAAGAATCCGGTGGTCAGGGGCCGGGACGCGGCGTTGACCAGTTCGGAAAGGTAGGTTTCAGGCCGGAACTCGCCCTTCTTGATGTCGTTCAGCGCGGTCTTGTAGGCGTCGACGACCTGGGCGAGGTAGGCCGAACTCTTGGTGCGGCCCTCGATCTTCACGGCGGCCACGCGCATGCGCGCGAACCATTCCAGGTAGTGAAGCAGGCACAGGTCTTCGGCGGCGAAGAACTTGGTCCAGCCGCCGGTGCGCAGGGCTTCGGCCACGCCGGGCTCGGCGGGCGCTCCGTCGGCCGTATCCGGACCGGGCAGGCCGAAGGCGAATTCATCGCCGCACTCGAAGGAAAATTCGTCGCCCGAGTCTTCGGGCGTGTAGTCCCGGATTTCCCACATGGGCTCGCCGGGCCGGGTGCGCTCCTCCACCGTGACCGAGACGGGCCGGTATTCGTAGCGGCAGGGATGGGAACACTGGCCCAGGTTGCCGGGCCGGTCGTTGAGCAAGGCCGAAAGGTAGCAGCGGCCGGACACGGCCATGCACTGAGCCCCGTGCACGAAGACTTCCAGCTCCATGTTCGGCATCTGCTTGCGGGTGACGGCCAGCATCTCGAAAAGCTCCTGGCTGCGCAGCTCGCGGGCCACGTTGACGCGCCTGGCCCCGCATTCGCGCCAGAAGCGGACGGATTCGGAGTTGGAGGTGTTGGCCTGGGTGCTGACGTGCACCGGCACGTCGGGCAACTCGCGCCGCAGCAGGCGGATGACGCCGGGGTCGGCGGCGATGACGCCGTCGGGGCGCAGTTCGCCGAGCATCTCGATGTGTTCGCGCACCTGCCGCATCATGCTTTCGCGCGGATAGACATTGAGCGTGAAGTAGGCCTTGACCTTGGCGCTGCGGGCCAGGGAAAGCCCCTTGCCCAGCTCGGGCCAGGAGAATCCGGCGGCCCCGGCGCGCAGGTTGAGGCCGTCGCCGCCCAGATACACGGCGTCGGCACCGTACAGAATGGCGGTTTCGAGCTTCTCCATGTCCCCGGCGGGGGCGAGCAGTTCTGGTACGAAGATGGCGTTCGGCATGGTTGTCTCAACCCTGCACGGTACATGAAACGGCCGGGGTTCGCCAAGGGGAATCGGCGGCCCCGGCCGAGAAATGCGCGGCTGTTCCGCGATCAGAGATGTTGCCTGGTCCAGCGCACCAGATCGGCTACGCCCATGGCCCCGGACTGGCGGGCGACCTCGCGCCCGTCGGCGAACAGGATGAGCGTGGGCACGGCCCGGATGCCGAACCGGGCGGCGACGGCCTGCTCGGCCGAGGTGTCGACCTTGGCCAGGCGCACGTCGGGAAAAAGCGTGCCCGCAGCCTCGGCAAAGGCCGGCCCCATCATCAGGCAGGGGCCGCAGGTGGGCGAATAGAAGTCCACGAGCAGGGGCACGCCGGTTTTGGCGATGTGGCGGTCGAAGGTCGGCCCGACCAATTCCAGTGGGTGCGGCTCGAAGACCCTGCCCTTGCACTTGCCGCAGGCGGCCTGGGTCTCGCGGCCGGGCTCGACGCGGTTCACGGCCCCGCAGTGGGGGCAGACGATATGGCGATTGTCCATGACCATGGGAACACCTCCGGGACGTTTCCGCAAAGAATAAGCACGAATGGAGGCGGAGCAAGGGGCGACGCCCCGACGCGCTAATACATGGCCACGGTCTGGATCGGGATGGCGCTGTCGGGCGCGTAGTCGGCGAGGATGTCGTTGACCAGTATCTTGAGACGGAGATTGGGCGTGCGGTGCAGGGTCTTGACCAGCCGCGCCTCGATGGAGGTGTTCCGGTCCTTGAGGACCCGGGTGGACAGGGTGATCAGCCTTCGTTTGACCACCGGGTCCTGCTCCTCCTTGGCCAGTTCGAGGATGCGGTGTTTCATTTTCAGGCGCGCCTGCTGCCAGGAGGAGCGTTTCTTGGGCAATCGCGCGGCGGCCAGTTCCTCGATGGAGGGAGGGGCGTCGCCCATGACGGCGGGGATCGCCGCGGGCGGCGGCAGGGCCTTTTCGCCTGCGGCAACGGGCCGTTTGACCTCGGCGGCGGCCAGCATCTGGCGTTCGGTGAGCAGGACGAAGGCGTCGTTGGCCTGTCGGCCTCCGTTTTCGTACGCCTCCTGAAAAGCGAGAAGCGAGGTGACCTTGACCGGGTGGGCGGTGCGGGGGCGCAGGCGCTCCACCAGGGCGACCATGGCGTCGGCCTCGGCGCGGTCCTCGACCACGCCGGTGAGCACGGCCTCTCCCTGCACCACTTCCACTTCCACGTTGGCGGACTTGATGTGCAGTTCCTTGATCAGGCCGGATTCGATGACCGCTTCGGCGTGCCTGTCGCTGATGACCGGCTCCACCATGGCCACGAGGCTGCCGGGCATGGGCCGCAGCACGCCCTTGACCGACTTGACCCCCTGCACCTGTTGCAGGGAGGCGATCACGCTGTCGCGGTCGGACGGCGCGGCGTATTCGCCGACCACGTAGAGGTCGCCGTTGAGGCACTGGGCGTCCACGTCGGCCCCGGGCTCGGACAGGAGCACGGCCTGGGCGCGGATGGTGGTCATCTTGTCGGAAATCATGTCGTCCATGTCCCGCTCGTCGGCGGCGATGAGGGCGGTCTTGTGCACGGTGGAGGCGGTGCTGATGGCCACGGATACGGCCTGGGGCACGGCAAAGGAAGCGCCCGTGGTCACCAGCGCGGGGACCACGGCGCAACCGCCCGAGCAGCAGGCGGCAAGAAGAAGTGCTATGATTGCGGCAAGTTTTTTCATGCGGTACCCGTCCCGCACGGCCGCTTCCGGCCGCCACGGGTAGGTCGATTTATAATCATTGTAAGATGAAGGCAAGCACTTTATCCGCAGCTAAAGCACAATTACCGATTGTCGGCAAGAGATTATCTGTTATTCTCTGCCCCGATCAGCAGGAAGGTGGCCGTGGCCCGGGCCGCGTCCCGGCCGTCGGCCCGCAGCACGGCCTCGGCAAAGACCACCCGCCCGCCGCGCTTGACCACGCGGGCCTCGCAGTCGAGCAGCGCGCCCGGCCCGACAGGCCGCAAATAGCTGACGTTCATGTCCACGGTAGTGGTCATCTCGCCCGGGGAGTTCCCGGCCAGGACCGCATGAGCCATGGCCTCGTCCAGCAGCGTGGCCATCACCCCGCCTGCGGCCATGCCCGCGCCCTGGGTCAGCGTCGGCTTGACCGGCAGCCGCAGCACGGCCCGGCCCGGTTCGATCCCCACCACCTCCACGCCCAGGAAGGCGAACAGCGCGTTCACCGCCTGCCCGGGCCGCCGCACCGCTTGCAGATACTCACTCGGCATTGTTCCGTCCCATGGCCAGTTGTTCCTCCATGGCCTCCCGGATGGCGACCAGCAGACCCACCGTGCCGTCCACGTCGTCGGGAAAGGCGGACGGCTCCAGCTCCAGGGTGACATAGCGCGCATATCCGCGCTTGCCAAGGCGGCGGAGGAAGGCGTCGAGCGGCAGGTCGCCCCTGCCGGGACGCAGGTGTTCCGTATAGCCCAGGGCGTCGGAAAAATGGACGTTGTAGAGCAGGTCGATGGGGACTTTTTCAAATGCCTCCAATACGTTGCGTCCTGATACCCCCATGTGGCAGACGTCGAAGGTCAGCCCGACGTTCTTGTCGCGGCATTGGGCCATGAGCCCGGTAAGCGGGTCCCTGGCAAAGGGCGAATGCTCGGCCCAGGGCATGTTTTCCAGGGAAAAGCGGATGCGCCCCTTGGCGTCCAGGAGCAGGGGCAGGTCGCACGCCTTCTCGAACCAGCGGTTCTGGATGATGTTCGCCAGCCGGGAGCCGGGCGGGTGCATGACGACATGGTCCACGTCCTCCAGGTGGTTGGCCAGGGCCGTGGTCGCCTTCCAGGACGCCAGCAGCCCGCCCCAGGCCGCCCAGTCCCGAAACGGCGCGTGGATGGAGCGGATGGGCAGGATTTCATGGATCGACCCCAGCCCGGCGGCCGGGCTCAGCTTGGGCGAGTTCATGATCAGCTCCATGCCCGCAAAGCCCGCATCCCGGCCGATGCGCGCGATGAGCGCAAGAGGCAGGTGAAACAGGCAGCCTGCGGAAAGCAGGATCGTGGGGGAAGGCGGGTGGTCGTCCATGCTCTCTTGATACGGCAGACTCCGGCAAGGGCAATGAAAATTTCGGGGAAGGGCGCAATCCGAGTGGTGAACGGCGCGGAACGCGCCGTCGGCCTCCCGCCCCCTTCCGCAGGCCCGGCCCCCCGAACCGCCGGGCGCGCGCCCGGATTCGGAGCGGCCGCATGCCGCAACCACGAAATATCGGCGGCAGAGTTGATAATGAATTAAGAAGGATAGAGATCGTCGCTTACCGGAAATTACCGGGCTGGCGACTTCTCGATGAGGTCGAGGATGACCAAGGCCCAGGACAGGTCCCGCTTGTTGTCCTCGGTAATTGCGTCCAGAATCCACTGCTTGAGCGGCGTGACGGACGCCTTGAGATGGGGCAGCCCCAGGTCGGCCACGCGATAGGCCGCCTCCAGGGCCACGAGGCAGCGGTGGTCGAACTCGGGATCGTGTCCGCCCGCATGATGGGCCACCAGCCCGCGCGCCTGGAGCAGGCCGAAGACCACGGACTCCACCTCGCGGTAGTCCCGTCCCCAGATCGCCCCGCCCGAAACCTCCGGCCTCGGCGGCGCGGCCTTGCGCCCTTCCGCCCTCAGCGTCTTCCTGAAGGCGTCCAGCGCGACGACGCTTCCCATGTTCGCTCCCTTGCCGGGCAGGCGCCCGCACACTTTCTTTTCGGCATTTCCCCGCAATCGCTTAAGGGGTCGTGAACGGAACGCAGGGGACGCAAAAAAGGGAGGGACACCCGGCCGGGCATCCCTCCCAACGCAATGGCAATCGCCGAAACGGAAATCCTGAATCTAAACCAAAACAACTGGTTGCGACGTCGGCAAGCTATCGTCTTGCCAGATCGTCACCCCGTCTCCCGGAGCCGCTAGACCACGCGGTGGACCGGGTCGACGGTCCAGTAGATGACATTGAACTGCGCCTCCATGTCGGCCTTGAGACGCTTGAGTTCCGGCTTTTCCATGTCGCGGATGCGGATGTAGACGTTCTTCACGCCCTCGTTCTCGGGCACGTTGTGGGTCATGATGTTCATGATCCGCGCGCCGTGGTCCTTGAGGAAGGCCAGGACCGGCGACAGGGTGCCGGGGCCGGTGCCGATCTGCAGGCAAAACTGGGTGCCGCCCTCGTACACGCCGGTGATCTCCACCAGGACCTTGAACACGTCGGTGTCGGTCATGATGCCCACGACCCGGTTGTCCTCATCCACCACCGGCAGGCTGCCGAAGTGGTTCTCGAGCATGAGCACGGCCGCCTTTTCCACGGTCTCGTCTTCGCGCATGGTCACGACCTTCTTGGTCATGATGTCCTTCACCTTGACCTCGGAAAGCAGGTAATACAACTCGTGCATGTCCAGGGTGGTGGCCTTGGACGGGGAGGCGTCCTTGATGTCGCGGTCCGAGACGATGCCCACCAGTCGGCCTTCCTCGTCCACGACGGGCAGGCAGCTGATGTTCTTGTCCTTCATTATCTTCGAGGCCTTCATCATGGAACGGTCCGGAGTGATGGTGATCACGTCCTTGCTCATCCAGTTGGCTAACAGCATCGGTTTCCTCCTATGGTATCCTGCTTTGGCAAGCGGTTGTCATCATATCCCTTGCTACCCCCTATACCGGGAACCCGGCCTTTTGGCTAGTGGCCGTGCCGGGTTGTGGCCATTTTTTCAACGCTCACGAACACATGCCTCGTTCCCTCCGGCCGAGCAGCCGCCGGGCGACCAGCGCGGCCACCCCGGCCGCGTCGTCCAGGCCGAACAGGGGGCACTCCGTGTCCACGGCGGCGTCCGAAACCATGGCCAGCAGCGGCGGCGCCTCCCCTTCCGCCCGGCCGCACAGGGGCCGGCCGTGGGCCTCGGACCGGTGGACCTCGATCCTGGGGTGGTCCGACCGGAAATACCCCTCGGCCACCACCAGCTCCCGGTCGGCGAAAAACGCTTCGGCCAGCTCGGCCAGCGTCATTTCCCGCTCCACGCGCTTGATCACCGCCACCCGCCCCGGCGAAGAGATGGCCACGGTCTCGGCCCCGGCCCGGGCGTGCCGCCAGGAATCCTTGCCCTCGCGGTCGACCTCGAAACAGTGGG
>JAZHDH010000044.1:0-6874 GCA_036584335.1 Pseudodesulfovibrio sp. | reverse complement strand
CGAGCAGGTCGCCCGCCGAGGTCAGGCCCAGGGTGGGGCGGTGGCCGATGAGCGGCGTGGGTGTCGGGTCCGACCATGTTTCGCCCTCGTCGTCGCTCAGGCAGAGGTGCATGGGTTCGTAGACGAAGCTGTTTTCGCGCAGCAGGGCGGCGATGCTTCCGTCGGGCAGGCGGAGCATGGACCCCTCGCAGAGCACGAGGTTGCGCTCACGGGCCATGACCGAAAGGGGGTACCAGGAGCGGCCGCCGTCCTCGGAGCGGTAGACCATCTGCTCGGCCGGGGCCTGGCGGATGGCGGGCTGGGCGGCGCGGCCCCGGTGCATGTGGCCCGTGGTCAGCAGCGCGCCGCCGCCCAGGTCCAGGGGCCGGTCGAGCATGTCGTGCTCGATGCCGGTGACCGGGTGGGGGACCCAGGTGACGCCGTTATCTGCGCTGCGGTGAAAGGTGCGCGACGCGTCGGCGATGAGCAGTTCGCCGCCCAGGCGGACCAGGCGCGGGCAATGGCTGCGCGGAGTGTCGAGGCGGCGCGGGGCCGACCAGGTCCGGCCTTGGTCGAAGCTCTCCGCGACGAGCAGCGCACGGCGCGAGGGCGTGACGTGCTGGTCCGCCTCGTTGTAGGCGACGATGAGGCGGCCGTCGGCGGCCCGGATGACGTCGGGAAAACAGAGGTACTGCCCCTCGCGGCGGTCGATGACCGCGTGCCGCCCGGCCGTCCGGGACAGGGAGGGCATCATTCCTCTCCGCGTTCGTCCTGGACGCGCTTGCTCTTGGAGAAGCTGCGCGGCAGGGCGCCGGGCGTGACCACGGCCACTTCGCAGCGCACCAGGATGTGCTTGCGGATGGATTCGGCCACGCGGCGGGCCAGGGCGTCGTCGTTGTCCGCGCTGGCGTCGGGGGAGCGCTCCACGCGCACGGCCATGTGGTCCAGCCCTTCGCGCCGGGCCAGGGAAATCTGGTACTCGGCCGAGAGGTCCTTGAAATCGCCCAGCACCGAGGCGATCTGGCCGGGGTAGATGTTCACGCCCCGGAAGATGAACATGTCGTCGGAGCGGCCCATGATCTTGCCGATGCGCGGCATGGCCACGCCGCAGGCGCAGCGGCCGGGGACGGCGTGGGTCAGGTCGTGGGTGCGGTAGCGGATCAGCGGCGACGCCTCCTTGCACAGGGAGGTGACCACCATCTCGCCCGTTTCGCCCGGGGCCACGGGCTCCAGGGTCTCGGGGTCGAGGATCTCCACGATGTACAGGTCCGCCCAGTAGTGGATGCCGTCGTGGGCCTCGCATTCCAGTCCGGTGCCCGGGCCGTAGAGCTCGGTCATGCCGATGATGTCGAAGCTGTGTTCCAGGCCCAGGGCCTCCTCGAACTGCCTGCGCATCTTGGGCGAGTGGGTCTCGGACCCGAAGATCGCCCGCTTGAGCGCGATCTGGTCGCGCAGGCCGTGCTTGTGGACCTCCTCGCCCATGAGCAGGGCCATGGACGCGGTGGAGCAGATGCAGCTCGGCTTGAGGTCCGTGAGCATCTGGAGCTGGATTTCGAGCAGGCCCGGCCCCACGGGCAGGGCCATGGCCCCGAACCGCTCGCACCCGAGCTGGAATCCCGCCCCGGCCGTCCACAGCCCGTAGCCCACGCAGATCTGGACGCGGTCGTGCACCGTCAGCCCGGCCAGCTCGTAGCAGCGGGCGAACATGTCGCGCCAGACGTCGATGTCGTTCTGGGTGTAGGCCAGTATCTTGCGCTTGCCCGTGGTGCCGCTGGAGCCGTGGATGCGGACCACGTCGGCCTCGGGCACGGAAAGCAGGGGCATGGGGTAGCCGTCCTTGAGGTCCTCGGCCGTGGTGAAGGGGAGCTTGCGGATGTCGTCCAGGGACCGGACGTCGCCGGGCGCGATGCCGTGCGCCTCGAGCCGCGACCGATAGAACGGGCTGCCGCCGAACGCGTGCTGCACGGTCCATTGCAGGCCCGCGAGCTGTTTTTCGGCGATCTGTTCCTCGGTCAGGTCGGGTATGAAACGGCGCGTCATGGCGAACTCCTTCTGGCTTGGCGGGGCGGCCTTGTGGGAATCCCGTAAATCCGGTAGCTGTTCAGGGAGCCGCCCAAGCGGTATTCATGCAGCAAAAGGCGCGATTCTTCAAGTCTGAAGGGATGGACATGGACGCGATTCCCCATTGGATATACTTCCTCATCGCCGGTGCGGCCGGGCTGGAACTGGGCGGC
This sequence comes from Pseudodesulfovibrio sp., assembly GCA_036584335.1. GTDB lineage: Bacteria > Desulfobacterota > Desulfovibrionia > Desulfovibrionales > Desulfovibrionaceae > Pseudodesulfovibrio. The sequence goes on along the minus strand of JAZHDH010000044.1, from coordinate 4,661 downwards.
CTGGCCACCCTGTTCATCCGGCGCTGGATCATCGAGCAGCCGATCCTCCGGCCCGCCCGGTCCGAGTGCCCGACCTGCTGCCACCGGCTTTCCTGGCGCGACACAGTCCCGCTGCTGGGCTACCTGCTCCTGCGCGGGCGGTGCCGCTATTGCGGCGCGCGCATAGGCGCGCAGTATCCGCTGGTGGAGCTGTCCTGCCTGGCCTGGTCTCTGGCCCTGGCCCACCGTTTCGGGCCGGACCAGTGGCTCGCCTGGGCGGTCTTCCTGGTCCTCGGCTGCATGCTGGTGGCGGGCAGCTTCATCGATTTCGAGACCCTGCTCCTGCCCGACCGGATCACCCTGGGCGGCACGGCGCTGGCCCTGGCCGCGAGCCTGGTCCTGGGCGAACCGGACTGGCGCGACGCCGTGGCGGGCGCGGCGGCGGGGGCGGCCTTTTTCTGGGTGATGCAGCAGGGCTACCGGCTGTGGCGGCGCGAGGAGGGCGTGGGCACGGGCGACGTCAAGCTCATGGCCATGATCGGGGCCATGACCGGCCTGACCGGGCTGCCCCTGGTCCTGGCGGCGGCCGCCGCGACCTCGACCTTGGCCTCGGCCGCCGTCCTGATCCGCACCGGGCGGCAGGGGCTGCGGACGCGCATCCCCTTCGGCCCGTTCCTGAGCCTGGGCGGCATGCTCTGCGTGCTCTACGGCGAACCGATCCTGCGCTGGTGGAACGCGCTCTAGGAGGTTGCATGCGCCGCAGTCTTTCCCTCCTGCTTCTCGGCCTGCTGCTGGTCGGCTGCGCCGCCCGGGCCGTGCCCGATTCCGGCGTGCGCGCCGTTCGCGTCAACGGAGCGGACCTGGCGTGCCGGATTCTGGGGCGGGGTGATCCCCTGCTCCTGGTCATGGGCTTCGGCGGGACCATGGACATATGGGACCCCGCGCTGGTGGACGATCTGGCGCGGTCGCACCGCGTAATCCTCTTCGACCACCGCAACGCGGGCCGCTCCCCGGAGTCGCCCGGGCCGGTGACCGTGGAGGGCATGGCCTGCGACGCGCTGGGGCTGCTCCGCGCCCTGGGCATCGGGCGGGCGCACGTCCTCGGCTGGTCCATGGGCTCGATGATCGCCCAGGAAATGGCCCTGGCCGAGCCTGAAGCCGTGGACAAGCTGGTTCTTTACGGCACGGTCTGCCGCCCGGAGGGGGTACGCCGCGCCCTGTCGCGGTTCGAGGGCGTGACCCATGAGCAGTTGCTGGCCATGCTTTTCCCGAAGGAGTGGGCCGACGCCCATCCCGATGTCTGGTCGCGGCTTCCGTCCCCGGCGGTTCCGGCTTCGGCCTGGGCCGTGGCCCGCCAGCGCGAGGCCATGCTCGCCTGGCCCGGCGCCAGGGACCGGTTGGGCCACATCCGTTCGGACACGCTGGTCGTGGCCGGGGAGGAGGACGAGATCACCCCGGTGGCCGACGGCCTGGACGTGGCCGCACGGATTCCCGGGGCGTGGGTGGCGCGCTTCCGGGGGGCCGGGCACTGGCTCATGTACCAGTCGCCCGGCGGGCTCGCCTCGGCGGTGACGGATTTCCTTTCGGCGACGCCCGACCTGCGTCCCTAGACGGCGAAAACCGCCAGCAGGGGGGCGGACGGTCTTCGTGGCCGTTGCGGTGCGGTCGCAACAGGTGGCTTTTCGCGGTCGCGGTCAGCGGCCCCGGTCCGGGTTGCGCAACACCAGGGTCGATTGTTCCTGTGCCGTCATGTCCATCCGTTCCGGTTTCCGGTTCTTTCGCTTGGCGGCCTTCCCGGCGGGTTTCGGGGCGGACCCCGCCGACAGGGCGGCGGTCGGCATGCGCGGCTCTGGGCCGCATTGCTCGCGGTGGTAGAGGTGGCAGATGACCCGGTTCACCCCGTGGGTGGACAGGGCGTGGGCCGTGATCCTGTCGCGTTCCTCCTTGTCGGAGATGACGCCGAGCAGGATGATGTCGCCCTGCACGATCTGCACGGCCACGGGCGAGCTGGCGACCTCGAAGTCGGCCAGAAGCCGGGTGCGCAGTTCGGCGGCCATGGCCTGGCGGTCCAGGAAGTCCTTTTCCGGCATTTCCTCGCGCAGGTAGAGGCGGCTGATCACCGCCCGCTTGCCCTTCACCTCGCCCATTCGTTCGAATATCTTGCGCAACTGCTCCTGGGAGTCGTACTCGCCCACCAGGTAGAGCTTGCCGAAATAGCAGTGGGCCGTGATCTGGCTGGCGCGGATTTCCTTGTCCTTGTACAGTTCGGCCTGGGCGTGCCCGGCGATGATCGCATCGAGCATCTGCTGCCGGGTGGTCCGCTCGTCCATGGCCGTTTCGTAGGCGGCCTGGCCGTTGCCGATGACCGACGAGACGTAGGCGGGCGCGCCGGGGATGAGCCCGATGCCGAACGGCACGGCCGCGCACCCCGCGAGCTGGGCGAGCAGAATCAGTATCGGGGCGGTCTTGCAGAGGGTTGTTGGCATCGTGTCTGTTCCCGTGGGAAAAGGCTCCCCGGCCGCAGACAAAGCAAGAATCCTGCCATCAGGCGGTGGAAACGGCGGCGTGCGGGAGCCCGCGCCGTGGGGACGATGCGCCGGATTCATCCCGGAGTGGAGGCGGCGGGCCGCTCCATGAATGGTGGATTCGTTGGCCGGGAACGGGATTTTTGTCCACGGAAAATGGACGGATCAGAATCGCCCCGATGCCTGGCGCGGCCAGGAGCCGTTGTACCCCTTGCACACGCGAAGGGTGAACGGGCGGTAGCCGTGGCCGTTTTCGCTGGAGGTGTAGTGGATGGGCGGGCCGACGAAGTCGAACATGGCCCGGATGGCCGGGTCTGTCTCCTCCCCGTACCAGCGTTCGCGCACCAGCACGGCGTCCCAGCCGATCTTGTCCGCGTTCGGCCCGGGCCACAGATCGTACTGGTTCATGCGCCGGTCGTATATCCAGGCGCAGTGGGCCAGGGGCTGGCCCGGGGTGTAGAACGCCAGTTCGGCCGTGATGTCGTAGTGGTCGCTGAAGACGAACACGCGCGCCGGGTCGGCGAATGCGCCCTGCCTCAGACGGCCCACCTCCTGGCCCAGGTCGCGCCAGCCGCGCATGCGGTCGGTGATGTTGTATTCGGAGGGCAGGGGCAGCAGGGGCGCGGCGAACATCAGCAGGGCGAGCAGGGCGGCCGTGCCCGTCAGCATGGCCCGGCCCCGGTTGCGGCGCGTCGGGGCGTCCCACCAGGACATCAGGCCCATGCCGCCGACCACGGCGGCGCCCATGAACGAGGCGGCGGTCCAGTTGGCCTCGGTCTTGGAGTGGATGGACCACAGGGTGATGCAACCCCACAGGGGCCAGAAGAACAGGGCGGCCTGGAGGGCGTTGCGGTAGTCGCCGTCGAAGCGGCCGATGGGGCCGACCCAGCCTTTTTTGATGGCGCGCCAGCCGCCGAGCATGGCCAGGACGAACCACCACGGGGCCATCAGGCCGGCCTGCGCCCCGAGCATCTCGAAGAACGGGCCGATGCGCAGGTGGGAGACGCCGGGCTTGCCCGCCGTCTGCCGGGCCACGTGGCGGAATCCGACCCAGTCGTTCTGCCAGTTCCAGACCAGGACGGGCAGCATGCCGATGGCCGCGCCCGCCAGCAGGGCCAGGAGGAACCGGCCCCAGAACCGGTCCGGCAGCTGGCCGCGAAAATGCAGGATCAGCGCGTGGACCACGGCCAGGACCACGAAGACGAGCATCATGTACTTGGCCAGGATGCCCAGGGCCACGGCCGCGCCGAGGATGACGAAGGGCAGGTTGCCCGGCGTCTCGTCGGGCCGGTGGCGGGTGGCCGCCGACAGGGCGAAGAAACCCACGGTCCAGCACAGGATGAGCGGGTTGTCCGTGGTCATCAGGATGCCCAGCGCGTTGAACAGCGGCATGGTCGCGGCCACGGCAAGGGCGAACAGGGCCAGCCGGTACTCGCGCCAGACGCGCGAGACGCCCAGGTAAAGCGCGGCCTGGATGCCGGTCATGCCCACCAGGGAGGCGAAGCGCACGCCCAGTTCGGTGGAGCCGAAGAGCTTGCACCCGGCGGTGATCAGCCAGGCGATGAGCGGACCCTTGGAGTAGTAGGAGAGCTGCGGGCGGCGGGTCCAGTCCCAGTACTGGGCTTCGTCCTGGATCAGGTTGAGCTGGCCCGTGGCCACGAACCACCAGCGCACGGCCAGGGAAAGACCGATGACGGCCAGGGCGATGAGGTCCAGGCGGCAGGGGGCGTCGTTGCGCGGGGTCATGTGGCCGGTGGTTATAATATATGCGGGACGGATGCAAGCCGGAGGGCCGGGCGCCTATAACCGGCTGATGTGCGCCGATCCCTGGCCGAGCCGCTTGAGCATGAAGATTTCCGGGTCCTCGCCGTCCAGGGCGGCCACCTCGACCTCGGCGCGGGCGGCCTGCTTGTGGCCCCCGGCGCTGCCCAGGCCGTTCATCAGCGACTGGGCCATCTTGCCCATGTCCCGGCGCATGCCGTCGCCGCGCAGGATGACCACCAGCTTGTCGTCGGCCGTGCCCGAAACCACGACCCAGGGCACGTTGTGGACCCGGGTGAAGAAGTCGGCCACGATGACCAGGATGTCGGGGTTCTCGACCTTGCCGCAGTGGGCGAACAGGCCTTGGCCGATGCGCCGCAGGTTGTAGAACGCGCG
>JAZHDH010000043.1:0-6921 GCA_036584335.1 Pseudodesulfovibrio sp. | reverse complement strand
ATTTTGGGAATCACCGACATCAGAACGTGTTAAGTTTGAAAGTACAATCTGCGGCTGCAAAAGAAAGAAGTCCCCCGGAAGGGGAAGCAACCCCGAAAAAGAAGCCTCTCAAGCAGGCTCGCACTGGCCTTTCAAAAAAGAACCCCGCAGCAACCGCTGCGGGGCTCTTCACTCCAATCAAAGAAACCGCTACTTCCCGAACGGACACCTCGGGAACGAACACACCTTGCACGTCATGCAGAACCCGCCCTCGCCCAGCCGGGCGATCTCCCGCCGGGTGATCTTGCGCCCGGCCAGCAGCCGAGGCAGGAGGATGTCGAACGACGTGGTCTTGTAGAACAGCGCGCACGCGGGCACCCCGATGACCGGCACCTTGCCGATGGCCCCGACCAGGGTCATGGTCCCGGGCAGCACGGGCACGCCGAACAGGTCGTCCCCAAGCCCGGCGTCCACCAGCCCGGCGCGGGTGACGTCGTCCGGGTCCACGGACATCCCCGCCGTGGTCACGATCAGGTCGCAGCCCGCGTCGAGCATCCTGGTCACGGCCCGGGTGATGGCCGCGCGGTCGTCCGGCGCGATGTCCGTGGCGCGGACCTCGCAGTCCAGGTTCAGGACCTTGGAGGAGATGACCGGGATGAACTTGTCCTCGATGAGTCCCTGGAAGACCTCGGTGCCCGTGACCAGGATGCCGACCTTGGCCTTGCGCAGGGGCAGGACCTCGAGCACAGGCCCTTCGCCCAGGGCGGTCAAGGCGCGGTTGAACTTGTCGCGGGAGATGTAGAGCGGGATGGCGCGGGTGCCGGCCACCCCCTTGCCCTCGGGCATGACCGAGCCGTCGTGCCGCGTGGCGAGCATGACGTCCGGGGAGAGGTTGAACCGCTCCAGGGCGTCGAAGTCGATGGTCAGCAGGCCGGGCCGGGACGCGAAAAAGTTGATCTTGCCTTCGCCGGGATTGGGGTCGTAGGTGATGCCCTCGCCCGCCATTCGCCTGGCGAAGGCCTTGACCGCGTCGTTCTCGTGCACCCACTCCTCGCCGGGCAGTTGGTCCTCGGTGTAGACGTGGTACTTGCCGATGCGCTGCAGGCGGCAGACGTCGCCCGCGTCCAGGGTGTCGCCCGCCTTGGTCACGGGTCCCTTGGACTCGCCGGGCACGATGCCGGTCATGTCATGGGCGGCCTTGCGGCCCACGGCCTGCTCCACGGGCACGGCGTGCAGCGGCGGCGCGTCGTCCAGGCAGAAGGCCCGCTCCATGGTTGCGTACGGGTCCTCTCCCTGGCAACCGCGGCAGATGGAGCCGTCCGAGCCGGGGTAGGCCTCCTTGCAGATGGGACAGACGTCGATGGAGGTCATGTGGCCGTGGCCAAGGTATTTCTTGTCGACCACGATGGAACGGATGGAACAGATGGTGTCGCCCGCCTGCTCGATCTGGGAGAAGAGCAGTTCGGTGTCCTGGGCGGCCTTGGGCTTTTCCTTCATGAACCAGGCCTTGATCTCGGGCCAGGCCGCGAGCTTTTCCAGGTCGATGGCCACGCGCACGCCCTTGCCCGTGTATTTGTCGTAAAGCGAGACGGCGTAGCGGCCGAGCAGCCTGACCTTCATCCAGTTGTTGCCGGTGGAACACAGGGTGAGCAACTGGACCGCGTCGGGCAGGCACTTGCCCGATTCGACCAATGCCTCGAAGAGCGTGCCCTCGGGGATGCGCGCCTTGGCCGCCTCCACCATGTAGCCGCCGATGAGCAGGCCGGGGGCGGGATAGCCGTGAAACTCACGGGCCTTTTCCTTGAATTCCTCGAAGGTGTACTTGCCTATATTCATCTCTGCCTCGCGTCGTAAGGGTGATCAGGGCGCGCCCGCGCAACGCGGGACCATCCATGGGGTGCTGCTATATGCCATGTCTGTCACGATTAGGCAACGCGGTGAACGCTGTCCACGTTTCGACACAACCTTGTCGATATTGGAAACGGGAAAGACAAAGATGAAGGAAATGCCTCCGGCGGCCAAAGAACCTTTTGAAAAAGGTTCTTTGGAATCTCCCAAACTTTCTGGCTCCGCTTCGCGGGGTGCGGTTTCGGGGATTTTCCATTGCTGGGCATACGGCTCCTTTCTCTTATAGGGCCACTGTCCGCGAAGATTTGGCCGAGTCGGTCCCGACCGCAGGGAGGGACCGTCTCGGTCAAAGATTTGCGGACGCCACATGGCCTGGGCCAGCCAAACCAGCCGGGCGGCGCACTCCCTACCAAGTTCCTGCCCCGGCGAAGCCGGAGATGGGATTCTCAAGGCCCTCGGCCTTGAGCCCCCCGGGAGGGCCGCCGGAGGCATTCTTGCCACGCACGAAAAAGGGGCCGCTCCTTTTGGGAGCGGCCCCGTATCAGCCTTGTGGCGAGGTGACGTTACGTGGCCAGGCTGTGCTTGGCGCGGCTACTCGGCCACGGCGGGCTGGCAGTCGCACTTGTCTTCGGAGGAGCACCCGCAGGGCAGGGCCTGGGAGTGTCCCATCTCTTCCTTCACGTCCGTGGCGATCTTGAAGAGGACCGTGACCACCAGGGCGCCGATGGCGTAGACCATCATGGAGACCAGGAGCTCCTTGCCGGTGGGCCAGTAGGGGGTGATGGTCTCGAAGGGCGTGGGGTTGAAACCGCCGATGAGCAGGCCGAGCCCCTTGTCGATCCAGGTCGCGATGATCAGGATGGCCAGGGTCCAGGGCAGCAGCTTGAGGTTGTTGCGGAACCTCGGGGTGGTCAGCAGGGTGATGGAGATGGCCGCGAAGGCGATGAACGTCCACATCAGGGTGACCAGGCCGGTGCTGGCGTGTTCGAACAGGTACAGGATCGGGTGCATGTGGCCCGGGATGTTCGAGTAGAAGGAAGTGAAGATTTCCAGGGCGAAGAAGAACATGTTGATGCACATGGCATACGCGATGATCTTCACCAGGGTCTTCACGGCGTTCTTGGGCATCTTGAAGGTGGTGAACTTCTCGGTGACGAGCATCACCAGCAGCAGGATGGCCGGTCCGGAGCAGAACGCGCTGGCCAGGAAGCGGGCGGCCAGGATGGCGGTGAGCCAGTAGTGGCGACCGGGCAACCCCTGGTACAGGAACGCGGTCACGGTGTGGATGGAGAACGCCCAGATGATGGAAACGTAGATGAACGGCTTGAGCCACTGGGGGTGCGGCAGCCGCACCCTGTCGGCCTGGAGGCAGGTCCAGCCCACCAGCAGGTTGAGGCTCAGGTAGCCGACCAGCACGGTCATGTCCCAAAACAGGATGGAATTGGGCGTCGGATGCAGCATCACGTTCAGCATGCGGGTGGGCTGTCCGATGTCAACGGCGATGAACAGCATGCACATGATGCAGGCCGCGATGGCCATGAACTCGCCGAAGATGACCATGTGCTTGTTGGTCTTGTAGGCGTGGAAGTAGTTGGGCAGGACGATCATGACGCCGGAGGCGGCAAGGCCGACCAGGTAGGTGAACTGGGAGATGTAGAATCCCCAGGACACGTCCCGGCTCATGCCGGTGATCTCCAGACCGTTGATGAGCTGGTCGATCCAGGCAGCGGACCCGATACCGATCAGGACCAGGAGGAATGCGATCCAGCCGTAGTATCTCTTGGAACCTTTGAGAGCTAATTCAAGCATTCTGATTCCTCCTAAATAACGTAGTAGACGCAGGGCTCGGTGCCGACTGCGGGTTTGCGGCGGATGGTGAACTTCTCGCGGAGAAGCTCGCGCACCGGGGATTCGGGATCGTAGAGATCGCCGAACACGATGGCGCCGTCCGAGGCTTCCACACAGGCGGGCAGCTTGCCCACGGCCAGGCGCTCGACGCAGAAGTTGCACTTCTCGACCACGCCGCGCATCCGTGTGGGGAACTCGGGGTTGAGCTTGGGCAGGTCGAGGTTCTTGCGCGGCTCGCCCCAGTTGAACGACCGGGAGCCGTAGGGACAGGCGGCCATGCAGTAGCGGCAGCCGATGCAGCGGTGGTAGTCCATGGCGACGATGCCGTCGGGCCGCTTGAAGGTGGCCTTGGTCGGGCAGACGCGCACGCAGGACGGGTTCTCGCAGTGGTTGCACAGCAGCGCGTAGGCGCGCTCGTGGACCTCATGGGCGAGATGCGGGTTCTCCTGCTCCGGGAAGGTGTGCGGGTAGGTGTCGTGCCACAGCCACTTGATCTCTTTCTTGCCTTCGATGCTGGGCACGTTGTGGATCGCGTGACAGATGGCCGCCAGCTTGTCGATGGCTTCCGGGGTGTTCAGCTTGGTCGTGTCGATGACCATGGCCCACTGCTTCGCGTGGAGGGCCGTGGGATTGGCCGAGGCCGGCTCGTGCCCGCCGCTGCTCGCCATCGCCCTGGGGGCCACGGCGAGGGAGGCGGCGGCGATGCCGGCGAGCTTGATGAAGGATCTTCTGCTGTTCTTCATTATTTCAAACCCTCCGGCTGAATGTGGCAGTCCCAGCAGTAGGGAGAGACACCGGCGTCGTCGTGGCACTTGTCGCAGAATTCCGCTTTGTTGCTGTGGCACTTCATGCAAGTGTTCTGCAGGCTGATGGTGAACTCTTTGCCTTTGTGGTTCGTGTAGGTGCGCTTGCCGTCGCGCAAGGCCCAGTCGCGCCAGTCGTTGAGAAGCTGCATGTGCTCGGTCCGCATGAATTCCTTGGACTCGATGCACTCCTTCTCGCCGACGACCTGCTTGACCTCGGGTTGTTTATACTGCTTCGTCACGACCGTGCCCATGGCGAACGGTGCGGTGAGCGCACCGATGAATATGAGCAGGCCGATGATGATGGGGAATCCGTAATGCATTCTCATCTATACTTCCTCCATGTTCGGCGGAGTGTTATTCGTCATCCTCGTCCTCGAAACCGGGCAGAGGCTCCTGGCGCATGTCCATCTTGCGGACTTCGCCTTCCTCCAGGACCAGGGCGTTGGCCAACAGTTCGTGGGTGCCGGAGATGGTGACGCCGGGAGCCCAGTAGTCGGCCAGCGGGATCAGGGTCGCACGGTCGATGGCGCAGATGCAGGCCATCAGGTTGACGCCGTGCTTCTCCTGCACGTAGCGCAGGGCGTTGCCGCGGGGCAGGCCGCCGCGCAGGCGGATTTCCATGATCTCGTCGGTGTTCAGGCCCGAACCGCCGGCGCAGCAGAAGGTCTGCTCGCGGATGGTCTGGGTGGGCATCTCGAAGAAGTTGTTGCACGCGGCCTTGAGCACGTAGCGCGGCTCTTCCAGCAGTCCCATGCCCCGGGCGGGGTTGCAGGAATCGTGGAAGGTGACACGCAGGTGGTCGTTGCGGCTCGGGTCGAGTTTCAGCTTGCCGTGCTTGATCAGGTCGGCGGTGAACTCGATGATGTGCAGCATCTTGGTGGCTGCGGCGGTGTTGAACACGGTGCCGGTGATCGGGGAGCGCGGGGTGGTCATCTGCGGACCCTGGATGTCGGCGTTCATGGTGTCCATGTACTGGTGCACCACGCGCCACATGTGGCCGCATTCGCCGCCGAGGATCCACTTGCAGCCCAGGCGGTTGACCTCGGCGTACATCTTGGCGTTGAGCTTCTTCATGGTCTCGTTGTTGGTGAACGAGCCGAAGTTGCCGCCTTCGGAGGCATACGTGGACAGGGTGTAGTCCAGGTCCAGGTAGTCGAAGAGCAGCAGGTAGCCCATGAAGGTGTAGATGCCGGGGTCGGCGAAGACGTCGCCCGAGGGGGTGATGAACAGGATCTCGTGGCCCTTCTCGTTGATCGGGGCCTTGACCCGGCGGCCGGTGATCTCCTCGATGTCGTCGACCATGAAGTCCACGATATCCTTGAAGGCGTGGGGCTGGATGCCGAGGTGGTTGCCGGTGATGTTACAGTTGGAGACCGGCTCCATGATCCAGTTGGTGTTCAGGCCGACCAGATGCATCAACTCGCGCGCCATCATGGTCATTTCCGCCGTGTCGATGCCGTAGGGGCAGTAGAGGGAACAGCGGCGGCACTGGGTGCACTGGTAGAAGTAGATGAACCACTCCTTGAGGACGTCCTCCTCCATGACGCGGGACCCGGTCAGCTTGGACAGGATCTTGCCGGCCAGGGTGAACTCGCCCCGGTACACGGAGCGCATCAGTTCGGCGCGCAGCACGGGCATGTTCTTGGGGTCGCCGGAGCCGATGAAGAAGTGGCACTTGTCGGCGCAGGCGCCGCAGCGCACGCAGATGTCCATGAACAACTGGAGCGTGCGGAACTTCTTGAGCCGCTCGCGGAAACCGTTGACCACGATCTCCTTCCAGTTGGGGGGCAGCTTCCAGTCGGCGTCGGAAGGCAGCCACTGACGGGGCTCACCGAACAGGCCGGGAAGCTTCTTGTTCATGTATGCTATCTTTTCCGGCTTGGCGGGGTAGCACCAGTGACCCGGCGAGAAATCCACCGGGGTTTCCATCCAGCCGGTGACCGGGGGATTGTAATCTATGCTCTTGAAGAGCTCGCCTGCTTTGGGGATGTCGGACATGTTTCTTCTCTCCTAAGTAGAAGTGTCGCTCGGGGGAGCGAACCCTAGGCTTTGTCTTTGGCGACGCCGTTTTCCGGGTTGTCCAAAGGCAGCCCGGCCTCGGCCATGGGGACGCCGAATTCCTTCTCGTAGTCCGCGTAGGCGTGGGGCTTGATGTTCGGGTCGTTCCAGGGGTTCACGTGGTGCTTGGCGCGGGTGTCGTTCGGCATGTTCCTGGTCGGCGACAGGAAGACGCCGGGCAGGTGCATGAGTTTGCTGAACGGGAAGTACGCCATGAGCACGCTCACCAGGAAGACATGGATGAAGAAGGAGACGCCGATGGTGTCGGGCACGTGGTAGTGGAAGGTCACCAGGCCCATGGTCAGCTCCTTGATGGCCATGATGTCCACCTTGGCGTAGTAGCGCATGTAGATGCCCGACAGGGCGATGGACAGGATCAGCA
>JAZHDH010000042.1:0-6943 GCA_036584335.1 Pseudodesulfovibrio sp. | reverse complement strand
GGTAAAAGGGACAAGAAAAACCATCGCGACGGCACCCGCGAAGCGAGTCAAAAAGTTTTGGAGATTCTCAAGAACCTTTTACAAAAGGTTCTTGAGCCGCCGGAGGCATCCCCCCATGGACAATTACGACAAGCAGATCCTCGACATCATCCAGTCCCACTTCCCGGTCGCGTCCCGTCCTTACGAGGAAGTCGGCAAGCAGGTCGGCCTTACCGAGGCCGAGGTGCTGGAGCGGATTCGCGCCATGAAAAAGTCCGGCCTGATCCGGCGCATGGGCGCGAATTTCAACTCGAACACGCTGGGCTGGCAGTCCACGCTCTGCGCCGCCTCGGTGCCCGAGGACAAGCTGGACCTGTTCGTGGCCGAGGTGAACAGGCACGACGGCGTGACGCACAACTACCTGCGCGAGAACGAGTTCAACGTCTGGTTCGCGCTCATCGCGCCGGACATGGACGCGGTGGAGGCGATCCTGGCCTCCATCACCGAGGCCACGGACGTAAAGATTCTGAACCTGCCCGCCGAGAAGCTGTTCAAGATCAAGGTCGATTTCAAAATGGACAAATAGTCCGCCGGACTTGCCGGAAGGGGGCACCGTGAACCGTTTCTTCAAGGCCGTGGTCATCGGCACCGCCGCGGGCATCCTGGACGCCATCGCCCTGGTCCTTTCCCAGTCCGTCTGGCAGACGAGCGTCGCCGCCCTGCTCCACTGGATGGGGCTGGGGATCATCATCACCTACGTGCGCCTGCCGTTCACCGGCTGGCTTTCGGGCATCCTGCTGGCGCTGATGACCGGCGTGCCCCTGGCGATCCTGGCCACGGGCACGGAGTCCGGCGGATTCGCCCACGCGCTGCTGGCCTCGGTCATTCTGGGCGGACTGCTCGGACTGATCGCGGACAAACTGATCGTCAACCAGCCGCCCCGGTAGCGGCGCGCTTGCGCCCCGGCCCGCCCTCGGGTACGGTGTGCCCACCGAAATTTCCTTCAGCGGAGCAACCGACATGATTCTTTCCCCCTCCATGCTTTCGTCCGATTTCGCCAACATGGAATCCGAGCTGAAAGCCCTGGAACAAGCGGGCATCAAATGGGTCCACCTCGACGTCATGGACGGTATGTTCGTGCCCAACATCACCTTCGGCCCGCCGATCATCAAGGCCATGCGCAGGAAGTCGGAGCTGTTCTTCGACTGCCACCTGATGATCAACGATCCGGGCCGGTACATCGGCGACTTCGCCGACGCGGGCGCGGACCTGATCTGCGTCCACGCCGAGGCCTGCACCCATCTGGAGCGGGTCTGCGCCCAGATCGCCGAGGCAGGGACCAAGCCCGCCGTGGCGCTCAATCCGCACACCCCGGTGGAAACCATCCGCCACCTGATCCCGCAGCTGTACATGGTCCTGATCATGTCCGTGAACCCGGGCTTCGGCGGCCAGAAGTTCATCCCCTTCTGCATGGACAAGGTCCGCGAACTGAAGGCGCTGATCGACCGGGCCGGGTCCGAGACCCTGATCCAGATCGACGGCGGAGTCACGGCCGAGAACGCGGGCGAACTGACCCGCGCGGGCGTGGACGTGCTGGTCTCGGGCTCCGCCTTCTTCGGGCATCCGCCATACGCCGAGCGGCACCGGGTCTTCCAGGAAGCCTGCAAGTAAGCATTTCCCATCCGGGGCCGCGAGGCCCCGCTTTTGCGAGTAGCCTCGATGGCCGTCATTTCCCTGCGCGACATCTCCGTCAACTTCACCGGTACCGTCCTGCTGGACGGGCTCTCCCTGCAGATCGAGCCTGGCGAGCGCGTCTGCCTGCTCGGCCGCAACGGCGAGGGCAAGTCCACCCTGCTCAAGGTCATCGACGGCACGCTGAAGCCGGACCGGGGGAGCGTGGACCGCGCCAAGGGCGTGCGCGTGGCCCTGCTGCCCCAGGAGGTCCCGCAGGGGCTGGGCGGGCTGGTCTACGACGTGGCCGCCAAGGGGTTGGGCGAAATCGGCCGCCAGCTTTCGGCCTACCACACCGCCGCCCGCGCCCTGGCCGATGCCTCCGGCGAGGACGAGGCCCGACTGGTGGCCCGCATGGAGCGCGCCCAGCATGCCCTGGAGGAAGCGGGCGGCTGGCCCCACCATCAGCGGGTTGAAACCGTGCTCTCCCACCTCAAGCTCGACGGCGACGCCGAATTCGACGCCCAGTCCGGCGGCACCAAGCGGCGCGTGCTCCTGGCCCGCGCCCTGGCCACCGAGCCGGACCTGCTCATCCTGGACGAGCCGACCAACCACCTGGACATCGAGTCCATCGCCTGGCTGGAGGATTTCCTGCTGCGCCAGCGCGGGGCCCTGCTCTTCGTCACCCACGACCGCGCCTTTCTGCGGCGCATCGCCACGCGCATCGTGGAGCTGGACCGGGGACGGCTCTACAGCTGGGACTGCGACTACGACACCTACCTGGAGCGCAAGGACGCGGACCTGGAGGCCGAGGCCAGGCAGCACCACAACTTCGACCGCAAGCTGGCAGAGGAGGAGGCGTGGATCCGCCAGGGCATCAAGGCGCGGCGCACGCGGAACATGGGCCGGGTGCGCGACCTCTACAGGATGCGCGACGAGCGGCGCTCCCGGCGCGAACGCAGCGGCCCGGCGCGCATGGTCATCCAGGAGGCGGAGCGCACCGGCAAGCTGGTGGCCGAGGCCACGGACCTCTGCTTCGGCTACGGCGAAACACCGCTGATCAGCAACTTTTCCACAACGATCATGCGCGGCGACAAGGTCGGGCTGATCGGCCCCAACGGCGCGGGCAAGACCACCCTGCTGCGCATCCTGCTCGGCGAGATCGAGCCGCAGAGCGGCTCGGTGCGGCTCGGGGTCAACCTGCAGGTTTCCTACTACGACCAGCTCCGGGAGCAGCTGCGCGAGGACAAGTCCGCCCGCTGGAACGTGGCCGACGGCAACGACTTCGTCGACATCTGCGGGCACAACCGCCACGTACTGAGCCACCTCAAGAACTTCCTGTTCACGCCGGACCGGGCCTCGGTGCCCGTGTCCGTGCTCTCGGGCGGCGAACGCAACCGGCTGCTCCTGGCCCGGCTCTTCACCCGGCCGTCCAACGTCCTGGTCATGGACGAACCGACCAACGACCTGGACGCCGAGACGCTGGAACTGCTGGAGGAGCTGCTCATGGACTATCCGGGCACGCTGCTCCTGGTCAGCCACGACCGCGCCTTCCTGAACAACGTGGTCGCATCGACCATCGCCTTCGAGGGCGGCGGCCGCGTGGCCGAATACGTGGGCGGCTACGACGACTGGCAGCGGCAGCGTCCCCAAACCCCGCCGCCTGCGGCAGGCGCGTGCAAGGCCAGGCCTTCGGCTCCGGCCACATCCGTGGAGAAGCAGACAAAGGCCCGCCTGAGCTACAAGGAAAAATTCGAGCTGAACCGAAAAAAGGAGCTCCTGGCGACCATGCCCGCCCGCATCGAGACGCTCGAATCCGGCATTGATCAGCTTCATGAAAAAATGAGTAACCCCGGATATTTCAAGCACAGCCCCGAGACCATGGCAAACGACCAGAGCCAGTTGGAAATGCTTGAAAGCGAGCTCGAAGCCGCTTATACCCAGTGGGAAGAACTCGAAGCCGCCCTCGAGGGCGTAATTTTGGACTGACACGCATGACGCAATGTACGCTACGGATGGTCGAACCCGACGACCTGACCGCCTGTCACACCATTGAAGCCCTGAGCTTTCCGGCCGCCGAGGCCGCCTGGGCCTCGTCGCTGGAAAAACGGATCGCCACCTACCCCGAAGGTTTTCTCGTGGCCGAGATCAACGGCCGCGTGGTCGGGCAGGTCAACAGCGGATCGACCCACAAGGACGACATCTCCGACGAGGAGTTCAAGCAACTCATCGGCCATGACCCGGACGGCGGGAACATCGTCATCTTCTCCCTGTCCGTGCACCCCGAATACCGCAAGCTCGGCATCGGCGCACGGCTGCTGAACCGGTTCATCGACCAGGCCCGCGACCTGGGCAAATCCAAGGTCCTGCTCCTGTGCAAGGAGGACCTGGTCAACTACTACGCCCGCCACGGCTTCGGCGACGCGGGCGTTTCGAGCTCCAGCCACGGCGGGGCCGTCTGGCACGAGATGGTGCTGCCCCTCTAGCGGGCGCACCACCTGAAAACGGCAGGACCGGCGCATGCGGAAAACGCGTGCGCCGGTCCTGCCGTTTTGCGTGGCCCGTCCGCCTAGGGCACGGCGTAGAGCACGGTGTCGTTCATCCCCTTGGGATCGTAGTGGCGCATGTGGAAGCGGTAGCCCGGATGCAGCTCCGATACCATGGTCATCAGCAGGTGGATGTCCTCGGGCTTGTGATAGGCGCTCAGCGCCAGCTTGGGCCGGAAGCGGCGGATGGTCTCGGCCCCGCCCTCGATGGCCTCCTGCTCCGCGCCCTCGATGTCCATCTTGATGAAGTCCACGCGCTCGATGCCCCGCCCGGCCACGAAATCGTCCAGCCGGATGCCCGGCACGGGGTTCTCGCCCCCGCCGATGCTGGAGCTGCCCCGATTGGCCGCGATGTGCAGCTCCTCGTTCCGGTTCCAGGCGGCGTTGAAGCACGGGGTGACGTTGGCGCAGCCGAAACGGGCGAGATTGGACTTGAGCGCCTCGAACTGGTCGGCCAGGGCCTCGATGGAATAGACCCGGCCCGCGTCGCCCACCAGCCGGGAGAAGGCCACGGCCGAATCCCCGAGGAACGCGCCCACATCGAGGACCACGTCGCCCGGCTCGGGCATGCAAACGCCGCGCAGCAGGTACTGGCCGGAGGCGAACCCCTTGCAGAAGGCTTCCTCGGCCGCGCCGATGGTCAGGTCGCCCACGCCCGGGGGCTTGGGCGCGGGGTAGGCGTCCTCCCAGCGCAGGACGAACGGCATGGCCAGCCGCGCCTTGAGCCGCCACAGGTAGACCTGGCGCGACTCCTCGTCCTCCAGCCGGGCGTAGGCGGCCTCGTAGGGGGCCGAATCGTTGAGCAGGGGCCAGAATTCGCGGGTGACGCCCAGGCCGAAGGCGCCCTCGGCGCGGTCCCACTCCTTGTAGGTGCGGCGGTCCAGGACAAAGGCGATCCGCCTCCAGAACGAGCCGCGCCTGCGGCTGGCCCACGCCCAGAGCGCCCCGGTCTTGCTCGCGTACCCCTGGCCGGGGCAGCGCGCCTCGAGCGTCGCCTCCACTTCCCTGAACAAATCCTGAATGCGCACCGTCACCTCGATTGTTTTCACTGACCGTCTGCCTGGGTACAGCAAATTCCCGGCGCGGGCAACGCCCCGATGGCCGGGACAATGAAAAAGGCCCCGGCGGTATCGTCCGCCGGGGCCTTGTTGCAGGGATTGCCGATGGCTAGCTCAGCCAGTCGTCGCCGTCCTCGATGGGCGCGAAGCCCCGGCGCATGGTGTTTTCGCAAACCAGGCGCGGGTCGAGGAACTGAAGCAGGTAGTCCGGGCCGCCGGACTTGGAGCCCACGCCGGACATGTTGAAGCCGCCGAAGGCGTGGCGCTCGACCATGGCGCCCACCGAGGGCTTGTTCAGGTAGAGATTGCCCACGCGGAACTCGCGGGAGGCCCGCTCCAGGTTGGCCGGGGAGCGCGAGTAGATCGCGCCGGTCAGGGCGAACCGCGTGGAATTGGCGATGTCGATGGCCTCGCCGATGTTCCTGGCGCGCATCACGGCCAGCACCGGCCCGAATATCTCCTCCTGGGCGATTCGGTGGTCGGGGGTGATGCCGCCCACGATGGTCAGGGGCACGTAGCAGCCGCCCGTGGCCTTGAGGTCGTCGGAGACCTCGCGCTTGACCAGGATCGTTCCTTCCTGCTCCGCGATCTTGACGTAGCGCAGGACGTTCTCCTGCGCCGCGCGGTCGGCCACCGGCCCCATGTAGTTGGCCGGGTTCTCGGCCGGGCCGAGCTTGATGGACTTGGCGGCCTCGACCAGCCGACCCACGAACCGGTCGTATATCTCGTCGAGGACGACGACCCGCGAGCAGGCCGAGCACTTCTGGCCCTGGAAGCCGAAGGCGGAATAAAGCACGCCGAGCACGGCCTCGTCGAGGTCGGCGTCGTCGTCGATGATGATCGCGTTCTTGCCGCCCATCTCGGCGATGACCTTCTTGCACTGCTGCTGGCCGGGCTGGGCCACGGCCGCGCGCTCCTGGATGCGCAGGCCCACTTCCATGGAGCCGGTGAAGGCGATGAGCGAAACGTCGGGATGGTCCACCAGGTGATCGCCCATGACCGAACCCCGGCCCGGGCAATAGTTGAACACGCCGTCGGGCAGCCCGGCGGCCTTCCACATCTCCACCATGCCGTATCCCACGCAGGAGGAGATGCCCGCAGGCTTGTAGACCACGGGGCAGCCGCAGACGATGGCCGCCGAGACCATGCCCACGGAGATGGCCAGGGGGAAGTTCCACGGCGCGATGACTGCGGCCACGCCCTTGCCCTGGTAGAAGAGGTGGCTCATCTCGCCGGGGGCGTGGCCCATGCGGCGGGGCTTGCCCAGGCGGATCATCTCGCGGGCGTAGTATTCGAGGAAATCGATGGCCTCGCCCACGTCGGCGTGGGCCTGATCCCACTGCTTGCCCACCTCGAGGACCTGCATGGCGGACACCGCATGGACATTGTCCTTGAGGTGCTGCGCGGCCTTGAGCAGGACCTCGGCCCGCTGCTCCGGAGCCACATCGCGCCAGGAAAGATACGCCTCGGCCGCAGCCTCCACGGCACGGTCCACCTCTTCGGTCCCGGCCTGGCAGACCGAGCCGACGATCTCCCCGGGCTTAGCCGGGTTGTAGGAATCGAGCGTGTCGGCGGTCTCCACTTCCCTGCCGTTGATGAACAGGGGCACCTTTTTGCCCATGTTCGCGCGGATTTTGGCCATGGCCGCCGGGAAGGCGTTGCGCTCGGCCTCGATGGTGAAGTCGACCA
>JAZHDH010000041.1:0-6996 GCA_036584335.1 Pseudodesulfovibrio sp. | reverse complement strand
CTGGCCGCCCTGGCCGCCGGGGCGCTGCTGGTGCTGCTGGCGCGGCTGCCGCTTTCGCGCGTGCTGGCGCGCATGGCCGTGGTCAACGTCTTCATCCTCTTCCTGTGGCTGTTCATCCCCTTTTCCATGCCCGGCGATCCCGTGCTCGCCCTCGGCCCGATCACGGCCACGCGCGAAGGCGTCCGGCTGGCTCTGCTGCTCACGGTCAAGTCCAACGCCATCCTGCTCGCCCTGACCGCCCTGCTCGCCACCATCGCCGTGCAGGACCTCGGCCCGGCCTTGCAGCGGCTTCGGGTGCCGGAAAAACTGTGCCACATCCTGCTCTTCACCTACCGTTACGTCTTCGTCATCCACCGGGAATACCTGACCATGCGCCAGGCCATGCAGGCGCGCGGCTTCAAGCCCCGCACCGACCGCCACACCTACCGTTCCTATGCGTGGCTGCTGGGCATGCTCCTGGTCCGCAGCTGGGACAGGGCCGAGCGGGTCCACGCGGCCATGCGCTGCCGGGGCTTTCGGGGCCGGTTTTACTCCCTGGCGCGATTCACCGCTTCGGGGCGCGACAAGGGATTCCTGGCGCTATGCCTGCTCTGCGGCGGAACGATCATCCTTCTTGAAATCACGAGGCGCCCATGAGCCGAGCCATCATCAATCTCACCGACATCGCCTACGCCTTCCCCGGCCGCGAGCCGACCCTGGACGGCCTGAATTTCCACCTGCACGAAGGCGAAAAGGTCGGCCTGTTCGGCCCCAACGGCGCGGGCAAGACGACCATGCTGCACATCCTCATGGGGCTGATCAAGCCGGACCGGGGCACGGTCACCCTTTTCGGCAGGACCATAGCCACACCGGCGGATTTCGACGAGGCCCGGCTCAGAATCGGCTTCCTCTTCCAGCACTCCGACGACCAGCTCTTTTGCCCCACGGTACTCGACGACGTGGCCTTCGGCCCGCTCAACCAGGGGCTCGGCCCGGACCTGGCGCGCGGCAGGGCGGCCGAGGCCCTGCGCACCGTGGGGCTTTCCGGATTCGAGGACCGGGTGCCCTACCGGCTGTCAGGCGGCGAGAAGAAGCTCGTCGCGCTGGCGACCATCCTGGCCATGGAGCCGCAGGTCCTGGTGCTGGACGAACCGACCACCGGCCTCTCGCCCGAATCCAGGGACCGGCTGGTGGACATCCTCTCGCGGCTGCACATGGCCCGCCTCGTGGTCTCCCACGAACCGGACTTCCTGGCCGCCACCACAAACACGCTCCTGGCCATGCGCGACGGCCGCATCCACCCCGGCCGCCTCAGCCCCCACACCCACGTCCACGTCCACGAGGAAGGGGACATCCCCCATGACCACTAGCTTCCGGACAAATCGTTATTCCGGGAAAATCACCCCGCCCCCTTGGCATCCCTGAAATAGGACCTATTATGGGAGACAGCCTTCAGACCGGAGGCCGCCGCAAAATGGAATCTGCATGCCTGAACTCAACTCCACGGACATGACGCGAGCCCCGTACCGCACGATCTGGAACCTGGCCTGGCCCCAGATCATCATGATGTTCTTCCACTTCTGCATCGGCCTGGCCGACGTCTGGGTGGCCGGGCACATCGACCGCCAGGTCCAGGCGTCGCTCGGCATCATCACCCAATCGCTGATGCTGCTGCTCATCCTGGCCATGGCCGTGTCCAGCGGCGCGGTGGCCGCCATCAGCCAGTCCCTGGGCGCGGGACGCATCCGCAGGGCCAGCCGCTACATCGGCCTGTGCCTGGTGCTGGTCCTCCTCTTCGGAGCCTTCTTCATGTTCGCCGGGCTGCCCTTCAAGACCGTCCTGGTGTCCGCCCTGCAAGTGCCCGACAACATGCGGCCGATCACGGAATACTTCCTGGCCGTCTATCTCTACGTGCTGCCGTCCTACTACCTGCTGACCGTAACCAACGCCATCTTCCGCGCCCACAAGCAGGTCATGTACCCGCTCTACTCCATGGTGCTGGTGACCACGCTCAACGCATTCCTGGACATCGGCCTGGGACTCGGCTGGTGGGGATTCCCGGAAATCGGCTTCAAGGGACTGGCGTGGGCCACCTTCGGTTCCATCACGGCAGGCGCGGCGCTGAACCTGGTGATCATGGCCAAGAAAGGCATGCTCTGCCGCGCCTGTTTCGCGCCCTGGCGCTGGGCGCGCAAGGCCATCCCCTACCTGTTCAAGGTGGCCTGGCCATCGGGACTTATGCAGATCGTCTGGCATTCCGGCTACCTGTTTCTCTACGCCATCACCGCCAGCCTGCCCTGGAATCCGGTCAACGCCCTGGCGGGCATGGCTATCGGCCTGCGCATCGAGGCCCTGCTCTTCCTGCCCGCCTTCGCCTTCAACATGACGGCCAGCATCCTCATCGGCCACTATCTCGGCGCGCGAGAGCCCGCCGAGGCCAAGCGGTTCGGCCTGCGCATCCTCGGGCTGGGGCTGGTCTCGCTCACGCTCTTCTCGGTGGTGGTCTGGCAGTTCGTCGGCCCGTGGGTGGGCCTGCTGACCAGGGATCATGCCGTGGCGGCCGAGGCCATGAGCTATCTGAAATGGAATTTCCTGGCGATCCCGTTCACCCTGGCCTCCATGATCCTGACCGGGGCGCTGAACGGCGCCGGGGCCACGCTGTGGAACATGCTGATCATGGGCGGGGCCACCTGGTGCATCCGGCTGCCCCTGGCCTACTTCCTGGGCCACGTGATCATGCAGAGCGCCGAGGGCATCTGGATCGCCATGTTCTGCTCCCAGATCGTCCAGTCCCTGACGCTATACTACTTCTTCGCCTTCAAAAACTGGCAGCGATTCGCTATGTTCAAGACACGCAACGCAAACAAGGTGCCCGCATGACCCTGGAATTCGAGCCGATCTGCCTCAAGCGGCAGCAGGAATATCATCAGTCGCTGGACGGCTGCCCGCAGTTGATGACCAGCGACTTCTCCTTCGCCAACGTCTACGGCTGGGCCGAGCACTACGGTCTGGAGTGGGCGTTCCACAAGGACCTGTGCTTCATCCGCCAGACCAAACCCGAAACCGTGTTCTGGGCACCGGTCGGCCCGTGGGAGCGCTACGACTGGAAGCATTGCAAGGCGATGCAGGAGGGCCGCACCTTCATCCGCGTGCCCGAATCCCTGACCCGGATGTGGTCCATCGCCTACGGCAACGCCATCACCATCGAGGAAAACCGCGACCACTGGGACTACGTCTACTCCGTCGAGGAGCTGATCTCGCTCACCGGGAAGAAATTCCACAAGAAGAAGAACCTGCTCAACCAGTTCATCAAGAGCTACGACTTCCGTTACGAAACCATGCGGCCCGAATGCGTGGAAGAGGTGCTGGAGATGCAGGACGACTGGTACAAGTGGTACGAGGAGAACAACCCCTCGGAAGCGCTCAAGGCCGAGAACCGGGCCATCACCCGCGTGCTGCACAATTTCGACCAGATCGCGGGCCTGACCGGGGCCACCCTGCGCGTGGACGGCAAGGTCATCGCCTACACCGTGGCCGAACCGCTGTGCGAGGACTCCGTAGTCATCCACTTCGAGAAGGGTGACATCCGGTTCAAGGGCGTCTACCAGGCCATCAACCAGATGTTCCTGGAAAACGACGCGGCCGAGTACATGAACGTGAACCGTGAGCAGGACCTGGGCGATCCCGGCCTGCGCAAGGCCAAGGAATCGTACAATCCAGCTTTCTTCCTGAAAAAATTCAACGCCACCCTGTTCTAGGCGAAGGACGGTCCGAGCGTGAGCCTGCTCCTTTCCGCCACAGCTCCCCGCCGCCGCATGGCCGTCCTCGGCCTAGACGGGCTGCCCCTGTTCCTGGCGCGCGAGCTCGGGCAAACCCTGCCGAACATCGGCCGCCTGGCCCGCAACGCGGTCGCTGTGCGGGCCGAACTGCCGGAGCTCTCCCCTGTCAACTGGACCTCCTTCTACACCGGCGAAGGCCCGGAAGTGCACGGCATCTATGGATTCTCGTGCATGGACCCGGCCAACTACCGGCTCGACGTGGTCTGCCGCGACCACGTGCGCTGCCCGACGATCTTCGACCAGCTGGGCGAGGCCGGGCTGGTCTCGCGCGTGGTCAACCTGCCCAACACCTACCCGGCCCGGCCCATGCGCGGCATGCTCATTGCCGGTTTCGTGGCCCCGGAACTGCGGCGCGCCGCCTATCCTCCCTTCCTGACCGACCGGCTGGCCGGGCTCGGTTATCAACTGGAGGCGGACACCACCCGCCAGAACCGCGACCTGGGGTACCTGCTCGGCGAACTGCGCCGCACCCTTAGCTCGCGGTTGACCGCCCTGTCCCTGCTCTGGGACGACATGGCCTGGGACCTGTTCGTCCACGTCTTCACCGAGACCGACCGCCTCTTCCACTTCGCCATGGACGCGGTGCTCGACCCCGACCATCCCCACCACGCCTCCTGCCGCCGCTTCCTGTCCGACTGGGATGCGGCCATTGGCGTTTTCCTGAACAAATACGACGCCCTGCCCGGCGAGAAGCGGCTGATGGTCCTGGCCGACCACGGCTTCACCCGGCTGACCACCGAGGTCTGCCTGAACACCTGGCTCCGGCAACAGGGCTTCCTCTCCCTGAACGGAACTCCGGCCAGCGAATGGGACGCCTCGGTCATCGCATCCGAAAGCCGGGCCTTTGCCCTGGACCCAGGACGCATCTACCTGCATCGACAGGACAAATTCTCACGGGGGATCGTCACGCCGGACCAGGCCGAAGAGTTGGCGTCCACCCTGCGCTCCCGGCTGCTGGACTTGACCTGGAACGGCCAGCGGGTCATGGAACAAATCCATAGGGGCGACGAACTCTACCCCGGCCGCAACCCGGCCGACACGGCGGACCAGTGCCCGGACCTGGTGTGCACCGCCCGGCCGGGCTTCGACCTCAAGGCCAAGTTCGACCGTACCGGAATCTTCGGCCTCCACGGCCGGACCGGCGCGCACACGGCCGACGGCGCGTTCTTTTTCGACAGCGGAGGGCTCCGGCCCGAACGGATGCGGGAAACCGGCCGCGCCATCCTCGACCATTTCAACCTGGCGGACCACTGATTCATGATAGATTTCCGGAACGATCTCAACGACGCCCAGCGCGAAGCCGTACTCGCCACCGAGGGGCCGGTGCTGGTCATCGCAGGCGCGGGCTCGGGCAAGACCCGGACCATCGTCTACCGGCTGGCCCACCTCGTGGAGTCGGGCGTGGACCCGGCCCAGATCCTGCTGCTGACCTTCACCCGCAAGGCCGCCCAGGAAATGCTGACCCGCGCCGAGGCCATCCTCGGCCGCCCCCTGGCCGGAACCAGCGGCGGCACCTTCCACTCCTTCGCCTACGCCACCCTGCGCCAGAACGCGCGCGACATCGGCTTTGACGCCGGGTTCACCCTCATGGACCGCGCGGACAGTGAAAACATCTGCAAGGAGGTCAAGGACGAACTGGAACTGGGCAAGGGCGATCGCTCCTATCCCAAAAAGAGTACCCTGCTCGACATGATCACCAAGTCGCGCAACAAGGAGCTGACCATCGAAGGCGTGTTGGAACGCGAGGCGTACCACCTGAGCCCGTACCTGGACGACCTGAACGCCGTGGCCGCCGGATACGCCCGGTTCAAGCGCGAACACGCCCTGGTGGACTACGACGACCTGCTCTTCCTCCTGGACGAACTGCTGGCCGCGAACGGACCGCTGCGCAACCAGCTCCAGACCCGTTACCGCTACATCATGGTCGATGAATACCAGGACACCAACCTGGTCCAGGCGCGCATCGTCCGGCACCTGGCGGGAACCCGAGGCAACGTCATGGCCGTGGGCGACGACGCCCAGTCCATCTATGCCTTCCGGGGTGCGAATGTCGCCAACATACTGGAATTTCCAAAAATATTTGAGGGGACCAGGATCATCCGGCTGGAGAAGAACTACCGGTCCGTCCAGCCCATCCTCGACCTGACCAACGTCATCCTGAAGGGCGCGGCCACCAAGTTCGACAAGACCCTCTATTCCGACCTGAAGAGCGACAAGCTGCCCGAGGTTATCCACCCCCTGAGCGACCAGACCCAGGCGCGGCTGGTGGTGGACGAAATCCTGGCGCTGGGCCGCAAATACGCGTTGCACGACGTGGCCGTGCTCTTCCGCGCCGGCTACCAGTCCTTCCCGCTCGAAGTCGCCCTGACGCGCGTGGGCATCGACTACCAGAAGTTCGGGGGCATCCGCTTCCACGAGGCGGCCCACGTCAAGGACGTGCTCTCCTACCTGCGGCTGGTGGCCAACCCGCACGATCTGCTCGCCTGGCAACGGGCCATGGACCACCTGCGGGGCGTGGGACCAAAGACCGTGACCAAGATATACCAGGCCATTCACGCCCGCGACGACAAGTATCTAAACAAGATGTTCAAGAAACACGAATCGTTGCGCGGACTCTTTGCCGAACTGGACGCCCTGCGGGCCATGCCGCCCCGCCCCGCCGCGCTGATCGAGCGCATCCTGGCCTTCTACCAGCCCATTCTCATCGAACGGTATCCCGACGACTACCCCAAACGGCAGGCCGGGCTGGAGCAGCTCGGCCAGATAGCCACAGGCTACACCGACATGGACCAGTTCCTGGGCGACCTCAGCCTGGACGGCGACCCGGACGACGAAAAGCGCAAGGAAAACGCGGTGGTGCTGTCCACCGTGCACTCGGCCAAGGGGTTGGAGTGGAGCGCGGTCATCCTCATCGACCTGGTGGAGGACCGCTTTCCCTCGCGCAAGGCCATGCAGCGCGCCGAAGACATGGAGGAGGAGCGCCGCCTGATGTACGTGGCCTGCACCCGCGCGCGGGAGTGCCTCAAGCTCTTCGTGCCCGCCTCGGTCTACAACCGGGGCAGCGGCCTGTCCGACCCGACCCTGCCCAGCCCTTTCGTCCTGGAGTTGCCGGGCGAGGTCTTTGAACGCAAAAACGAATCCTACGGCGGCGGCCTGCGCAACGTGGAGCCGCTGCGCG
>JAZHDH010000040.1:0-6998 GCA_036584335.1 Pseudodesulfovibrio sp. | reverse complement strand
TGGCCCACGGGCGGGATGACCGGCTCGGCGGCCTGGATGTAGTTGTGGCCGTAGGCCTTGTAGAGGTCCGCCACCTCCAGGAAGCTCGCGCCGGGCAGGATGACGTCTGCGTGCCGGGCGGTGTCGGTCATGTACATCTCCTGGACCACGGTGAACAGGTCCTCGCGCGCCAGCCCGGCCATGACGCGGCGGGATTGCGGGGCCACGGCGGCCGGGTTGGAGAGGTAGACGTGGAGCAGGCGCACGGGCGGATCGTCCAGCCGGGTCAGGGCGTCGCCCAGCTCGACCATGTTGATCTCGCGCGTGCCTTTGGGCCGCAGGTCGGGCCGGGTCAGGCTGCGCAGGTCGGAAAGGCCGCCGCCCACGGAGCGGGAGAAGCCGCCGCCGGGCTTCTCGAACGCCCCGACCAGGGCCGGGAGCAGGGCGATGGTGCGCATGGCCATGGCCCCGGCCAGTTGGCGCGCCGGACCCATGCCGCCGCGAATGAACGGGGCCTTGGCCGAGCCGTAGAGCCGGGCCAGGGTGACGATCTGCTCCGGTTCGATGCCGCAGAGGCGGGCGGCCCGTTCGGGCGGGTACTCGCCCGCCCGCTCCCTGAGCTGGTCGAAGCCCACGGTCATGCGGGCGATGTAGTCATGGTCGATCAGGTCCTCGGTGATGAGGACGTGCATCATGGCGAGCGCCAGGGCCGCGTCCGTGCCGGGCCGGAGCATGACGTGCCCGTCGGCCGCCCGGGCCGTCTCGTTGCGGTAGGGATCGATGACGACGAGCCGCGCCCCGTTCCTGCGGGCGGCGGCGAAGAAGGGCCAGGCGTGGATGTTGGTGGTGCGGGTATTGCCGCCCCAGATGAGGATCAGGTCGGCCCTGGCCGCTTCGGCGAGGTCCGCGCCGGGGCCGGAGCCGAGGCTGACCTTCAGCCCGGCCGATGCGGCGGCCGCGCAGATGGTGTACTTGAGTCCGCTGGCCCCGAGCCGGTTGAAGAAGGCGTGGCCCGCGTGGCGGTGGATGATGCCCATGTGCCCGGCGTAGGAGTAGGGCAGGATGGCCTCGGGGCCGGATTCCTGGGCCACGGCGCGGATGCGCTCGGCCACTTCGTCCAGGGCTTCGTCCCAGGATATGGGCGCGAACTTGCCCGAGCCTTTGGGGCCGGTGCGCCTGAGAGGCGTGGTGATGCGGTCCGGCGAATGTACATGGGCCGGAAAGGCGGCCGCCTTGCGGCAGATGAAGCCGTTGGTGAAGGGGTGGTCGGGGTCGCCCTTGACCGCCGTTACGTGGCCGTTTTCCACCCTGACCAGCAGGCCGCAGGTGTCGGGGCAGTCCTTGGTGCAGACCGATCGTTTCCACATGGTCGTCTCCTGTCGGGCTGTCGGCGTAGGCCGGTTGCGCGGGAAGGTCAGTCCTCGAACGCGTGGCGGACGCCCGCGCAGTATGTTTCGGCCACCGCGATCGTGGCGATGGATTCGGGCGCGACCGCGAAGGGGTCGTCGGCCAGGACCGCGAGGTCGGCCGCCTTGCCCGGTTCGATGGTCCCGCGCTCGCGTTCCTCGAAGCCCGCGAAGGCGGCGTCCGAAGTGAAGAGGCGCACGGCTTCCTCGCGGGTCAGCCGCTCGGCCGCAAGCGGGTGGAGCACGGCGGCCTGGATGCCGGTCAGCGGCGAGTAGGGCGTGATCGGGCAGTCCGAGCCGCCGCACAGGCGCACGCCCTTGTCGAGCATGGTCCGGTAAGGGTGGATGCGCCGCATGCGCTCCGGGCCGAACCGGGATTCGTAGTCGTCCCAGTCCACCAGATGCGGAAAGAAGGCGGGCTGCATGGAGGCCAGGATGCCGTGGTCCGCCATGCGGTCCAGCTGGTCCAGGGTCGGGATCTCGCAGTGCTCGATGCGGTGGCGGTGGTCGGCGCGCGGGTGGGCGGCCAGGGCCTTTTCCATGGCCGAAAGCACCTGCTCGATGGCCCCGTCGGTCTCGCAGTGCACGGCCACCTGGAGGTTCGCCTTGTGGGCGGCCATGACGAACGCGTCCATCTGCCGCTGGGTGAAGGTCAGCGCGCCGTAGTTGCCGGGGTCGTCGCTGTAGGGCTCGAGCAGGGCGGCGGTGCGGGCGGACATGGCCCCGTCGGCGCAGATGCAGCCGCCGATGCGCGGCAGCCCCAGGGACACGGTCTCGTCGATGTCCATGACCTGGTTCCAGATCACGGTGTTCAGCGGCAGGGTGTCGCGGTTCCGGGCCACCAGCGGGGTGTCGCCGGGGCCGAAGTCGCCGCCCTCCAGGCAGTGCAGGGTGGTGACGCCCTGGCGGATGGCCGCGCGGCAGGCCGTGCGGAAGCGGTCCAGCTTGACCGCGTCCGGGGTCAGGCGGCTGACGCGGGGAAAGACGTGGGTGAGCGTGCCGGGGTCGCGGATCACGCCCGTGGGGCGGCCGTTTTCCCGGTCCATGCCCAGCAGGTCGGCCGGGGGGGCCAGCAGCGTGAGGGCGCGGGAATTGAGCACGCACAGGTGCCAGGAGGCGTGGACGAGCATGGCCGGGCGGTCCGGGCAGGCGCGGTCCAGGTCCTCGCGCCGGGGCAGCCGCTTTTCCCGCAGATTCAGCTCGTTCAGGCGGCAGCCGAGTACCCAGTGGCCCGGGTCGCCCGCCGCATATCCGTCGTCCACCACGGCCAGCAGTTCGTCCATGGACCGGGCCGCGCCCAGGTCCAGTCCGCCCAGGACCTGAGCCGTGAGCCCGAGGTGCTGGTGGGCGTCGATGAACCCCGGGAGCATGGTCCGCCCGCTCAGGTCGCGCACGGGCCAGCCCGCAGCGATCAGGGAGGCGACGGCCCCGGGTCCGCCCACGGCGGCGATGCGGCCGTCTTCCATGGCCAGGGAGGAGAACCGGGTGTTCTTCCCGTCCAGGGAGTACCCGTTGACATTGACGAAACAGCAGCGGTTTTCGGCAGACATGGCGCGATGTTCCCGCTTTTTGCCGGGCGCGTCAATCGCTTGTTTCGGTCGGCGGGCGCTGCGCCCGGCCCCGGATCAGCAGGCCACCCACTGGCCGGTGGCCGCGCTCTCGCGCAGGGCGTCGATGACGTGCATGTTGGCCCAGGCGTCGATCAGCCCCACGGGCGCGGGCGCGTCGTCGAGCACGGCGCGGGCGAAGCGGTCGGCCATCAGTGCGTACTGGTCGCAGAGGGGGAAGGTCACGGTCTTGAGCGCATGGTCCGGGTCGTCGAGGTGGTCGCGCTGGAGGATGATCTGCGCCGGGCTGTCGGGCAGGGGGTTGAAGGGCAGGGGGATGTCGATGCGGCCGGTGGAGCCGAGGATGGACACGCGCTGGTGTTTCGCTCCCTGTGTGGAGCAGGTGAAGGTCGAGATGCGGCCCGCGAAGTCGAGCAGGCCTGAGACGTTCCGGTCCGTGCCGAAGGCGGGGTCGAGGTCCATGACGCCCATCACCCGCCTCGGTTCCGCGCCCAGCAGGAAGCGGGACAGGGAGACGGGGTAGCAGCCGATGTCCATGAGCGCGCCGCCGCCCGTGTCGGCCTGGTTGCGGATGTTGCCGGGGTCGGTGTTGCAGTAGGAAAATTCGGTGTGGATGGCCGCCACTTCGCCGATCTCGCCGTGGTTCACGATGCGCTTGACCTCCTCCCACTGCGGGTGGTGGCGGTACATGAACGCCTCCATGACCTTGATGTCCGGGTATCGGGTGGTGGCGTCGATGAGCCGGTTGACCTCGTCGCCGGTCAGCCCCATGGGTTTTTCGCAGAGCACGTGCTTGCCTGCGGCCATGGCCCGGATGGTCCAGGGAACGTGCAGGTGGTTGGGCAGGGGGATGTACACCGCGTCCACCTTGGGGTCGTTCAGCAACGCCTCGTAGGAGCCGTGGGCCTTGGGAATGGACAGGGCCTTTGCCGCCCGGGCGGCGGAATCGGGCGTGCGCGAGGCGATGGCCGCCACCTCGGCGAACCGCGTCGCGCACAGGGCGGGGATGACTTTTTCGCGGGCGACTTTTGCGGTGCCGAGGATGCCGAAACGAATTTTCTTCATGCGTGGGTCCTGATGCGGTTGACGGTGTCGGGGAGCGCCCAGTATACCGGTATACCGTCGCCGCGCAAGGGGCGGGAAGGGATATTCACCAGCAACAGGAGCAGTCATGTCCGAATTCGCAGGCGTCACGGTACGCAAGGAAGCCAACATCTATTTCGACGGCAAGGTCACCAGCCGGGTGGTCACGTTCCCCGACGGATCGGTCAAGACGCTGGGGATCATGCTCCCCGGCGACTACGAGTTCGGCACGGACAAGCCCGAGATCATGGAAATCCTGAGCGGCGAGATGCAGGTGCTTCTGCCCGGCTGCGACCAGTGGACCGCCGTCACCGGCGGCCAGAGCTTCGACGTGCCCGGCCGGTCCCGGTTCAAGCTCCAGGTCAGGACCATCGCGGATTACTGCTGCTCCTACGTGGGCTAGGGGGCGTCATGACCGACGAAGGACAGCGAATCGAATTCGGCGACAACGGGCCGTACCTCATCGAGCGCTTCGACGAGCCGACCCAGGCCCTGCTTCTGGAGGAGCACCCGGTCTGCCTGTTCCAGTTCGGCGGGGTCTACCTGCCGGTGAGCCTGGACGCGGCCCCGGCCATGGCCGAGGCCCTGGCGAACATGAGCCAGGCCGACGCCGGGCCGGAGCGCGAGGGCATGACGCCCATCGGCTTCGACGAGGGCGAGGCCGTGGAACTGCCCCTGGTCACGGCCGTGGGCGCCGGGAGTTTCCAGCACGGCGAGACCGTGTACCTGGATGTCTCGTTCGGGGAGACGGCCGCGCGGCTGTGCTTCTCCGTTCCGGCCGCCGCCCTGGTCGGCCAGGTCCTCTCCCAGATCCCGCCCCGGTGACCGGCCACCCTCCGGGAAACGAAAAACGCACGAAACGGCGGTCTTTTCGGCATGTTGGCCGGAAAGGCCGCCATTTTTCCTTCCTGCGGACCGTTTTGCCCGCCCACCGGTGATTTTTCCCGTTCCGTCTTGACACTTTCGCGGCCGTGTGCTTTGTTGCGAAAAGGTGTCGCAAACGTTTGCGGCAACGTTTGCGGGGGCGGATTTTCCCGTTTTCAGGGGCGGAGCAAATCGGAGAACAGGGCAAGGATCGCGGGGCAGGCATGGTTTTCGACGACTATCCGCACAGGCGGCTCAATCCGCTCACGGGCGAGTGGGTCCTGGTTTCGCCCCACCGCACCCAGCGTCCCTGGCAGGGGCAGGAGGAAGCGCCGGATCGCGCGACCCTGCCCGCCCACGACCCCGGCTGCTACCTGTGCCCCGGCAACGTCCGCGCCGGGGGCGCGGTCAACCCCGATTACGACGGCGTCTATGCCTTCACCAACGATTTCGCCGCGCTGCTGCCCGATCCGCCCGATGCCCCGCCGACCGCCGACGACCTGCCCGCCGACGACCTGCTGATCGCCGAGCCCGAGCCCGGGACCTGCCGCGTCATCTGCTATTCCCCGCGCCACGACCTGTCCATGGCCCGCCTGGGCGTGGACCGGGCGGTCGCCGTGGTCGACTGCTGGTGCGACGAGTTTCGCGCCCTGGGTGATCGGCGCGGGATCGGCTACGTCCAGATTTTCGAGAACCGGGGCGCGGTCATGGGCTGCTCCAATCCGCATCCCCACGGCCAGATATGGGCCACGGGCAGCGTGCCGGTGCAGCCCGCGCTGGAGGACGCCCGGCAGCGGGCGCACCTGGACGGGCGGGGCGAGTGCCTGCTCTGTCGCTACCTGCGCCGCGAGCGCAACGAGGCGCGGCGGGTGGTGCTGGAGAACGACGACTTCGCCGTGGTCGTCCCGTTCTGGGCCACCTGGCCCTTCGAGACCATGATCCTGCCCAAGCGGCACATGGGCTCCATCCTCGACATGGACCCGGGCGAGCGGCGCGGCCTGGCCGACGCCATGGTCCGGCTGAACGTGCGCTACGACAACCTGTTCCAGACCTCCTTTCCGTTCTCCATGGGCATCCATCAGCAGCCCACGGACGGCGCGGACCATCCCCACTGGCATTTCCACCTGCACTATTATCCGCCCCTGCTGCGCTCGCGCTCGGTCAAGAAGTTCATGGTCGGCTTCGAGATGCTGGCCATGGCCCAGCGCGACATCACGCCCGAGGCCGCAGCCGACCGGCTGCGCGCCCTGTCCGAGGTCCACTACCTGGAGGGCGCGTGATGGGCGCGCCTGCCGCCTATCGCCGTCTCGTGGAGGGCGGCGGGCTGGACGCGCTCCTGGCCGGGTTCTACGGCCCGGACGGCGTGGCCGTGCAGCGCCAGCGCTATCTTTCCCTGATCCAGCGCATGGAGAAGTGCCGATCCGAGCGGGCCGTGCTGGTCAGCGTGCCGGGCCGCACCGAGCTGGGCGGCAACCACACGGACCACAATCACGGCGTGGTCCTGGCCGCCGGTGTGCACTTCGACTGCCTGGCCCTGGCCGCGCCCACGGACGACGGGTGCATCCGGGTCCGGTCCGAAGGGTTTCCGGGAACGATGGATGTCCGGCTGGACGACCTGGAGCCGCGCCCGGAGGAGCGCGGCGCGCCCGTGGCCCTGGTGCGCGGCGTGGCCCACGCCCTGCGCGCGGCCGGGTGGACCGTGGGCGGGTTCGAGGCGTGCGTGGCCGGGGATGTGCCCATGGGCGCGGGGCTCAGCTCGTCGGCGGCCTTCGAGGTCTGCATGGGCCGCGTCGTCAGCGAGCT
Source organism: Pseudodesulfovibrio sp. (assembly GCA_036584335.1). Classification (GTDB taxonomy): domain Bacteria; phylum Desulfobacterota; class Desulfovibrionia; order Desulfovibrionales; family Desulfovibrionaceae; genus Pseudodesulfovibrio. The sequence goes on along the minus strand of JAZHDH010000040.1, from coordinate 295 downwards.
GTACAACGGCGGGGCCATCGACCCGGTGACCCTGGCCCGCTGCGGCCGGGCGGCCGAGAACGTCCACTTCGGCAAGCCGTGCGGGCTGATGGACCAGCTGGCCTGCGCCTGGCAGGGCGTGGTCGCCATCGATTTCGAGAATCCGGAATTTCCCGTGGTCCGCACCGTGGATTTCGATTTCGAGGCGGCGGGGTACACGCTGGTGGTGGTCGACACCGGCGGCAGCCACGCCGACCTGACCCCGGACTACGCGGCCATCCCCGAGGAGATGGGCCGGGCGGCCCGGGTGCTGGGG
>JAZHDH010000039.1:0-7000 GCA_036584335.1 Pseudodesulfovibrio sp. | reverse complement strand
CAGGTCGCCGACGATGGCGTGGAGCATCTCCACCAGGTCGAGCCGGTTGGCCGGGATCACCGGTTCGGGGCCGAGTTCGCGGCGCAGCCCGGCGGCGAATTCGGCGATGGAGGCCATGCGCGGCAGCCGGCAGGGACGCGGCAGATCGGCGCGGCTCTTGAAAAACGCCTTGAGGTAGCGCCGGGGGCGGTTGTGCGGAAAGAGCACGGTCAGTTCGTCGAAGTCAGGCCGCGCCACCAGATGGCGGCCAAGGCCCTCGATGAAGTCGGCGTGCCAGGGGATGAGCAGGATGGGCTGCTGCATCTACGCATCCTCCCGGACGGGATGAATTTCCCGCAGGTCGAGGTAGACCAGGTACCCTTCCGGCGTCTTGGAGCAGCCCGGCAGCCGCGAAAGGATGCGCAGGTAGTCGAGCACCTGCTCCCGGTTCTTGGGCGATGGCTGGCCGGTCTTGAAATCCGCCACTACCGTGGTTTCGCCATGGTAGAGGAGGTCGAACCGCTTGAAATTGCCGTCCTTGTCCATGACTTCGGGCTCGCGTTCGCCCCCGGCCAGCCAGTCGCGCAGGCCCGGTTGGGCCACGGCCCAGGCGGTCATGGCGCGCAAATCCGCGTCGAGCCGCGCCTGTTCGTCGTCGGTCAGCGCGCCCAGGGCCGGGAAGTCGCACAGGGCGAGGCGCACTGCCCGGTCCACGTCCGCCGCGTCGTCGCCGGTGACGCGCAGGTACTCCATGGTCCGGTGGGCCACCTCGCCGCGCATCCGTTCGTTGTAGAAATATTCGTCCAGGTTGTGGCGGTAGACGCGCAGGCGCGGCAGCCAGGCCATGAGCTGCGCGGGGTCGTCCTCCGGGGGCAGCGCGCGCGGCAGCGGCGCGGCCGTGCGTTCGGAGGAAGCGCCTGGCGCCGGGATTTTCCCGTATTCGTACCGCTCCCCGCCCGGGTCCAGGAACCGGTTTATGGCGGTCATGGCGGGGCGGTCGGCCGAGGCCTCGGTGTAGAATCCGTAGAGCTCCTCGCGGGCGCGCGTCCAGGCCACGTAGAGCAGGTTCAACTGCTCGCGGACGGCCCGGCCCAGGCTGGCGTAGTAGGGCTGGCCGAGGTCCTTGGTCATTCGGGTCAGCACCCGGCGGCCTTTGTGGGCGCGTACGGCGAAGTCCTTGTCCGGGGACGCCTTCCAGTGGTGGAAGGGGACCACGACCACAGGGAATTCGAGGCCCTTGGACTTGTGGATGGTCATGATCCGGACCGCGTCGATATTCTCCGGCAGGGGCACCTTTTCCTCGCCCGACTGGTTTTCCCAGTATTCGAGGAAGGCGGAGAGGGAGCCGTAGCCGTTCTCCTCGGCCAGGTGAATCACCTCCAGAAAGCGGCGCACATAGAGTTCCGCTTCGGGATGGCGGTCGGACACGCGGCAGGCGCGCAGGGTTTCCTGGGCCAGGTCGTAGGGCGTCATCAGCCCGGACTGGTTGTAGAACGGCTCGATGAGTCGCCGCCACGGCTCGGGGAAGTCCTCGCGGAAGCAGACGCCCAGCGGCCGCTTGCGGGGGCGCACCAGCCAGTCGTGCAGCGCCCCGGCGTCGAGGCCGGACTCGGCCAGGAATACCTCGCGGCCGGTGACGAAGGTCAGGAAGGAGAGGTCGTCGCGCGGAAAATCGAGGAAGGCCAGGAACGCCGCCAACTGGCGGACGATGGGGTGGCGGTCGAGGCGCAGGCTGTTCTCGGTGATGACCGGGATGCCCCGCTCCACCAGCAGGTCGCAGACCAGTTCGGCGTGGGCCTTGCTGCGCACCAGCACGGCGATGTCGCGGTACGGGCGGCGGGCCGTCAGTTCGTCCATCAGTTCGGCCAGCCGTTCCAGGGTCTGGCCTTCCACCTCCTCGTTTTTGCCGCCTTCGACCCGCTCCATGCGCACATAGCCGCCGGTGCCCGCGTGGCGGTCCGGCACGGACTGGGCGCAGCCAGCGAAGTTGCGCGACAACTCGGCCGCGAAATCGGCGCGGAAGTCCTCGGGCGCGTCGCGGAACAGGTCCCCGGCCAGTTCCTCGGCCAGGTCTGCGGATTCGAAGTGGCTGAAAAAGTCGTTGTTGAACGCGACCACGTTCTCGAAGCTGCGCCAGTTGTCGGGCAGGGTGCTGGATGTGTGCGTTTCGGTCAGTTCGGCCAGGCCCGGCTGGTTCAGCACCTCGTCGAAGAGGTCCTGGTCGCCGCCGCGCCAGCCATAGATGGCCTGCTTGACGTCGCCCACGTAGAAGAGTGAGCCGCCCTTGGCCAGGCACTCGCCCGAGAGCGGGGTGATGGCCCGCCACTGCTCTCGGCTGGTGTCCTGGAATTCGTCCACCAGCAGGTGGTGCAACCGGCAGCCAAGGCGGCAGTATGCTTCGGACACGGCTTCGTCCGAGGAAAGCAGCGTGTCCACGAATCCGGCCAGGTCCGCGCCGAGGACCGTGCCTTTTTGCCTTTGCAGGTCTTCCATGCCCTCCAGCAGCCGGGCGGCGATGCGCACGGTGGGGGCCAGGTGGTACGCGCCCATGAGCGCGGCGTGGTCGCGCCGGTAGTCGGCGCAGGCCGTCTTGAAGGCTCCGTAGGCTGCTTCCAGGGCGTCGGTCACGCGGTCCTTGCCCGCCTTGTTCACGCAGTCGCGCAGGCATTCCTTGCGCTCGTAGGCGGAGTCGCTCGGCGGATGGAACAGGTCGGCGGCCAGGCATTTGCCCAGGAAATTCGCGAAGTGGGCGGCCACGGGCAGTCCGGAGGTTTCGAGCATTTCCCGCAGGGTTTCGGCGTGGCGCCGGAGTTCCGCCAGGTTCCCGGCCATGGCCTGGCGCAGGGACTCCTGGTCGGTGTCCAGCGGCGCCCGGCTGCCGCGCAGGAACTGGACCAGCTTGAGCAGCCGCTCGCGAATGGTGTCGCGCAGCCAGAACCCCTCCTTTTCCTCGGTGACGATCAGGGCTGTGATGGCCCCGGCCAGCAGGTTGCGCTCGGCCCCGTCGGCCTCGGCCTGCCCCAGGAAGTGGTCGTAGGCTGTGTCGAACAGGGCGGGTTCGTCGAAGACGATCTGGAAATCCGGCCGGATGCCGAACTCCAGGGCGAAGAGGCGCAGCAGCAGGGTGAGCAGGGAGTCGATGGTCCGGATGTTCAGTCGGTGGTAGCTGCGCAGGACGGAGCCGAGCACACGGCGGGCGGTCTGCGGCGGGCAGGGCGCGTCGCCGGGGTCGCCGCATTCGAGGGCGCTTTGCTTGAGCGCGGCGATGACGCGCTCCTTCATCTCGCTGGCCGCCTTGTTGGTGAAGGTCACGGCCATGAGTTCGTGCCAGGTGTAGCCCTCTCCGGGACCGGTGGAGCAGGCGCGGGGAACGCCGTGCGGGTCCGCGCCGTCCAGCAGGGCGAGGAAGCGGCGGGTCAACTGGTACGTTTTGCCCGACCCGGCGGACGCCTTGACCTGCCGCAGCTCGGACATGGTTATCCCTCTTCCTGCACGGCCCGGCTGCCCGTCAGCACCACCAGGAACACGGCCGCGATGACCAGGGAGCTGCCCATGTAGCCCAGGGCCGAGAATTTTTCGCCGAAGAGCAGGTAGGCGAATACGGCGGCCACCACCGGCTCGAAGGTGGCGATGACCGACGCATGGGTGGCGTCGAGCAGCTTGAGCCCGGCGTAGTAGGCATTGAACGCGCCGTAGGAGGTGACGGCGGCCAGTCCGATGAGCATGGTCCAGGTATACAGGCTTTTGGGGTGGAAATCCACGAAGGGCAGCAGCAGCAGCGCGCCGAAGGGCAGGGCGTAGACGAAGATCGTCGGGGTGGCGTACTTGTGCAGGTATTTCTTCCCGAAGATGTAGTACAGGGCGTAGGTGAAGCCCGAAATAAGCCCGGCGGCCAAGCCGAAGGTGTTCAGGGGAATGGCCGAGCCGCTCAGGAGTTGAGGCCCCAGGCTGATGCAGGCCACGCCGAGGATGGTCATCGTCACGCACGCCGTCTTGGTGGCGGTCATGGTCTCCTTGAGTACGGCCCAGGACATGAGCGCGACCCAGGCGGGGGCGGTGTAGAGCAGCACGGCGGCCAGGGCCATGCCCACGTCGCGGATGGCCATCTGGTAGGAGCCGTAAAAGAGCGTGACGCAGATGAAGCCGAACCCGAACAGGGCGGGCAGGTCGTGGCGGTGCGCCCGAAGCTGGCCGCGTACACCGGCGTGCACGAGAAACATCACCCAGGCCAGGCTGGCGCGCCAGAAGGCGATTTCCAGCGCGCTGATTCCCTCGGCCAGGATGTACTTGGTGAAGACGCCGATCAGCCCCCACATGAAGGCGGCGGCCAGGACCCAGAGAAATCCCGCCATGGCCTATAGCTCGACCCTGGTCCCGACGCCTGCGGCCAGGGCCTTCCTGTGGATCAGGTCCGCAGTCATGACGTCGTGGCTGGCGATGCCCATGAGCACGGCGCCGCGCCTGCCGGTGCGCAGCCCGGATTTTTTGCCTGCGCAGACTTCGCACATGTCGGCGTCGATGTCCGCCGGGCGGGGATAGCCGTTCTGGAAATAAGTGCCCAACTCCTGGGTCCAGACGTATTGGTTGCGGTTGTCGCAGGTGAAGTTCGCGTCCGCGAACACGTCCTCGTGGAATGCGGCGTCGTAGTCCACGGCGATGGCCAGGCAGTTTTCTCCGAGCCAGGCGCGGGGGATGGACCTATCCGGCTTTTCCACGATGGGCGTGCAGGTGATGACCACGTCCGCGTCGCTGACGGCGTCGCGCAGTTCGGAGCAGGGGGTGAACGCGACGCCGGGCAGCTTGGGCTGCATGTCGTCGATGAACCGCTGCACCGAGGTGTCATGCAGATCGTAACAATAGACCTGATCGAGCTTGGGGAAGACCTCGCGCATGGCCAGGAGGTTCAGGCGGCCCTGGACGCCCGTGCCGACGATGGTCACGGAGGCGGCGTCCGGATCGCCGAAATGGCGGGCGTAGACGCCCGAGGCCGCGCCGGTGCGCCAGGCCGTGACCCAGCCCGCGTCCATGATCGCTGTGGGCAGGCCGGTTTCGGAGTCGATCAGCACCATGACGCCGGTGATGTACGGAAAGCCCTTGGCCGGGTTCGGCGGATAGCCGGAGACGCATTTGATGCCCGCGCGGTCCACATTGCCCCCCAGATAGCAGGGCATGGCGTGGATGAAGCAGTCGTGGCGCGGATGGATGCCGATTTTGGCGGGCATCTCGCCCTCGCCGCGACCAAGGGCGGCGAAACCGGCTTCCACCGCATCCATTATCTGCGGCATGGTGAGGCCGAGCGTGTCGATTTCCCTGGCCGATATCCAGAGTACTTCCGTAGTCATATCCGCTCCTTGTGCCATGATTTCAGGTTGGAATGTCCGTTGTAGGCGTATTTGGAAAGAGCGTCAATGGAGTTGGAAGTTCTTGCAGGCCGAGGAGGGGGCGGCTAGGGTGTGCCCATGGCGGAAAACAAGTCGATGAGAGTGGCGGAGGCGAGCGCCGGGGAGCGGCTGGACCGGGTGACTGAGACGGTGTTGCCGGATTCGGGCCTGCGCCTGCGTCGGCGTCTGTGCGAAGAGGGCCGGGTGCTGGTGGACGACTGCCCGCGCGGCCCGGGTTACAAGGTCGCGGCCGGTCAGCGGATCGAATTGTTGCCCGAGGAGGCCGGACCGGCCTCGCCCGCAGACCTCGGTCTGCTGGTGGTGGCGAAGACCAGGAATTTTGTGGCCGTGTACAAGCCGGGCGGTGTTCATTCCGCCGCCATCGCCGGAAAGGAAGGCCCGTGCGCGGAGGCCGTCCTGGCCGATCTGGTCCCGGGCGAGGTGCCTGTCCTGCTCAATCGGCTCGATTTTCTCACTTCGGGGCTGCTGCTGGCCGCCCTGAACCCCGAGGGCGAGTCGATCTGGCGCAGAGCCGAGGAGACGGGGATCATCAGGAAATTCTACCTGGCCGAGGTCCGGGGAAGGCTGGACGGCATGGTCACCGTCCGCAGTCGGCTGGACACCGCCGACCGGGCCACCACGCGCGTGCTCGACGAACCGGACCCCGATCCCGGCCGCTGGACCGACGTGAAGGCCGTGGGCCATGACCGCAGGGCCGACACCTCGCGGGTACTCTGTCTCATCGCCCGGGGTGCCCGCCACCAGATCCGGGCGCATCTGGCCTCCATCGACCACCCCATCATCGGCGACCCGCTCTACGGCGACGGCCGGGAAGGGGAGCCCATGCACCTGCACCACCAGCGGGTGGAGTTGCCCGGCTTCACCGCCGAGGTCTCCGCGCCGTTCTGACCCCCCTGTTTCAAAGCCCGGAAAGAGAAGGCCCGGCCTTTGCGGGCCGGGCCTTCCGTTGCCTTATTTCTTGTTCTTGAGCGCTTCCTGAAGCTTGGCTCCGAGCAGGCCCATGCCGCTCCCGCCGCCGGAGTCGCCGGTGCGCTGCTGCTTGGCGGCCGGGGCGTATTCCTTCCAGTCGCCGTTATCCTGTTCGCTGCCGGTGGCCAGCGAAATCTTGCGCTCGGCCGCCTTGACCTGGCCGATGACCACTTCCACGCTGTCGCCCGCGTGCAGTTTCTCGAACTCGGCCGGCTTTTCGCTCCGGGCGATGACTGACTTCGGCAGCAGGCCGGTGATGCCCGGCTCCAGCATGATGAAGATGCCGAACTGCTCCTGCTTCTCCACGGTGCCGGTGACCTTCTGTCCGGGTTTGTACCGGTCGGCCGCGTCCAGCCACGGGTCGCCCTCGGCGTCCTTCATGGACAGACCGATGCGCCGGGTGGCCGGGTCGATGGACTTGATCTTGACCGACACCTGCTGGCCTTCCCTGACGAAGTCGGCGGGTTTGTTCACGCGCTGGGTGTAGCTCATTTCCGAGACGTGGACCAACCCGTCGATGCCCGGGGCGATTTCGACGAAAGCGCCGAAGTCCGCCAGGCGCACGACCTTGCCGGTGACCTTGTCGCCCTCGGCAAAGGTGGCGGCCACGGTGTCCCACGGGTCCTGGGCCAGTTCCTTCATGGACAGGG
>JAZHDH010000038.1:0-7002 GCA_036584335.1 Pseudodesulfovibrio sp. | reverse complement strand
CACCCCGCTGGTGGAGATCCGCCACCTCAATCCCAATCCCCGCGTCAAGATTTTGGCCAAGATCGAGTCCCGCAATCCGGGCGGCTCCATCAAGGACCGCGTGGCCGCCTCCATGATCGCGGCGGCCGAGGCGTCGGGCGAGCTGACCCGGGACAAGACCATCATCGAGGCCACGTCGGGCAACACCGGCGTGGGTTTGGCCATGGTCGCGGCCATCAAGGGCTACCGCATCAAGCTGATCATGCCCGAGACGGCCAGCGAGGAGCGCAAGATGATCATGGCCGCCTACGGCGCGGACCTGGAGCTGACCCCGGGCCACCTGGCCACGGACGGGGCCATCGAGCAGGCCTACCGCTACGCCCGCGAGGAGCCGGACAAGTACGTGCTCATGGACCAGTACAACAACCCCGCCTCCATCGAGGCCCACTACAACGGCACCGGCCTGGAGATATGGAACCAGACCGGCGGCGCGGTGACCCACTGCGTGATGACGCTCGGGACCTCGGGCACGGCCATGGGCGTCGCCAGGCGGCTGCACGAGATGGGCGCGGTCCATGTGGCCGCCGTGGAGCCCTATGCCGGGCACAAGATCCAGGGCCTCAAGAACATGCTGGAGTCCTATCCGCCCGGCATCTATGACAAGACGCAGCTCGACGAGATCCTGCGCGTGGAGGACGAGGTCGCCTTCGACAACTGCCGCCGCCTGGCGCGCGAGGAGGGCATCTTCGTCGGCATGAGCTCGGGCGCGGCCTTCGGCGGGGCCGTGCAGCTGGCCGAGCGGCTGGATTCCGGCCTGATCGTGGTTATTTTCCCGGACAGCGGCGAGCGCTACCTTTCCACCCACCTCTACCGCCAGCGCGACGCCAGCACCATGACGCTCTTCGACATGGCCTCCGGCGCGGAGAAGCACCTGCGCACCGGAGGCGGCGTGGGGCTTTACACCATGGGGCCGAGCCTGGACAACGTGGACGGCCCGGACGCCTGGCGGCGCGTGGTCATTCTGGACGTGCTGCGGCGTCACCTGGCTGCGCGCGGGGTGGACGTCCGCGCTGCCGTGGGCCTGACGGACATGGACGACCGCACCCTGGCCGGGGCGCGCGAGGCGGGCTGGGACAGGGCCGGATTCGCCGCGCAGCGGCGCGAGGCCGTCCTCGGCCGGGCTGCGGACTTGGGCGTGGAGGATAGCGTGGAATTTCCCCTGTCCTCCCGGGGCGAGGAGGCCGCGCTGGACCTGTGCCGCAAGCTGCTGGGCAAGGGGCTGGCCTACGAGAAGCTCCGCAGCGTGTATTTCGATGTCTTCCGCGACAAGCGGTACGGCGAGATCGGGGCCATGGACATGGACAAGGTCTCCGGCGGCCGCACCGTGGACCTGGACGCCTACGTCAAGGACAATCCGCTCGATTTCACCCTGCTCAAGCGCGCCTCGCTCCTCGACCTCAAGCGCGGCGAGGTGCTGGAGACGCAGTGGGGCAACGTCCGGCCAAGCTGGTTCCTCCAGCACGCGGCCACGGCCCTGGTCACCCTGCCGCGCATCGACGTCATGATCGGCAGCGAGAAGCACCGCTTCCCGCACCTGGAGAACCTGCGGGCCATCTGGTCCGCCGCCGGTCGCGAGCTGCAGGCGTGGATGCTCAGCCAGCAGGCCACCGACTGCGCGGACCGCGACATTTCCCTTGTGGCCGAAGCCCTGGGCGGCTGGCGCGCGGCCCGATGCTGGATGCTCTCGGTGGCCGGGCGCAAGCCGTTGTGCGCGTCCGACGACAACCTGGCCATGTGGGCGCGCAACTGGCGCAAGGTGCAGGAGGCGGCCGCCGCCCTGACCCTGGGGCTGGAAGCCAAGGGCGACGCGGTGGCTCCGGAAGTGGAGCAGGCCGTGTTCGACCTCAAGGCGGGGTTTCGGTCCGCCCTGGACGAGGACCTGGCCCTGCACCGGTTCTGGCCGGTGCTGTTCCAGTTCGTGAAACAGGTCAACAATTTCGCCGCTTCGGGCGCGCTGACCGGCGCGGCCGCGCGGGCCTGCCTGGACGGCCTGAAGGCGGTGGACGCCATCCTGGGCATCGTGGATTTCGGGCGCATGCCCGTGCCCCTGGGCGAGTTGCCCGGCGCAGTGCAGGGCATGGTGGCCGACCGCCAGAAGGCGCGCGAGGCCAAGGACTTCGTCCTGTCCGACGAGCTGCGCGCCCGCATCGCCGACGCGGGCTACCGGGTGGAAGACACCACGGGCGTGCCGAGGGTGTTTCGGGTGTAAGGTGATATGCCGAAGCGTTTGTCGTTCAATAAAAAAAGATATCCCGCCATGGAAGAAATGTAACATTGCGAATGCATTGTTGATTGGGCATCTCTTTCATCTCTCCGCCCACCCCGCGAAGCGGAGATAAAAAGTTCTGGAGAGTCCAGAGAACCTCTTGCAAGAGGTTCTCTGGTCCCGCTGAAAGCGCCGCCGGAGGCATTCCTATTTCTTGTACGGCTTTTTGAAAGGCCGGGGGCCGCGCTTGGGCGGGCCGGACTTCTTGAAGTCGGGCCGATAGGCGGGTTTCTTGAACTGGCCGCGCGTGATCAGCGGGTGGCCGTCGCGGTCGTTGACGCGGGCGATGACCCGCTCGGCGTCGGCCGCAGGCACCGAGAAGGTGGTCCGGGCCGCCTGGACGCGGACGTGCTGGATGGCGAAGGGCTTGATCCGGGCGGCGTCGGACACGAACTCCACGAATTCTTTCGGGGTCATGCCGTGGACGCGGCCCAGTTCGCAGACCAGGTCGGCGCGGCCGCCGTGGCCGGGGGCCGCCGGGACGATCTCGCGGTAGCTCGATTCCACCAGCTCGTCGCCGAAGCGGTCGCGCAGCAGGGCGGCGATGACCTCCACCGGGTCCTTTTCCTCCATCAGTTCACGGGCCATGGCCGCATAGGCGTCGTGCGGCCCTTCCTCCATGATCGATTCCAGGCGGGCGGTCATCCGGCTCTTTTTGGAGTAGATCACGTCCTGGATGCGGGGCAGCGGGGCCTTGGCGATGTCGATGCCGACGCTCTTGGTGATGTACATGAGCTTGCGGAATTCGCCGGGCGCGATGAGGGAGATGGCCATGCCCTGCTTGCCGGCGCGGCCGGTGCGGCCGGTGCGGTGGACGAAGGTGGCCGGGTCCTGGGGCAGGGCGAAGTTGACCACGTGGGTCAGGTCCGGCACATCGATGCCGCGCGCGGCCACGTCGGTGGCCACCAGGATGGTGGCGCGGCGCGAGCGGAACCGGTTCAGGATTTCCTCGCGGCGCGGCTGGGAAAGGTCGCCGTGGATGGGCTCGGCCGGGTAGCCGCGCTCGGTCAGTTTTTCGGCCACCCGGTCGGCGTCGGCCCGGGTGCGGGTGAAGACCAGGCCGTAGAATTCGGGCTGGGCGTCGATGACCCGGCACAGGGCCTCGAACCGCTCGGAGTCGTCCATTTCGTGGAAGACGTGGCGGGTCAGCGGCGAATCGGTCTGCCCTGCCTCGATGCGGACGGTCTTGAAATCGCCCATGAATTCGGCGGCGATGCGCATGACCTCGCGGGGCATGGTGGCCGAGAAGAGCAGGGTGCGCCGGTCCGGATTGGCGGACTTGAGGATTTCGCGCACGTCGTCCACAAAGCCCATGTTGCACATCTCGTCCGCCTCGTCGAGGACGAAGAAGTCGAGGCTGTCCAGGTGCAGGGTGCCGCGCGACAGATGGTCCATGATCCGGCCGGGAGTGCCGACCACCACGTCCACGCCGCGCCGGAGCGCGCCGATCTGCATGTGGATGGCCTGGCCGCCGTAGACCGGCAGCACGCGCAGCCGTTTTTCGCCCTTGATCGAGTTGATTTCCTCGGCCACCTGGATGGCCAGCTCGCGCGTGGGGGTCAGGACCAGGGCCTGGACGCGGCCCGCCTGTTCTTCGGCGACTTCGATGATGGGCAGGCCGAAGGCTGCGGTCTTGCCGGTGCCGGTCTGGGCCTGGCCCACGATGTCGATGTTGCCCGCGAGCAGCAGCGGGATGGTCCGCTCCTGGATCGGGGTGGGGTTTTCAAAGCCCTTGGAGGCCAGGGCCGCCAGGGTCGGCTCGGAAAGGCCGAGTTCCTGAAAAGTCTTCATGTATGCCTTGGTGTAAGAATGGTTGCGCGGTTCGGTAGGGCGCGGACGCAAAACGACTTCGCCCGTTCACGCGCCGGAGCGCGTCGGTACCGATCGTTTATGGCACTGTGCTCCCGGCCCGTCGGCGGACCGGGAAGGCGAAAAGCGGACTAGCGAGGGCGGAAGGTGATGCGGCCGCGGGTGAGATCATAGGGTGACAGTTCGACGGTCACCGTGTCGCCGGGCATGACGCGAATGCGAAACTTGCGCATCTTCCCGGAAATGTGGGCGAGGACGGAGTGTCCGTTCTCGAGTTCGACGCGAAACATCGCGTTGGGCAGGGCTTCCTCGACGGTGCCCTGGACAGTAATTCCTTCTTCTTTTGCCATACGATCGACAATCTCCTCAGTTCTGTTGAAGACGGGAAAAGCCCGCCCTTTCGGGCGGGCTCGCCTATGCCATGAAATTGGTCGCCGCCTGCCCTACCAGCGGGGGCGTTCGGGGCGGGGACGGGCTTCGTTGACCTTGAGGTTGCGGCCGCCGAGATTGCTGCCGTCCAGGTTCTCGATGGCTTCCAGGGCGCCCTGGTCTTCCATCTCCACGAAGCCGAAGCCGCGGGGACGGCCGGTTTCGCGGTCGTTGATCAGTTTCACCGAGTAAACTTCGCCGTAGGCTTCAAACGCGGCGCGCACATCCTCTTCCGTTGCACTCCAGGGCAGGTTGCCCACATAGATGTTCTTGGCCATCTTGAAAAAAACTCCAAAAAATTAAAAAAGATAGAATAGAAGCGGGTATCCGCTGGGTGAAACAAAAGGAAGGGCAAGAAACGTGCGAGTATCTCTTGCAGATCACCCTTTGCCCACCGATCGTCAGCGCTGGCCGGTGCTTACCGACTTCGCCCCCGTGGACGTCGCCGACTACTTTAGTAGTTTGCCTTACGCCGCCGTTGCGGCGCAGTCAAGGGAAATGTGCATATCACGTATCCTGTATTGCTCTACAGCATGGCTTCCATGCCGGCGAAAAACGCGTCCTGGTCGTAGAGATCGGGGTGCTCACCGGCAAAGGCTTCCATGGCTGGGAAAAAGGCGTCCCAGCCGATGATCTCGACCGCCTTCTTGTTGTTGACGAAGACCTTGAACACGGTTCCGCGCGGGCACTTGGTCATGTTGATCTCCAGGGCGCCCGCGCCCGAGTGCTCGGTCCAATAGGCGGACCATGCGGTCCGGTCTCCTTCGGTTTTCTTGTATTTCTCGAAATAGGCCTCGAAAATGCGCTCGATGTCGGTCCGCTCCATGGTTCCCCGCCTTGTCAGAGGTTCGGCCCCAGTATGCACCAAGCCGGGGCCGGAGCCAAGGGGCCATTGCCGCGCCATCCGTTTTCGGGTAATGATCCGGGAAACCGTTCACTTTCCATCGGGAGGAGCGCATGCCCTTCGTCGCCAGTTGGTCCTTTCCCCCCGCGAAGGGCGGCGTCAACATCGTCAACGCGGGCATCGACGCCTTTTTTCTGGCCAACGGATTCGGCCGGGGGCATTGCCTGCGCTTCCAGGCGTGCATCGAGGGCGTGTGCAACTACTGTGCGGGCAACCTTCGCAGCCAGGGGGAGGCCGAGGAGGTCCATGTGCGCCTGTACTGGGAGGACCGGTCGCTGCGGGGGCTTGTCTACCACTTTGGTCCCGGCGGGGAATGGGACCACGCCCTGGACGCGCGGCAGAAGGGACGGATTCGCAGGACGAGTTTCGATGCCCTGGGGCTGTTTATCGCCCACGAACTGGCTGCCGATCTGGTCTGCCGCAGCCAGTACGACGTGGTCGCGGGCAGGACCGTCAGGGAATACGAGATCGTCTACGAGCTGGATGGGGAACCCGGCGTGGAGGCCGGGCCGGCATGATCTATCCGCCTCCGGGGAACCGGGAGCGGCGGGGTATCGAGGTGAACCGTGAGCGCCGAATGCGAAGTGATGGGGGTTTACTCCCACAGCACCAAGTATGAATACAGGGTGAAGGACGAGGGGGCTCGCTATCGGAACAGCACCTATTGGTTCGTTCGCAAACGCAGCGAGGAGGTGTACGAGGTCCGTCCGCTGGATGGCGACCACATCCCCTCCGGCGTGGTCAAGCTGGTGCCCAGGGCGGAGTTCCTCAAATATTACACCCCGGAACTCTCCTACTACCAGAACAACAGCCTGCCCTGCCTGACTTCCCTCCATGAGAAGATCCGCCTGGGCCGCCGCCTGTTCAACGCCGACCGGCTCGACCGGGCCGAGCGCGCCTTCATCGACGCCGTCATGGCCCCGGACCGCGAGGCGGGCGACGGCGGGGACGAACTGGCCGAGGTCTATGCCGATCAGCGTCACTTCACCCAGCTGCGCGACATGGTGGACCGGCTGCTGAACACCGACGAGGAGTTCCGGGAGATCGAGCGCCACCGCTTCAACGAGTTCGGCATCGACCTGCGCAAGCAGTCCCGGTACGACGACTCCATCCGCTATTATTCCAAGGCCTTGGAAGTGAACGAGAACGACGAGAACCTCCATTTCAACATCGCCCGCGCCTACCACGGCAAGCAGCGCTTCGAAGACTGCCGCCGCCACCTGGAGCGCGCCCTGGCCATCAACCCGGAAATGGAGGAGGCCAGGGGGTTCCTGCGTGCCCTGGACGCCGAGGAGGCGGAGCGCAACCGCAGGGCCGGGAAGCCCGTGCGCCGCACCGGCCGCAAGGCCCCTCCGGCCGGGTCCAAGATCTACGATCTCAAATTCTAGCGGAAGTCCGCCCGCGAGAAGCGGACGCCCATGACGCGCGAGGTGAACAGCGGCTCGTAGCCCGGTTCGTCCCCGCCGCCGTGGTGGTAGGCGCAGAAGAAGTCGCCGTCCGCCAGCTCGGTCCAGCCCGTGTAGCCGAAGTCCGGCGCGGCGGCCTGGCGGTCGTT